>DASWDB010000145.1:0-12017 GCA_036395715.1 Actinomycetota bacterium | reverse complement strand
CGCGTGCTCGGCCGCGTGCGGAAGATCGTCGACGAGTGCGAGCAGCTCCCCCGCAGCATCAGCGACGTTGCGCGCGGCCGCGTCGAGCAGGTCGTAGAAGACGAGCTCGCGCGGGATCACCTGGAACGGCACGGTCGTGGCTCCTCGTCTCCGACGTCTCCGGATTGCGGAAGGTACCGGGTGCCATCCCCATGTGTCCAGCGGGTGAACGAAAGATGAACGACGTGGCCGGAAGGCTGTCTCAGGCGACGAACTTGTATCCGAGGCCACGGACGGTGAGCAGCAGCTCCGGTTCATGCGGGTCGTTCTCGATCTTCTGGCGGATCCGCTTCACGTGCACGTCGAGGGTCTTCGTGTCGCCCACGTAGTCGTGGCCCCAGATCTCCTCGATCAGGAACTCGCGGGTCAGCAAGCGGCCGCGCCGTCGGAGGAACGCCTCGAGCAGCTCGAACTCCTTCGGGGGGAACGCCACCAGCCCCTCTCCGACCCTGACCTCATGCTTCGCGACGTCCATCTCGATCGGCCCCCCGCTCAGCATCTCGTCCGCCGGCGTCGGCGCCTGCATCCGCGCCCGCCGCAGGTGCGCGCGCACGCGGGAGACGAGCTCGCGGATCGAGAACGGCTTCGTGACGTAGTCGTCGGCACCGAGCTCGAGACCCGCCACCTTGTCCGCTTCGGAGTCCTTCGCGGTCACCATGACGATCGGAACGTTGGACTCCTTCCGGATCAGCCGGCAAACGTCGAGCCCAGACAGCTCGGGCAGCATGAGGTCCAGGATCACCAGATCGGGATCGTCGCTGTGGAACCGCTCGATCGCCTTCCGTCCGTCGAAGGCCATCGTCACCGCGTACCCATCCTGCTCGAGCGAGTAGCGGATCGATTCGGCGAGCGATTCCTCGTCCTCCACCAGGAGGATCCGGCGTTGCGTATCGCTCATGGCTGCACCTCGTGGGACGCATCCGTGAACTCGCGGAACTCGCCCGTGATCAGGAAGCTGACCTGTTCGGCGATGTCCACGGCGTTGTCGCCGACCCGCTCGAGCGCTCGCGCCGCGAGGTTCATGTGGAGCCCCCAATCGAGGGCGGCAGGATCGTCCGCGAGTTTCAACGCCTCCAGATGGGTCGCTCGGTTGAGGCGGTCGACCGGGTCATCCATCGCCGGTAGCCGCAGGCAGAGCTCGAGGTCCCGCGTGGCGAACGCCTCCAACGCCGTGCGGAGCATCTGCACGACCAGATCGCCCATCTCACGGATCTGTGCTCGCATCGCGTCGCTCCCCGGGAGATCCTTCGCGATCAGGTACAGCTTGGCGATGTTCACCGCCTGATCGCCGATCCGCTCGAGATGAAGGCTGGAGTGGATGATCGCCGAGATCAGGCGGAGATCGGCGGCGACGGGCGTCTGCAGGGCGAGCGTCCGTAACGTCCGCTGTTCGATGTCGAGGTAGCGACGGTCGATCGGATCGTCCAGGTCGATCACGCGCTGGGCCTCCGACGCGTCGTTGTGGGTGATGGCGTGCACGGCATCCTGCACGGCCGTCCCCGCCAGCTCGCCCATCTCGAGGATCTCGCGCTGCAGATCGTCGAGCTCGTCGTGGAACGTCCGCCGCGTCTCGGTCATCAGCCGAACCGCCCCGTCACGTAATCCTCGGTCCGCTTGTCGTCCGGGGTCGTGAACACCTTCTCGGTGGGTCCGAACTCCACGACCTCCCCGAAGAGCATGAACAGGGTCCAGTCGGAGACGCGAGCGGCCTGCTGCATGTTGTGGGTCACGATCACGATCGTGTAGCGCTCCTTGAGACCCCCGACGAGCTCCTCGATCCGGAGCGTCGAGGCCGGGTCCAGCGCGGAGGCGGGCTCGTCGAGCAGGATGACCTCTGGTTCCACCGCCAGTGCGCGCGCGATGCACAACCGCTGCTGCTGTCCACCCGACAGGCGGCCGCCGGGCTCATCCAGCCGGTCCTTGACCTCGTCCCAAAGCCCAGCGGCTCTGAGGGCACGTTCGCCCCCTTCGGCCAGCTTCGACCGCGGGAGCCGCTCGCCCGAGAGCCGGAGACCCGCGGTCGCGTTGTCGAGGATGCTCATCGTCGGGAACGGGTTGGGCCGCTGGAACACCATGCCGATCCGCCGACGTACCGCCACCGGGTCCACGTCCGTCCCGTAGATGTCGGTCCCGTCGAACAGCACCTTCCCCTCGACGCGGGCGCCGCGAACCTCCTCGTGCATGCGGTTCAGGCACCGGATCAGCGTCGATTTCCCACAGCCCGACGGGCCGATGATCGCCGTGACCGATCCCGGCCTCGCCGTCAGGTTGACACCATGCAGCACATGGTTCGAGCCGAACCATGCGTTGAGGTCGACGATCTCCACTTTCCTCACGCGATCCTCTTCTGCTGACGATTGGACAGGACGCGCGTCGAGATGGCCAGGAAGAGTACCGCGGCCAGCAGCACGAGCGCCCCACCCCACGCGAAGCCGTGGAGGGCCTCGACGGGTGTCCGCGCGTAGTCGTAGACCCGCAGCGGCACCGCGTCGGTCGGCGCCCGGATGTCGGTGTTGATGTAGTCGTTGCCGAGGGCGGTCAGCAGCACCGGCGCGGTCTCGCCGAGGGCTCGCGCGACCGCGAGCATGACGGCCGTGAGGAGCCCGGCCCCGGCGGTGGGCATCACGACCCGTACGATCGCTTTCCACCGAGGGAGGCCGAGCGCGAGCGCGCCCTCGCGTAGTTCCTGGGGGACCAACCGGAGCACCGCCTCGCTCGCGATCGCGACGATCGGCCACATCAGCACGACGAGGGAGAGCCCGCCTGCGAGCGCGGAGAAGTTGCCCAGCGCGACGACGACAAGCGCCCAGATGAAGGCTCCTGCGACGATCGAGGGGGTGGACAGCAGGACGTACGCGACCAGCCTGATCGCCGATGCGGTCCGGCCCTTCCCGTACTCGGCCAGGTAGATCCCGGAGAGGATCCCGAGCGGGACGGCGATCACCGTGGCGAGCCCGACGATCAAGCCGGTCCCCACGAACGACTGCACGATGCCACCCTCCTGCGGGTTCAGCGGACCGGCAGGCTCCTTCGTGAAGAAGTTCCAGGACAGGGCGCCGATCCCCTTCGAGACGACGTAGAACGCGATCCACGTGAGCGGGACCAACGCGAGCACGGCGCACGTCCACAGGAAGACGGTGAACCCCGTGTCCTTGGCGCGACGGATCCCCCGGACGGGGCCCAGCGAGACGGTTCCGGCGGCGGCGCTCATCCGGCCCTCGGATAGATGCCTTCGGTGAGCACCTCGTCCGCGGACGGGCCACTGACGAGCTCGGCCGTCCGGCGCACGAGTAAACGGGAGAGCACGGCAAGGAAGAACGCGACGATCACGAGCGTGACGGCAAGGGCGAGCAGCGCCGATCGGTGGAGTCCGACGCTCGTCGCTTCGCGGAAGCTGCTGGCGATCCACGACGGGATCGTGGCGCCTGGCTGCATGAGGGACCATCCGATCCGCGGCGTGTTCCCGACCACCAGGGACACCGCGATCGTCTCGCCGAGCGCACGACCCAGGCCCAGCATCGACGCGCCGACGATGCCGCTCCGTGCGTAGGGCAGGACGGCCAGCCGCACCGACTCGTACCGCGTCGCTCCGAGCGCGAGGGCGGCTTCGCGGAGGTCGCGCGGCACGACGGCGATCACCTCGCGGCTCACGGCCGTCACGATCGGCAGGATCATGATCGCGAGGATCACCCCCGCCGTGAACAGATCCGGGCCCTGCGCCTTCCCGCGGAACAGCGCTCCGATCAGCGGCACCTTCCCGAGCGTGCCGATCAGAAAGGGCTCGACGGACGAATCGAAGATCGGCTTCAGCACGAACAAGGCCCACAGGCCGTACACGACGCTCGGGATCGCCGCGAGGATGTCGACGAAGACGGTGAGCGGGTTGGCGATCGAGCCACGCACCTGGTTCAGCAACAGGGCGAGCCCCACCGCGATCGGCACCCCGATCACGATCGCCACCCCCGACGTGACGAGCGAGCCGAAGATGAATGGCAGTGCCCCGAAATCCTCGCGGCCCGAAACGGGGTTCCACGAGGTCCCCACGAAGAAATGCAACCCGAACGCATCGAACGTGCGCCACGCCCCAGTGGTCAGCTCGACCAGCATCAGCGCGAGGAGCGCGATCAGACCGAGCCCGACCACCAGTGTGGTGCCGCGGAATCCGCGGTCGATCAGACGCGACCGGCGCACGCGCGCCGGCGCCCCGGCACCCAGGACGACGGTCTGGTCACTCACCCGGTGACGGCCGCCGAGGCGGTGAGGGGCTGACCGTTCACGGTCATCGCCGAGAGGGAGGTGAGCCCTTGCGACGCGATGTCCGACGGGAGCGGTGAGTAGTTGAGCTGCTGCACCGTCGCCTGCCCCTTCGTGAGCGCCCACGTGACGAAGTCGAAGATCGTCTGCGTCTTGTTCACGTCGGTGCCGTCCTTGTACAGGAGGAGATACGTGGTGGTCGCGATGGGGTACGCGCCGGTCGCAGAGGAGTTGAGGATGTTCGTGGTCGGCTTGATCGGGAACGTGAGACCGCCGCCCGCCTTGCTGATCGAGTCGATCGACGGCGTGATGTAGGAGCCGTCGTCGGCCTTGATGTCGGCGATCCCCAGGTTCGCCGAGACGGCGAAGTCGAACGAGAGGTACCCGATCGAGCCGTCGGTCTGCCCGATCGCCGCCGCGACGCCGTCGTTCCCGTCGCCGCCGGTGCCGGTCGGCCATTGCACGGCCTTGTCTGCCCCGACCTTCGTGTCCCAGTCCTTGCTCTGGGAGGAGAGCCACGAGGTGTACACGAACGTCGTCCCCGATTCGTCGGACCGGTGGACAACGGAGATCGGCGTGTTCGGCAGGCTGACGCCTGGGTTCAACGCCGCGATCGACTGGTCGTTCCAGTTCTTGATATCGCCCAGCAAGATCTTGGAGACGGTGTCGCCATCCAGCTTGAGGCCGGAGTCGAGGCCCGAGACGTTGTAGGCGATCACGACCCCGCCGAGCACGGTCGGCAGCTCGATATAAGGCGCCGGGAGCGCCTTGATCTCGTCGGCCTGCAGGGGGGCGTCGGACGCCCCGAAATCCACCGTCTGCGTCGTGAACGCGTCGACGCCGCCCCCCGAGCCGATGGCCTGGTAGTTGATCTTCGCGCCGGACTCGACCTGTTGGAAGTCCTTGAACCACTGCTCGTAGATCGGATCGGGGAACGTCGCCCCGGCGCCGGTCAATGCCGCGCCCTCGAACCCCCCGCCCGAGGCGCCGCTGGTGCTGGAGTTGCTGCTGCACGCCATCGCGACGAGCGCGATCGTGAGCGCGAGCACCCCTGCTCCCGCCAGCCTCCGGATCTTCGTCATCGAGCTTCCCCCTCCTCAGATCTCGGGTCTCCGCCACCCGAGGCTAGGAAGCCGACATGGCACGCACGGGGCCCTTCGATGAACGGACGATGAACGGATGGATCGCCGCCGGAGCCCTCTCGAGGCTGGCATGGCGCGCTGACGGAACGCTCATCGAAGCGTTGGCGAACATGCGATGAACCGCCGGGAAGACGCTCGTAGACTCCGGCCACGATGGCCGATGCGTTGCTCGTCGCCGGGATCGCCGCGGCAGCCGCCGCGGTCGGCGCGGCGGCCGCCGGCGCGACAGCCCTGGCGACCAACCGGAGGCGCCTCGCCCGGATGCGCGAGGACATCATCACGGCGCGGACGTCCCTCGAGGCGACCGAGCGAACATCGACGGAAGAACGTCGGATCCGGGACACGATCCTTTCGTCGATGCGTGAAGGCGTGTTGTTGTTCGACCCGGACGGGCGCTCCGTCTTCGCGAACGATGCGCTCGCGACCCATCTCGGAGGATCACCCACCTCCCTCGACGAGCTCTTCCCCACCGAGATCCGACGCGCCGCTCGGCGCGCCGGGTACACGGGTGCGGCGAACGCCGTCGAGGTGGAAACCGGTGCCCCGACACGCTGGCTGCTCGCCAGCTCGCAACCGATCGGCGACGGAGGATCGGTACTCGTGGTCGTTCGCGATGTGACCGAGGCACGGAGGCTCGACGCGGTGCGTCGAGACTTCGTTGCGAACGCGTCCCACGAGCTGAAGACGCCGGCCGCGTCGATCCGGGCTGCGGCGGAGACCCTCCGTGACGGCGCGCTCGACGATCCGCCGGCGGCCCGTCGGTTCACCGAGCAGCTCCAACGCGACGCGATGCGGTTGTCGCGCATCGTGTCCGACCTCCTCGACCTGTCTCGTCTCGAGGGCGGGAGCGACCTCGCCGAACGTGTCCGGCTGGACGTGATCGCGGCCGACGAGGTCGAGAGGCTCGAGGACCGCGCAGAGGAAGCCGGGATCGCGATCAAGCTGCACGCCGACGGCGTGCCCTCGGTCCCCGGATCGGGCCGGGACCTCGCGCTCCTCGTGCGGAACCTGATCGACAACGCGGTTCGCTACACGCCCCCCGGCGGCCGGGTGGACGTCTCGGTCTCGGCTGAGGACGGGAAGGTCATCTTGCAGGTCGCGGACACCGGGATGGGCATCCCCCAACGCGACCTCTCGCGGGTGTTCGAACGGTTCTACCGAGTGGATCGCGCACGCTCGCGGGAGACCGGCGGCACCGGTCTCGGGCTGTCCATCGTGCGCCACGTCGCGGAGAACCATGGCGGTGAGGTCACGGTGAAGAGCGAGCTGTCCGCCGGGTCGACCTTCGTCGTGCGGCTTCCGGTCGCCGGTTCGTCGCCAGCCGACGCCCCGTAGGCTGCCGCTGGCTGATGACGACCCTCTTCCTGATCCGGCACGCCCTGACCGCGCAGACCGGCCGCGTCCTCTACGGCCAGACCCCGAGCATCGACCTCGACGACCGCGGCCGGGCCCAGGCCGCGAGACTCGCGGAGCGGTTCGCATCGGTGCGGCTGACGGCCATCTATTCGAGTCCGCTCGACCGATGCACCCAGACCGTGGAGCCACTGGCGGCCGCCAAGCGCCTGCGGGTCACGACGGCCCCCGACCTGATCGAGATGGACACGGGGGCGTGGACCGGACGGACGCTCCCGCAGGTTCGTCGGACGAAGCTCTGGCAGGTCGTCCAGACCGAGCCGTCCCGGTTCCGGTTCCCGGGCGGCGAGGCTTTCGTGGAGGCCGAGGCGCGAGCCGTCGCCGAGGTCGGCCGGATCGCACGGAGGCACCGGCGCGGGCGGGTCGCCGTCGCCACACACGGGGATATCGTTCGCATCGTCCTCGCCCACCTGCTCGGGACCCCGCTGGACGAGTTCCAACGGATCGTCGTCGACACGGCGTCCGTCTCCGTCGTCGTGATCGACGGCACCTTCCGCCGGGTCGTGCTGGCGAACGACACGGGTGGGCTTGACCGCTTCGGGGAACCGGCCGTCGCCCCGTGGGAGGCAGCCGCCGACGGCGGACGCCGCCACCGGGGGAAGCTGCGAGGATAGCTGTCGTGGAGCTCGGACCCGTGGATCGGATCACCGCGGATGCGCTCGGCGAGCCGGGCATGCGTACCTTCTACCTGCAGGCGCGTGCCGGCGCCGATCTCGTCACGGTGGTCGTCGAGAAGGAGCAGGTCGTGCTCCTTTCGCAGTCGGTCCTCGAGCTGCTCACCGAGGTGCCGCTCGAGACCGGCCCGCTCGACGAGACGGAGCTCGCGCTCGAGGAACCCGTCGACCCGTTGTTCCATGCCGGGCGGCTGTCGATCGGCTACGACCCGGACGGGGACCGGTTCCTGCTGGAGGTCACCGAGTTCGAGCCGGGCGACGAGGCCGAGGACGAAGCCGACGAGGAGGGGTTGGCGCTCGCCGATGACCCCCTCACGCTCGGGCTGGAAGGCGAACCGGAGACGATCCGCCTGTGGGCCAGTCGCGAGCAGATGCTCGCGCTGTCGCGCCACGGCGCCGAGGTCGCCGAGCGTGGTCGCCCGACGTGCCGATTCTGCGGCAACCCGATCGACCCGGAGGGCCACGTGTGTCCGGCAACGAACGGGCACCGCGCCGCGCGCGCGTGATCCCGCGCGCCCTCGCGGAAGGTGAGATCGAGGTCCTCGGTCTGATGCCCGACTCGTCCAACGACACCTTGCTCGCGCGCTGTCACGTCGAGGGACAGGAGTGCTTCGCGATCTACAAACCGGAGCGCGGGGAAGCGCCGCTGTGGGACTTCCCCGAGGGGACGCTACACCGGCGCGAGGTGGCCGCCTACGTCGTCGCCGACGCCCTCGGGTGGCCGAACGTCCCTCCGACGGTCCTCCGTGACGGACCCGAGGGCCCGGGATCGCTCCAGCTGTTCGTTCGGTTCGATGCGAACCAGCACTACTTCACGCTCGGGCGGGAGCGGCCGGATGACTTCCGGCGGGTGGCCCTGTTCGATGTCGTCATCAACAACGCTGACCGGAAGGCCGGGCACTGCCTGCTGGGGGACGACGGGAAGATCTGGCTGATCGATCACGGCGTCAGCTTCTCGGACGAGCCGAAGCTGCGGACGGTGATCTGGGAGTTCGTGGACGAGCCGATCCCGGACCGGCTCTGCGTCGACCTGACGGGGCTGGCGACCGCGCTCGAACCCGGCGGTGCCACCCGCGCCGGGCTTCGGACGCTCCTCGCCGAGCCGGAGGTCGAGGCGACGGCCGAACGGCTGGGGCGGTTGCTCGCGCTCGGGCGGTTCCCCGAACCCGACCCCGGGGTCCGGCCGTTCCCATGGCCCCCGATCTGAGCCTCGGGTTCACGTGGATCCCCACGCCGCTCGGCGAGCTCACGATCGTCGCGACGGATGCGGGGATCGTCGCGTCGGGCTTCCCGACCGACCGAGGCTCGTTCCTCGCCCAGGTCGAGGATCGCGTGGAGGCGCGGGCAGCCCGCGCGGACCGCGTGCTGGCCGAGGCTCGCGAGGACGCCCGCGCGTACTTCGCGCGGAGCGTCCGGACCTTCGGCGTGCCGGTGGACCTCCGGTCCACCGGCACCCCGTTCTTCCGGGCCGTCTACCGGGCGACGATGGCGATCCCGTACGGCGAGCTCCGCACGTACGGCGATGTGGCCGGGGACGGCGGCCGGCCGCGGGCATGGCGCGCGGCCGGCCACGCCCTCCGCGTCTGCCCCGTCGAGCTGTGGATCCCCTGCCACCGCGTGGTCCCGGCCGGACCGGGGTTCGGGACCTATGGGCGGCATCCCGAGCGTCGGGAGTTCCTCCTTCGCCTGGAAGGAGCGATCTGACGAACCCGGACGTTCTCAGCCGCGTACGAGAACATGTGCCCATGTCTCGGCTCGCGGTCGCGCTGCTCGCGTGCGCGATCGCGCTCACGGCGTGCACGTCGGCGGGGAGCACGTCGACGTCCGACGGCGCGACCTCGTACTCCGCCGAGGTCGGCAGCACGGATCTGTTCGCCAACGCGCCGCAGCGGTTCCAGATCGGCGTGTTCCGTTCGTCGGACCAGGGCGTTGAGCTCCTGACATCCGGCGCGATCGACATCAAGCTCAGCCCGTTCCAGGGCGGCCCGGGAACGCCACTGGACGGCACCGCGCACTACGTCGGGGCCCCCGGGACCCAGGCGGACAACGGCACCCCACAGCTCACCGATCCGAGCACGGCCCGCGGCGTCTACGAGTTCGACGGCACGTTCGACGCGGCCGGCGTGTGGCAGGCCGACGTCGGCTTCGACGTCGACGGGGTGCACGAGTCGCTCTCCACCCAGTTCCCGGTTGCCGCGAAACCGACCCTCCCGGCGCCTGGGGAGCGGGCGATCCCCAGCCGCAACCTCACGATGAGCTCCCACGTCGACCCGGTCGCGATCGACTCGCGTGCGCAGGGCGGCACCCCCGTCCCCGATCCCGAGCTCCACCGGGACACGGTCGCCGGCGCGATCGCCGCCCACCGGGCCGCACTCGTCCTGTTCGCGACGCCCGTGTACTGCCAGAGCCAGTTCTGCGGTCCATCGACGGACGCCCTCGAACGCATCGCGAAGACCGGCCCCAAGGACGCCGACTACATCCACGTCGAGATCTACGCGAACTACGACAAGCACCAGATCAACCGCGCGGCCGCACAGTGGCTCCTGCGGAACGGAGATCTCACGGAGCCCTGGCTGTACCTGATCGCGCCGAGCGGCAGGATCGCCGATCGTTGGGGACCGTTGTTCGATCCGAGCCAGGTCATGACCGAGCTGCGCCGCGTCGCCGGCTGATACCGGATCCTCCGGCACCTCCGCTCGATCGGCTGTTACGGTGCTCGCGCGATGCCCGACCAGGACCACAAGCACTTCGGGCCGGCAGACGCGGCCCTGATCGCGACCCGGGCGGGGACCCGCGCCACGTGGATCTCCCTGGGCGGCCTCGCGGTCACCGCCGTGATCCAGCTCGTCGTGGCGATACTGTCGGGGTCGGTGGCGCTGCTCGCCGACACGATCCACAACCTCACGGACGCGCTGACGGCGATCCCGTTGCTGATCGCGTTCCGGCTCGCGCGCGAGCCGCCCAGCCGGCGCTATCCGTACGGGTACCACCGCGCGGAAGATGTCGCGGGCCTCGTGATCGTCGCGTTCATCCTTGTCTCGGCCATCGTGGCCGGCATCGAAGCGATCCAGCGGCTGATCCACCCGCAGGGCGTGACGTCGCCCGGGTTGGTGCTGGCCGCCGGCTTCGTGGGCTTCGCCGGCAACGAGGCCGTGGCGGCCTACCGCATCCGCGTCGGACGCCGGATCGGATCCGCGGCCCTCGTGGCCGACGGTCTGCACGCACGGATCGACGGGCTCGCATCGCTCGGGGTGGTCGTCGCGACGATCGGCGTCCTGCTCGGGTTCGACCGAGCCGATGCGCTCGTCGGGCTCGCGATCACGATCGCGATCCTCATCACGCTCTGGCGGGCAGCACGCACGGTCTTACACCGTGCGCTGGACGGAACCGATGAGAGCACCCTCGCGTTGATCGAGGCGGTCGCGGGCGCGGTGGACGGGGTCGAGCATGTCACGGACGCCCGGGCGCGGTGGAGCGGCCATCGGCTGCTCGCCGAGCTCAACGTCGCGGTCCTGCCGACCCTCACGGTCCATCAGGGCCACGCGATCGCGGACGACGTCCACCATGCCCTGCTCGATGAGGTCCCCCGTCTCGCCGACGTCATGGTCCACGTCGATCCGCACGACCACGATCCTCACGGGTGATCCACAGGGCGCATCCACGTCGCGCCCGTACGATTGCCGGCGTGGATCCGACGCCCGTCCCGCCACCACCGCCGGTCATGGAGTACTGCTACCGGCACCCCGACGTGCAGACCGGCGTGCATTGCACGCGCTGCGGGCGACCGATCTGCACCGATTGCATGTACCCGGCGCCGGTGGGACATCAGTGTCCCGAGTGCGTGAAGGAGCAGCGACAGGAGTTCCACCGGCCCGCTCAGCGGGTCGGCAGGGCCGGGCGTGGCCTCACGCTCACGAACCTGATCCTGCTCTCGCTCGTCGGCATGTACTTCGTGGAGGTGGCCGTGGGCGGCCCCGGCTCCCTGGTCGGTGGGCCCACGACCCCCATGCTGGTGCGACTGGGCGCAAACGTCGGCTTGTTCCAGTCCCGCGGCGAGATCGTCGGCGTGGCGACGGGCGAGTGGTGGCGGCTGTTCTCGGCGATGTTCCTGCACGCGGGGCTGATCCACCTGGCCTTCAACGGCTATGCGCTGTACATCGTCGGCGGTGTCGTCGAGCAGGAGCTCGGTCGTTGGCGGATGGCCGCCCTGTACCTCGTGACCGGGTTCTGCTCGTCGGTCGCGAGTTACGCGATCGGTGCGGCGATCATCCCGTCCGTGGGGGCCTCCGGAGCCATCTTCGGCCTCTTCGGCGTCTTCTTCGCCTACAACTACCAGCGCCGCCACCTCGCCTTCTACGCGGCGCGCATGCGGAGCATGGGGACCCTGATCGTGATCAATCTGATCCTCACGTTCACCATCCCGGGGATCGACTGGCGCGGGCACGTCGGAGGGTTGACCACGGGGATCATCGGCGGGCTCGCCGTCGACGGCTTC
>DASWDB010000144.1:0-13610 GCA_036395715.1 Actinomycetota bacterium | reverse complement strand
TCGGGGCCCAGGATCGAGAGGATCTCTCCGCGGACGGTATCGACGACGTTGCCCCCCGTCGGGTGGTCGGCGCGGACGCGCTGCACCATGTCCGAGGCGGCCTTCGGTCCCACGTCCGCTTTCAACAACAGATCCTCGAGCTCGTGCCAGGTCGTCTCGGTCGCGCTGCCGTGGAAGAGGCCCCTCAGGGTCGGGCCGAGACCTCCCTTGTGGAACGCACCGCCGGAGGCACCGACCTCCCTCGGTGCCTCGGCGTGACGTTGCGCCGCGGGATGCTCCGGCGCGGCCGGGTAGACGTGGGCATGACCGAGGGCCGAGCGGCGGCGGCGCACGATCCTCATCGTGCCGGCGATCACCAGCAGCACCGCGAGGATCGCGAAGACGAGGACGTACCACAACATCGGGCGAGAAGGCTAGCGGATGGGTTGTGCCTGCGGCACGCGGACCGTCGGAGCCTCCGTCGAGGCGTGCTCCATCCGTTGTGCGACGACCTTCGTGGTGCCGTCGGCGTTCAGAGAGATCCCGTACAGCATCCCCGCGATCTCCATCGTGCGCTTCTGATGGGTCACGATCAGGACCTGTGCGTCCTTCGCGAACCCGTCGACGAGTCGGAGGAACCGGTTGAGGTTGACGTCATCGAGCGCAGGCTCCACCTCGTCCATCAGGTAGAACGGGGACGGCCGCGCCGTGAAGATGGCGAAGAGGAACGCAAGGGCGGTGAGGGAGCGTTCGCCACCCGACAACAGCGAGATGCGCTTCACCCGCTTGCGGCCGGGCGAGGCCTCGATCTCGATCCCTGACTCGAGGGGGCTCGCCGGATCGGTCAAGACCAGGCGCCCCTCGCCGCCGGGGAACAGTTCGGCGACCAGCCGTTCGAACTGCATCGCGACGTCGTGGTAGGCGGTGGTGAACGCTTCGGTGATGTCGTGGTCGACCTGCGCGATCAGCTCGAGGAGATCACGGCGAGCAGCCCGAACATCATCGAGCTCCCGCTGCATGAAGTCGTGCCGTTCCTGCACCGCTCCGAGCTCGCCGACGGCCAGGAGGTTCACCCGGCCGAGGAGGCCGAGACGCCGCTGCACCAGCTCTTGTCGCTTCCCGATGCCCTCGACCGTATCGTCCTCGCCGAGCTCGGCCAGCGCCTCCGGCGGCTCAACCCCGAACCCCTCGCGGAGCATGCGCTCGGCGTCCGCGATCCGACGCTCGATGTCACCGCGAGAGCGATCGTCTTCCTCGTACTTCTCGCGGAGCCGGTCGAGCTGGGTGGAGGCCTCCCGCCACGAGCGGTTCACCCGCGCCTCGGCTTCCGCGGCCTCACGTTCCGCGGCGGCTGCGCCGTCGCGGATCTCGCCGGCTGCCGCGCAGGCGGCTTCGGCCGCGCGCGCCGTGGCCTCGGCCTCGCTCCGCGAGGCCGAGGCCTCAGCCAACGCCTGACGGATCGCATGAGGATCCTGCTCGGTCAACGCGTCCCGCTCGGCGCGAAGCTCCGCGGAGCGGTGATCGTGGTTCGCGCGATCGCGTCGGAGCGTCTCCACCGTGACACGGACCTGGATCGGTGACTGGGGCAGCGGCGGGAGCTCCGGCATGTCCTCAGCCGGCGAAGGAGCCATCGTCGACAGCCGGGCCCGCCACGCCGTTTCGCCTTCTTCGACCGCAGCGATCCGATGTCGCAGCATCTCCTCTTCGGTCCGGAGCCCTCCCAGGTCGCGTTCGAACGAGGTCAGGCGCTCGGCCGCGGAGGTGATGTCCGCGTCGGCCGCTTCGATCTGCTCGCGCAGGAAGGCGACCTCCTCCCCGATCTCGCCGAGCCGCTCGCGGCGCGGACGAAGCTGTTGCTCCGTTGCCGACAGATCGTGAGCGAGCACCTGGAGCTCCGCCTTGATCTCCCGGAGGCGGGCATCCGCTTCCAGCGCGGTATGGATCACCGCGGGGCCGATCAGCATGCCCTCGGGTGTGACGAACGACGACTGCGCGTGCTCGCGTTGCATCGCGACCGCCTCGTCCACCGTGTCGGCCAGATACACATCGCGAAGGACCGTGCTGACGATCCCGCGAGCGGCCGGTTCGGCGTGAACGACGCTGAGGAGTCGTCGTTCGCCGGACCGTCCGAGCGGAACGGGCCCGCCCGCCGCGATCGCAAGGATCGCGCCACCGCCCTCGTGGGCGTCCTGCAGGGCGAGCGCGCCGTCTTCGTACACGACGGCGTCCGCGAGCGATCCGAGTGCGGCCACGAGCGCCAGCTCGAGACCCGGTTCGATCCGAACGAGGTCCTTCAGCAGGCCGACGGCGCGGCCCTTGTGATCCCTGAGGAACCGGGAGCCTGGGGTCTCCTCGATGTCCGTGCGCCGAGCGTCGAGGAGGTCCTTCCGTGCCTGCATGCCGCGTCGGGCCTCCCCCAGCTCCTGCACCCTGTCCGTCAGGCCCCGACGTTCGTCTTCGAGCCGATCTCGGCGCTCCGCGAGCGGAGAGGACTGTCCGTCCAGCTGCTCGATGTCCCGCTCGACCGTCTCTCGCTCGGCTTCGATCGTCGCCATCCGCTCCTGAACCGACGCGAGATCCGCGGCCAGGCGCTCACGCTCTCGCTCGGCGCTCGCGAGCGATCGCTCGAGCGTCTCGCGCTCCGCTCGCCGCCCGGCAGCCTGCTCCCCCATCCTTCTGCGGAGGTCCTCAACCTCCCGACGGTGATCCTCCTGCTGCCGGTACGCCGCCTCCGCAGCGGCGAGCGCGGCTTCCTGCGCCTCGAGTCCGGTCACCGTCTCCGCGAGGAGGGCCTCGATCCGAGTGATCTCCTGGGTGATCGTGTCCAACCGAGCCGCGCGGGTCGCCTCGGACGCGAGCTCCGTGCGAGCCGTGGCTTCGCGATCGACCGCTTCCCGGTAGCGCTGCTCGGCTCGGTCACGATCGAACGTGGTGGCCCGCACGCCCTGCTCGGCGTCGGTGAGCGCCCGCGTCGCCGCGGCGCGCGCGTCCGCGGCTCCCAGCACGCGCTCGTCGAGCGCGTCCAGGCGCTGTCGCGCCTGCGAGCGCTCCGCCAAGCCCTGATCCCACCCGTCGCGGCGACGCTCCTGCTCGCGGACGAGGGCGCGGAGCCTGGCGGCGGCGAGGGTTCGTGCGAGCCGGTCCGCTTCCGCCGTGAGGGTTTCGTGTCGCTTGGCCATCTCCGCCTGTTGCTGAAGGGGCTTCAGCTGCCGTCGGAGCTCCGCCAGGACGTCCGAGAGACGGAGCAGATCCTGGTCCAGGCCGCCGAGCTTCCGCTCCGCCCGCTCCTTCCGTCGCCGGTGCTTCGCGATCCCGGCGGCTTCCTCGATGTACTTCCGGCGATCCTCCGGCCGGGACAGGAGTACGTCTTCGAGTTGCCCCTGACCGACGACCGTGTGCAGGGCCCGGCCGATCCCCGATTCCGAGAGGAGCTCCTGCACGTCCATCAGCCGAACGACCTGGCCACCGATGCGGTACTCGGAATCGCCGCTCCGGAAGATGGTCCGAGCGATCTCGATCTCGCTCATCGGAACCGGGATCTTGCCGGCGGCGTTGTCGATCACGAGCTTGACCTCGGCCATGCCGAGCGCGGGACGAGACGGGGTGCCGGCGAAGATGACGTCGGCCATCTGGCCGCCCCGGAGGGCCCGGGGTCCCTGTTCCCCGAGCGCCCAGCTGATCGCGTCGACGAGGTTGGACTTCCCGGACCCGTTCGGCCCGACGATCACGGACACACCGGGGACGAACTCCAGGACGGTCTTGTCCGCGAAGCTCTTGAAACCGCGGATCTGGATCTGCCGCAGGAACATCGCGCGGATGCTAACAGGCGTGTGATTCGTGGCGTGGGAGGCGTCGGGCACGGTCGATCAGCCCGTGATCCGGAACCCGCGCTCGCCGATCGGCGACTCGTCGAACGAGTCCACATCCGTGACGGAGGCGCCGCGGGGACCGGACCGACACCACGCCACCAGGGCGGCGACGTCGGCCGTGGAGCCCTCGAAGACCGCCTCGACGCTCCCGTCGCCCCGGTTGCGCACCCAACCGGCCACCCCTCGTTGCGCCGCGGCGCGAGCGCAGCTCGTCCGGAAGAACACGCCCTGAACATGGCCGGAGACGATCACGCGGACACGTCGCACCCGACGATGCTCCCATGCCGAAGTAGCATCCGCTCCAGCGGAGGACCTGTGCCGATCTACGACGAACGAACAGCGCTCTTGATCGTCGATGTCCAGAACGACTTCGCCGATCCGCGTGGAAGCCTGTACGTGGCGGGCGGAGAGGAGGTTCCACCCGTCGCCAACGCCGAGCTGCGCCAGGGCCTGGAAAGACGGGCCTTCGTCGTCTACACGCAGGATTGGCATCCGGAGCACACGCCACACTTCGCCGCCGACGGGGGGATCTGGCCCGTCCACTGCGTGCACGACACGTGGGGTGCTGCCTTTCATCCCGACCTCCGCGTCGAAGGCGAGGTCGTGCGCAAGGGATCCGACGGACGTGACGGGTATTCGGGGTTCAGCGTGCGCGACCCGCAGAGTGGGGAGACGTACCCCACGCTCCTCGAACACCTCCTCCGCGAGCGCGGCGTGGAGCGTCTCGTGATCTGTGGACTTGCAACGGACTACTGCGTCGTCGAAACGACGAGCGATGCCCGCATGCTCGGATTCGCGGTGGAGGTGCTGGCCGATGGTATCCGCGCGGTCGATCTGCATGAGAGCGATGCCGAGCGGGCGCTCCGGCGCATGCGCGACGCCGGCGCCGAGATCGTCTGAGCGGATCAGCTCGGAGGCGCGCCGCCTCCCGGCATGAGCCCGAGCTGCATCATGGCGCCGGCGATGTCGGCGACGCCGTAATGCTCGGTGTTCATGCCGTTCTCGTCGAAGGTCATGACGTCGATCGACTCCAATGCGTACGACTTGCCCGTCGGGGGCATCCCCGGCATGAACCCCTTCGTGTCCGTGCCCGTGATGCGGGTCCGGACCGACACCTTGTCACCGCTCGCGACGATGTCGAGGACCTCGGCCTTCGCTCCGGGGTACTGCTCGTGCATCTGTTGGAACATCGCGATCGTCGATGCCTTGTCGCCCGTGCCACCGGGCGGCGGCGTGTGGTCGACGAAGTCGTCCGTCAACATCTTCTCCGCATATGAGATGTCACCGTCGTTGAAGACTCGCTGGTTGAACTCACGGCAGGTCGCCGCGTTCTGCTCCGGTGTCGTCATCGCACACACCCCCCGGCTCGGGATCCCTAGACGCCTGGACCGTACGACAGGTCGTCGGATCGCGCAACGGGCGAGGGGCCGTCAGCTCTGACACTGGGGACAGAAGAAGCTCGTGCGCTGCTGCACCTTGACGGTCCGGATCGGCGTGCGACACCGCCGGCAGGGCAGTCCCTCTCGGCCGTAGACCTTGAGCTCGTTCTGGTATTCGCCCGGTTTCCCGAACAGATCGACGTACGCCTCATCCTCGAGCGTCGTTCCTCGCGCCTTGATCGCGTCCTGGAGGATCTCCTGGATCGCGCGGTAGAGCCGCCGCACCTCTTGCGAGGAGAGCGAGTCGCTCATCCGGTCGTAGCGGATCCCGGCCGCGAACAGGACCTCGTCCGAGTAGATGTTGCCGAGCCCGCTGATGAACTTCTGATCCATCATCAGTTGCTTCATCTTCGTTGCACGCTGCGCGAGCAGATATTGGAACGTGGGCCACGTGAACACTTGATCCAACGGGTCGATCGCGATGTGCTGGAGCTCCTTCACCTTGCCCAGCTCGTCGGTCGACGCCACGAACATCTCCCCGAACGTCCTGGGGTCGACGAATCGGAGATCCCCGCCCTGCTGGAAGGTCACGATCACGTGCGTGTGCGGCGCGAGGGCGACCCGTCCGTTCGCCCGGGTGAACCGGCCGCTCATCCCGAAATGAACGACCCACACATCCCCGCCGTCCAGGGAGAACAGGACGTACTTCCCGCGCCGTTCGGTCTTCATGACCTTGTGCCCGGCCAGGCGTGACGAGAACTCCTTCCGTGTCTTGTGGCGACGGATCACGCGCATCGCGTTCTTCGAACCCTTGACCTCGACGTCCTTGATCTTCTTGCCCACTACGTCGCGTTCGAGATCGCGTCGCATCACCTCGACCTCAGGAAGCTCCATCAACGCTCCCCCTCACCGGTCGATCGGCGCGTCGCTCCGAGATGCGCGCGCGGGCCTCGCGAGCAGCTTGTTGCTCGGCTTCCTTCTTCGAGCGCCCGACGCCCGTCCCCAGCGTCTCTCCGGCGATCACGACGGTCGCCGTGAACTCCTTCTCGTGGTCGGGGCCCCGTTCCTGGATCTGGTAGACGGGCAGCGCTCGGAGCTCCTGCGATGCGAGCTCCTGGAGGATCGTCTTGTAGTCGCGATCCCCCTCGCCTCGGACGTATGCCTGCATCCGGGGCTCGAACAAGCGCTCGATCAGCTCGCGAGCGGCGTCGAGACCGAGATCGAGGTAGACGGCGCCGAAGACGCCTTCCAACGCGTCCGCGAGGATGCTCGCCTTGTCGCGTCCGCCGGATTGCTCCTCGCCCTTGCCGAGCAGGACGACGGCCCCGAGGTCGAGGTCCCGTGCCACGTCGGCGAGCGCCGTCATGTTCACGATGGCGGCGCGGAGCTTCGCGAGCTCACCTTCGGGCATCGCGGGATACATCCGGTACGCGAGATCGGTCACGACCAAGCCCAGAACCGAGTCGCCGAGGAACTCCAGCCGTTCGTTCGTGACGGTGAGGTCGTGCTCGAACGCGAACGATCGGTGAGTGAGGGATGCCTCCCGCAGCTCGGGGTCGCGGAAGGAAACGCCGAGCGCGCGATCGAGTGCCTCGAGCCGATGTTCGACGGACGCCTCGCTCACGCGGCTACTCGACCTCGACCGCTTGACGGCCGGCGTAGTAGCCGCAGTTCGCGCAGACGCGGTGCGGAAGCTTCGGCTGTTTGCATTGCGGGCAAGCGCTGTACGTAGGTGCTTCGCCCTTCCAGGTCGCACGGCGTGTGGCCGTGCGCGTCTTGCTCTGCTTCTTCTTCGGGACGGCCATGATGTGGGTTCCTTCCTTCTGGATCGCGTCGTCAGTCGAGGTTGGGCAGATCGGGGAACAGGTCGGCGAGCACCGCGAACCGCTGATCCAACTCGGCGTGCCCGGGGCACTCCCCGAGGTTGCGGTTCCCACCACAGGTCGCGCAGAGCCCTTGGCAGTCCGAGCGACAGAGCGGGGAGAAGGGCATCTCGACCCCGACCGCGTCACGGATCATCTGGTCAGGGTCGAGCTGCCCTTCGGGACCGAGCGGGTACACGTCCGCGTCCTCGTCCGGATGCCGCACGAAGAGCTCATGGATATCGATGCGGAACGGCTGTTCGAACTCGACCAGGCACCGGGCGCACCGGAGGGTCCATCGGCCCGCGACGTGGCCCGAGACGAGGATGCCCTCCACCACGGACTCCAGCAGCAGATCGGCGCGGACGATGGCGTCGTCCGGCATCCGCGCAAGCTCCGTCGCGAGACCCTCGAGCGTCCCCACGAGGGGCTCCTCGCGAGAAGACCCCGGCTGCCCCGTGAGATCGCGGACGTCGACCGAGCCCAGCATCAGAACCTCCCCGCGTCGTCGGTCGCACCGTGCTCGTCGTACAGCTCCGTCTCCCGCGGCTGCTCTTCGTGGGGCGCCAGCGCCTGATCGGCGGGGGTCCCGGGAGCACGCAGGTGTTCGCGCCCCACCTCGACCTGATCCAGGGTCTTCGCGACGCTCCGCGCGGACGATTGCGCTTCTTCCAGGATCTTGCGGAGCGCGATCTCGAACTGCGCGAGTTTCGCGTCGACGTAATCCTCGGCTTCGCGTCGCATCGCGTCGGCCCGATCCTGAGCGTCTTCCAGGATGCCGTGGGCCTCGGCTTCGGCGCGACGGGCAACCTCTTCCTTGAGCGCCATCCGGCGCTGTTCCTCGTGCGCCTGTTCGACGATCCGCTCCCCCTCGGCCCGAGCCTTGCCCAGAAGGTCCTCGCGGTCCTTCACGATCCATCGGGCCTGCTTGATCTCCTCGGGGAGGCTCTCCTGCATCTCGGAGATCATCTGCAGGAGCTCCTCGCGGCTCACGAGGACCGACGACGACAACGGCATCGATTTCGCTTCGATCACCAGCTGCTCGAGTTGCACGAGACGCGCGGAGAGGTCCATCACGCGCTCACCAGCCGGTCGACCAACAGCTTCCGCACATGGTCGGGGACGAGCCCCTCGACGTCTCCGCCATGGCTCGCCACCTCCTTGACCAGCGAGGATGACAGGAACGACCACTTGGGACTCGTGGCCATGAACAAGGTGTCGAGCTCCCCGATCCGCTGATTCATCTGCGCCATCTGGATCTCATATTCGTAGTCGCTGATCGCTCGCAGACCCTTCACGATGACCGAGGCTCCCTGCGCACGGGCGTGATCCACCAGGAGGCCTCGGAACGACCCAACCCGGACGTTCGCCAGATCCTTAACGGCCTCCTCCAACAGGCGCACCCGCTCGTCCACGCTGAACAAAGGGGTCTTGGCGGGACTCTCCACGACCCCCACGATCACCGAATCGAACAGTTGTGCGGCTCGGCCGACGACGTCCAGATGCCCGTTGGTCACCGGGTCGAACGTCCCCGGACACAGGGCGGTCAAGCCCATCGATCCTCCCGGAACAGGGTCAAGAGGCTGTCTCCGTACCGAAGTTGCCTCCGAGTGGCCCAGTGTACCGGAACCGGCGGGACCGAACTCTTGTGACCTCGGGTCAGAACCACTGTCCATCCTTCGGGGGCAAGCCATCCGGCCTCGAGCGCGGCCAGGCAGCCGCTCAGTCGAGGCTCCGCGATCTCGTACGGCGGGTCGAGGAACACGAGCTCGTACGGAGGCTCGTTCGTTCGCCGCCGCCGGAGGTAGGCCGGCACATCGGCGGTCCGGACGGTCGCCCGCTCGGCCAGATGGGCGCGTTCGAGGTTTGACCGGGTCGCATCGGTCGCGTGACGAGAGGCGTCCACGAACGTACAGGACTCGGCTCCGCGGGAGAGCGCCTCGATCCCGACCGCGCCGGTGCCCGCGAACAGGTCCAGACAGCGCGCATCCGACACCTCGGCGCCGAGGCTGGAGAAGAGACCCTCGCGTGCACGATCGGACAGCGGACGCACGCCCGGCGGCACGGGCCCGAGGCGCGTCCCACGGGCCGAACCGGCGATCACACGCACGAGCGGGAGCCTAGCCGTGCCTCGGGATCGACCCGTCACGAGCACGCCGGCCAGCACGGTCCCGCTGACGGGTTTAGGACTGGAAGAGCCACTCGATCGATCGTTCGAACCGCCGACGGAGTTCCTCCAGCAGGGCAGGATGTTCGACGAGGCGCGGGTCGTCCTCCAACTGCGCGAACGCGCGTGCCCGAGCTCGTTTGACCAGTTCCAGGTCCTCGGACAGCCGGGCAAGCTTGAGATCGGGCATGCCGGATTGCTTCGTGTCGAACAAGGTGCCTTCGCCGCGCAGCCGGAGGTCCTCATCCGCCAGCTCGAACCCGTCGTTCGTTCGCACCATGGCGTCGATGCGCGCCCTCGCGTCGACGTTCAGCTCGTCGGACTCGTCGAACAGCACGCAGTAGGAAGCGTCGGGTCCCCGGCCGATCCGGCCTCGGAGCTGATGGAGCTGCGCCAGTCCGAACCGTTCCGCGTTCTCCACCAGCATCACGGTGGCGTTGGGCACGTCCACGCCGACCTCGATCACGGTGGTCGAGATCAACACGTCCGCGGCACCATCGCGGAACGCGTCCATCACTCGCTCCTTCTCCTTCGGGCGCATACGGCCGTGGAGGAGCTCGACGCGGAGGTCGGGGAAGACCTCGGTCCGCAGGCGGGTGGCCTCCGCCTCCGCCGCCTTGACCTGGTTCCGGTTGGCCTCGTCGATCGCCGCGCAGACGACGAACGCTTGTCGACCGGCTGCCACCTCCTGCCGAACCAAGGTCTCCGCGGCTGCACGCGCGGGGGCATCCCGAACGACGCGGGTCTGGATCGGCCCACGCCCCCTCGGCATCTCGTCCAACACCACGACGTCGAGATCCCCGTAGTACGTCAGCGCGAGCGTCCGGGGGATCGGCGTCGCCGTCATGATCAGGACATCGATGTCGCCGGTCCCCTTCCTCTTCAGCGCCATCCGTTGATGGAGCCCGAATCGATGTTGTTCGTCGACGACGGCGAGCGAGAGGTCTCGGAACGTGACGCTCCCCTGCACGAGCGCGTGGGTGCCGATCACCAGATCGACCGTGCCGTCCTCGATGCCCTCCGAGGTCCGCTCACGCTCCTTGCCGGTGATGGATCCCGTCAACATGGCGAACCGCACCGTCGGTTCGACGATCGGAGCGCTCGAGCCTTCGAAGAGTGAGCGCTGCCGGTCAGCCGCCGCCCGGGAGGGGCCGACCGCGGCGACGCCGCCCATGGGCCGCAGCAGATCGGCGACCGAACGGGCATGTTGGCCGGCGAGGACCTCCGTCGGGGCCATGATCGCCGCTTGGTGGCCGGACTGGATCGCGACGAGGCAGGCGTGCAAGGCGACCAGCGTCTTCCCCGAGCCCACGTCGCCTTGGAGTAACACGTTCATCGGCTGCGGCGCAGCCATCTTCGTGTCGATCTGATCCATCGCTTCGCGCTGCGCGCCGGTCGGTTCGAACGGGAGGGTCGCGCGCAGCGCCCTCGTGAGGGGCCCGTCGGGGTCGTGAGCAACCCCGGTGCGCTCGTGAGCGAGGCGCTGTCTGCGGAACGCCACGCCGAGCTCCAATAGGAAGAGCTCGTCGAACTTCAGCCGTTCCCGGGCGCTCGCGAGCTCGTGCTCGTCGGCGGGGAAATGGATCCGCCGGCATGCCGCGTCCCAGGTGCTGAGCGATTCGGCTTCCACCAGCTCGGCCGGAAGCGGATCGACCTGCGGCGGCAGCTGCTCCAGTGCGTGCCAGATCAGCTCGCGGATCGTCTTGGCGCTGATGCCCTCGGAGGCAGGGTGCACTGGTGTGATCCGGGCGGTATGCACGAGATCCTGTCCGTCCCCGCGGAGAACCTCGACCTCCTGGTTCGATAGCTGCAGACGCCCGCGGTACAGCTGCGCGACACCGGAGACGGCGACCTCCGATCCTTCGCGGTAGAGCGACGCTGCCCAAGGCTGGTTGAAGAACGTGAGATCGAGCGCGCCCGTCCCGTCGTGAAGCGTGATCGTGACCATCGACTGATGCCGTCTCGTCTGGCGCTTCGCGACCCGTCGGACCGTCGCGATCACGGTCGCGGAGACACCGGGATGCAGCCCTCGGATGGTCTCGACGTGCGACCGGTCGATGTACCGGCGCGGGTAGTGATGCAGCAGCTCCCCCACCGTCGTGACGTCGAACGCCTCACGGAGCACGGTGTGCGCCTCCGGGCCCTTGGTGCGGAACCCCCCGCGGCGGGTGGCCAGCTTCCGATCGATCGCGACGATCGGGGAGGAGAGCGTCAACGTCACCGGCGGATCCTCACGCTGCACCCGGTTCTACCATGGACGCGTGACAGCCCCCCGAGCGGTTCTCGCCCCATTCGTCTTCACCGCGCTCGTCCTGACGGGCTGTACCCATGACGCGGCGGCCACGGGCACCGTGCCTGCGAGGAACGCAACAACCGCGCCGGCGCTTCCGATCATGGCCGACGAGCTCCCGGCGATGGACGCGGACGGATTCCGGCAGCTCCTCCAGCAGCTCCGCGGGACACCCGTCGTCGTCAACTACTGGGCGGCCTGGTGCCCGCCGTGCAAGGCGGAGACCCCGCTGCTCGTCGACGCCCATCGCCGGCTCGGGGATGCTGTCCAGTTCGTCGGGGTCGATCTGGAGGATTTCCGCCAGGGCGCGAGGTCGTTCATGCACGACCGAGATGTGACGTACCCGAGCGTGTTCGACCCAACGAACTCGATCGGTCTCTCCTTCAACCTCTTCTCCCCGCCGATGACCCAGTTCTACGACGCGGACGGTCGCCTGGTCGCGACCGTGCGGGGCCAGCTCTCCGAAGACGTCTTGCAGGCCAACCTGAAGGCGATCGCTCGCTAGTGGCCTGGTAGCCTCGATGACGCGATGGCAGCGGTGTGTGACATCTGTGGGAAGAAGCCCTGGTTCGGGAAGTCCGTGACCTTCTCGCACAAGCGGATCAACCGGCGATGGGATCCCAACGTCCAGCGCGTCCGGGCGTTGGTTGATGGGACCCCCCGGCGGATCCACGCCTGCACCAGCTGAATCAAGGCAGGACGGGTCGTCCGACCCTCCCACGCCTGAGGCCGCTCTTCAGCCGCCCACGGCGCCGACGAACAGGAACCCGGCCTCCCCGCCCCGATCCATGGGGCACATCGCTTCGTCCGCCCGAGCGACGAGCGAAACGGCCCGTCTCGCCCGATCCGCGGCTGGTCTTCGCCGGTCATCGCGGGCTCGCCGGGCGGATCGCCCACAGCGGATCGACCGGGCCGATGCCGCCCCCCAACGGGAGCGCGTGTCGGATCGCCTCCGTCACGAACGCTTTCGCGGCGCGGACCGCGTCGGGGACACCGTCCCCGACCGCGAGCCGCGCCGCGATCGCGGCAGAGAGCGTGCATCCCGTGCCGTGCGTGTTCGGGGTGTCGATCCGCTCCGCCTCCAGCCACCCCTCCCAGGAAGGACCGACGAAGAGGTCGGACGACCGGCCGGGATCATCGAGGTGCCCGCCTTTCACGAGGACGGCGCCTGCGCCGAGCGCGAGGATCGCGTCGGCGGCGCGGCGCATCTGATCGCGGGTCTCGACGGCGAAGCCGGCGAGACCCGCGGCCTCCGGAAGGTTGGGCGTGACGATCGAGGCCAACGGCACGACGCGGGTGCGGAGCGCTCCGACTGCGTCCTCCGCGAGTAGCACGTGGCCGTGCTTGGACACGAACACCGGATCGACCACGAGGTTCGGGATCGCCGTTTCGGCCACGGCCGCCGCGACCGCCTCCACGATGGGCGGGTTCGCGAGCATCCCGGTCTTCGCAGCGTCGACGCCGATGTCCGACGCAACCGCGCGGATCTGGTCGCCGACGGTTGCCGGCGAGAGAGCTTCGAAGCCCTGCACGCCCATCGTGTTCTGCACCGTGACCGCCGTGATGGCGGTCATCCCGAAGACCCCGAACGCGGAGAAGGTCTTGAGGTCGGCCTGGATGCCGGCTCCTCCGCCGGAGTCGCTCCCGGCGATGGACAACACGCGCGGTCTGGTGTTGGGATCGCTCATCCGAAGTGGTTCCATCCGGCGGGCTCGAGCGGACGCGTCACCCCGTCGATGTCGATCATCTGGAGCCCCTCCACGACGATCGTCCCGATCGCCGTGAGCGGCGTCGCGAACATGTCGGCGAGCTCCAGCACCGCACCCGCCGTCGCGCTACCCGACGGCATCGTCGCGAGCAGCTCGTAGTCTTCGCCTCCGCCGAGGGCTTCGCCCTCGGCGGCGGCCGGGTGGGCCGGGATCGTCGCCAGGTCGAGCCGCACGCCGACGCCGCTCGCCTCGCAGATCCGTACGAGGTCGCGTGTGAGCCCGTCGGACACGTCGATCATCGCCGTGGCGCCGTTGCGTGCGAGCACCGGCGCTTCCGCGACGCGCGGCGCGGGAC
>DASWDB010000143.1:0-15207 GCA_036395715.1 Actinomycetota bacterium | reverse complement strand
CGGCGCCGGGGCTCCAGCCCGCCGGGATGTGTCGGGAGCCCGTCGTGCTCCTCGAGCTTCTCCCGGAGGGCGGCCGGGTCCTTCCTGACCCGGTCGATCCAGTCGGGCTTGATGACGCTCTCGCGTGGCGTCGGCATCGTGCCGACGGCCCTCGCAACGGTGGGACCCAAGGAACGCAGGACATCGCCGGGATCGACACGCGCGTAGCCCCCGATGGGGACCACCGCACCGGGCCAGACCAGGATCACCTTCGCGCCGGGGGAGACGTCGTGCGTCATCTGCACGGCGGTCGCGCCGATCCCATCATCTAGCACGACGACGTCGGGCAGGTGCACGGCGAGGACGCGCGCGAGCTCAGCCGCGCTCGACGCCTGGGCGACGACGTCGTATCCCTCGGACTCCAGCACGAAGCGCAGGAAGCCCATGCGTGCGGATCGTCCCTCGCCTACGACGATCCGGACCCGGTGTCGGCTCATCTCCCCCCCAAGGAGCGTGATCCGGCGGGGATCCCCCCGAACATGCGTAGCGTACCCCGGCCCGGGGGTCCGAGCCACGTCCGGAAGGCTGCGAACGGCCTCCCCGAAGGAGCGACCGTCGTAGGTCGATAGACTCGCCGGCTGGATGACTGACGTCAGGCTCGTCTGGACGGGCGATCGCCTTCAGTTCGTCGGAACGACCGCGTATGGCGAGTCGCTCCTCCTCGGAGGGGACGTCGAGGGACCCGGCGCGAAGCCTTCGGACCTGCTGCCGTTATCGCTCGCCGCGTGCACCGCGTACGACGTCGTGGAGATCCTGCGCAAGCAGCGGCAGGACCTGGTCCGCCTCGAGGTCGAGGTGACCTTCGTCCAGGACCCCGACCCGCCCTGGACCTTCCGGTCGATCCATCTACGGTTCGTGCTCACGGGAACGGTCGATGCATCGAAGGCGGCCAAAGCGGTCGACATCTCGGAGGCCAGGTATTGCGCGGTGGCGGCGACGATCAGGTCCGTCGTCGAGCTCACGCACGAGGTGTCGATCGTCCCGATCGGGTGAGTAGGTAAGCGGGCCCGCACCGCCGAGGGTGGGACACTGCACGCATGGACGCCGTCGCCCTCCGATCCCTGCTGGCCGAAGGGCCCCTCCTGGCGGACGGCGGCATGGGCACGTCGCTGATCGCCCGTGGGGTTCCCGTCGAGGCGTGCATGGAGGAGCTGAACGTGCGGGCGCCGGCGCGCGTGGTGGAGATCCACGCGTCGTTCGTCGGCGCCGGCGCCCGGATCGTGCTCACGAACACGTTCGGCGCGAACCGGTACCGGCTCGAGCGCCACGGGCTCGCCGACCGGTTCGCTGAGCTGTGCGGCGCCGGTGTCGCGCTCGCGCGTGACGCCGGCGCCCCGATCGTCGCGGGCTCGATGGGGCCGCTGGGCGTCCGTCTCCAACCATACGGACGGGTGCGCCCGGAGGATGCGTTCGCCGCCTATCGCGAGCAGGCCGCCGCCCTCGCTGCCGCGGGTGTGGACCTGCTCGTGGTCGAGACCCAGAGCGATCTCCGCGAGCTCGAGCAGGGCGTCCGCGCGGCTCGTGAGGCCGCGCCGAACGTCGCGCTCGTCGCGAGCGCGACGTTCACCCGCGACGACCGGACGCTGCTGGGCTCGACTCCCGAGGAGGTGGCGCACACCGTGGTCGGCCTGGGCGTCGAGGCCCTCGGGGTGAACTGCGGTGAGGGCCCCGCGCAGATCCTCCGGATCGTCCGGGCCATGCGACCGGCGGCGAGCGCCGCCGGGGTTCCGATCGTCGCCCGCCCCAACGCGGGGGGCCCGGCGGAGGTCGGTGGTCGATTCGTGTACCCGGCGACGCCTGAGTACTTCGGCGAGATCGCGCAGGCGCTGCTGGACGACGGCGTTGCGGCCGTCGGCGGCTGCTGCGGCACGGGACCCGCGCATACGGCGGCGATCGCCGCGGCGCTCCGCGATCGAGCGCCGCACCCCAGGATCGAGTTCCCCGAGGCGGATCACGGGGAGCGGATCCTCGATGTCGTAACGGTCGTTCCCCCGACGAAGCTGGAGGCCAAGCTCGCGACCGGACGTTTCGTCGTGACGGTCGAGATGGAGCCGCCACGATCGTTCAACGCGGCCCGGCTGGTCGCGGCGGCGGAGACGCTTCGCGACGCCGGCGCCGATGCGATCGACGTCGCGGACTCGCCCATGGCCAAGATGCGGATGAGCGCCTGGGCGGCGTGCCGCCTGATCCACGAACAGGCGGAGATCGAGACCGTCTTGCATTTCCCGACCCGTGGCAGGAACCTCCTCCGCCTCCAGGGAGACCTCCTGGGCGCTCACGCGCTGGGCATCCGGAACCTCTTCGTGTGCGTCGGGGACCCCGTCACGATCGGCGAGTACCCGCACGGGTCGAACAACGTCGACGTCACCGCGACCGGGCTCCTGTCGATGATCACGCACGCCTTCAACGCCGGCGTCGACCGGTCGGGGACCTCGATCGGGTCGCCGACGTCGTTCTTCGCCGGGGCGGCCGTGGCCCCGAGCGCGCCCGATCTGGAACGAGAGGCTCGTCTGCTCGCGCGCAAGGCGGAGGCCGGCGCGCGCTTCGTCCTCACGCAGCCGTTCTATTCGATCGAGCCGCTGCTCGCGCTCCGCGAGACCTACGAGAAGGTCGCGGGCGAGCCGCTCACGGTTCCCATCGTCGCCGGGGTGCTCCCGCTCATGACGAGCCGGCACGCCGAGTTCCTCCACAACGAGGTCCCCGGGATCGAGATCCCCGAAGCCTCCCGCCACCGCATGCGGTCGGCGGGTGACGACGACGAGCGCGCGTGGCGCGAAGGGGCGGCGATGGCGATCGAGCTCGTCGCGGCGCTCCGCGACGAAGATGTCGCGGGGGTCTACGTGATGCCGCAGTTCGGTCGGTACGACCGGGCCGCGGAGGTGGTCGAGGCGGCTCGCGGACCGGCTACGATGTGAGCTCCGATCGTTCTCCGCGGCTCGATCCACCGCTGCGAGACCCCATACACGCCGTGTCCGAAACCGCCGAGCAGTCGCACGCCCTGCACCCCGTCCTCGACGCGCTGTTCGCTCGCATCCGAGCGGAGGTCCCGCTCGATCGCCAGGATGCCCTCACGGCGTTCGCGAAGGCGTTCCTGCGACGACTCTCCGATGAGGAGCTCGAGCATCATGGGGCCGATCTGCTGTTCTCGATGGTCTCGTCGGCGTTCGCCTTCGCCGATCAGCGCGGGAACCATCCCTCGGCGGTCCGGGTGTTCGTGCCCACGGACGCCGACGAAGGGTACGGCTCGGTGGGCACGATCGTGGAGACCAACACGGACGACTCGCCGTTCCTCGTCGATTCGGTGAGTGAGGAGCTCGCGGCGCGCGAGCTCAGGGTCCGGTTGTTGGTCCACCCGGTGATCGGGACCATCCGCGACGAGCGCGGTCGGATCGAGCGCGTGCTGTCGGGCCGGAACGCGCCGCACCGCGAATCCGTGATGCATTACGAGCTCGAACGCCGGCTCGGTGAGGCCGCGCGCGCCGATCTGGAGCGCACGATCGGCGAGATCCTGCACGACGTGTACCTCGTGGTGCGCGACTTCGATCCGATGCAGGAGCGCACCCGGCACATGATGGATCTCGCTCGGGCGGCCGCCGGCCGTTACTCGCCCGAGGAGGTGAGCGGGACCGTCGACTTCCTCGACTGGCTGCTCCAGCTCAACTTCGTCCTGCTCGGCTACCGGGAGTACGACCTACTCGACCTCCCCGAAGGCCGGGCGATCCGCGCGACCCAGGGCTCCGGACTCGGGATCCTGTCCGACGTGTCGAGGAGCACGTTCGCGGACGTCACGCCGCTCGAGAGCCTCCCCTCGTACATCCGTCAGCGGATCGAGGACGGGGACCTGCTCGTCATCTCGAAGACCAAGGCCTACTCGACCGTCCATCGCCGCGCCCGGATGGACTACGTGGGCGTGCGCAAGGTCTCGCCCGACGGACGGATCACCGGAGAGGCGCGGCTGATCGGGTTGTTCACGTCCAAGGCGTACATGGAGCCGGCCACCAAGACCCCCCTGCTGCACCACAAGCTGGAGCAGATCCTGGCGGCCGAGGATCTGATCCCGGGCTCGCACGACTACAAGACGGTCGTCGAGCTCTTCGGAACCTTCCCCAAGGACGAGCTGTTCCAGGGATCGGCCGAAGAGCTGCGGGCGCTGGTCGTCGGTCTCCTCCAGTTCGAGGAGCAGGCCGGGATCCGGGTCCTGGTCCGCAAGGACCTGTTCGGACGCCAGGTGTCGATCGTGGTCGCGCTTCCACGCGAGCGGTTCAGCGCGACGCTCCGCAAACGCCTGCAGGACATGTTCATGGAGCGGTTCCACGGCGTCACCGTCGACTACCACCTCTCCCTCGGGGAGACCGAGTCCGCCAAGATCTTCTTCACCGTGCACGTGGAGCCGGGCGTGCAGATCCCCGAGATCAAGCACGAAGAGCTGGAGGCGGAGGTCGAACGGCTCGCGCGGACCTGGGACGACGATCTCGCCGACGCATTGGCAGCCCGTCTCGGTGAACAGCGTGGTCGTGCGCTCGCCGCTTCGTACGCGCCGCGGTTCCCGGACTACTACAAGACCTCCGACACCGACTGGGAGCTGGCCGTCGACGACGTGCTGAACCTGGAAGAGCTGTCCTCGTCGTCGGACGGGTTCGTCGTGGGGATCGGCAACGAGTCGGCGGGGGAGCGGCTCACGCGGGTGCGTCTCTACAAGACCGGAGGCAAGGTCGACCTGTCGGCCTTCATGCCGTTGCTCGAGTCCCTCGGTCTGCGGGTCGTCGAGGAGATCCCCGTGCACCTCGAGGGCGAGGGACGCGTCTTCATCCACGACTTCGGGGTCCTCGATGCCCGCGCAGCGGTGCTCGAACTCGAGGGGGTCGCGGGATCGGTTCGCGACGCGCTCGGTGCGATGTGGCGCGGCGAGGCGGAGGTGGACTCTCTCAACCGACTGGTCATCGTGGGCGGTCTCACGTGGGAGCAGGTCCACGTGCTCCGCGCGTACCGCACCTACCGGATGCGCGTCTCCGCTCGGTTCACGGACGAGTACCGCAACGATGCGATGGCGGCGAACCCGCACATCGCTTCCCGGCTGGTGGATCTCTTCGAGACGAAGTTCGATCCCGTTCGCGACGCCCCCGCGGACGAAGCGGCGGCCATCCGGGACCAGATCGTGGAAGACCTCCAAGCGGTCGCGTCGCTGGACCAGGATCTGATCCTCCGCTCGCTCCTCGGCACGATCGAGGCCACCGTGCGGACGAACGCCTACCGGAGGGAGCGCCTCGCCCTCGCCATCAAGCTGCGCTCCGCGGATGTGCCGGAGATGCCGAAGCCCTTCCCCCTGTTCGAGGTTTTCGTCTACTCGCCGGGGATGGAGGCGATCCATCTGCGGGGCGGGCTGGTCGCACGGGGCGGCATCCGATGGTCCGACCGGAAGGAGGACTACCGGACCGAGGTCCTGGGATTGATGAAGGCGCAGCGGGTCAAGAACGCGATCATCGTTCCGGACGGATCCAAGGGCGGCTTCATCCTGAAACGGCGGCCTGCGATCCCCGACGAGCTGAAGGACGAGGTGCTCGCGCAGTACGTCACGTTCATGCACGGGCTCCTCGATGTCACCGACAACTACGTCCACGGCACGATCGAGCATCCGGACGGCGTCCGGGTGCTCGACGGGCCCGATGCCTACCTCGTGGTGGCCGCCGACAAGGGAACGGCGACCTTCTCGGATACGGCCAACGCGGTGAGCGAGCGGTACGGGTTCTGGCTCGGGGATGCGTTCGCCAGCGGGGGTTCCGCGGGGTTCGATCACAAGGCGCTCGGCATCACCGCCCGCGGCGCGTGGGAATCGGTCAAGCGGCATTTCCGGCAGCTCGGCGTCGACGTCCTGCGCGATCCCTTCACGGCGGTCGGGATCGGCGACATGTCGGGCGATGTCTTCGGCAACGGCATGCTCTACACGGACACGATCAAGTTGGTGGCGGCCTTCGACCACCGGAACGTCTTCCTCGACCCGAACCCCGACCCGGCGACATCGTTCGCCGAACGTAAACGGCTGTTCGAGCTTCCCGGTTCCTCGTGGAACGACTACGACCGATCGATGCTCTCCCCGGGCGGAAACGTCGTCGATCGAACGGCGAAGAGCGCGACGCCGTCGCCCGAGGTCCGCACGGCCCTGGGTATCCCGCCGGAGGCGCCCGGCGGCATGACCCCGGCGGAGCTGATCCGGTGGATCTTGAAGGCGCCCGTCGACCTGTTGTGGAACGGCGGGATCGGCACCTACGTGAAGTCATCGGAGGAGACCAACGAGGACGCCGGCGACCGAACGAACGACGGTCTGCGCGTCGACGGGCGGGATCTCCGCACCAAGGTCGTCGGCGAAGGAGGGAACCTCGGGTTCACGCAGCGCGGACGGATCGAGTACGCCAGATCCGGTGGACGTATCAACACCGATTTCATCGATAACTCCGCGGGGGTCGACACGTCCGACCATGAGGTCAACTGGAAGATCCTGCTGGGGCTCGCGATCGCGCGTGGCGAGCTGACGCTCGAGGGCCGGAACCGGATGCTCGAGGCGTGTGCCCCCGACGTCGTCGCCCACGTCCTCTACGACAACTACCTGCAGGCGCAGATCCTTTCGCAGGAGGAGGAGCAGTCATCCCCGAGGATCGAGGCCTACGAGGACCTGATGCAACAGCTCGAGGCGGAGGGTGAGCTCGAACGCGACGTCGAGTTCCTCCCGACGACCGATGAGATGGCCGAGCGGCGGGCGAACGGCGTGGGCATGACCCGCCCGGAGCTGTCGGTCCTGCTCGCGTACGCGAAGCGTTCGGTGTTCGCGGCGCTCCTGGAGAGCGAGCTGCCGGACAGCGAGTACCTCGAGGCAGATCTGGCCCGGTACTTCCCGCCCACGATCGTCGACGGGTTCGGCCACCTCCTCGCCGAACATCCGCTGAAGCGGGAGATCATCGCGACGATGGCCTCCAACGACGTCGTGAACTCGCAAGGGATCACGTTCGTGTCCCGGATGGTCGCCGAAACCGGCGCCCATCCTGCCGATGTCGTCCGCGCGTTCCGGATCGCCCGGGATGTGACCGGAGCGGTCGCCCGCTGGGACGAGATCGAGAAGCTGGATGGCGTGATCGATCCCGTCGTGCAGAACGACCTCTTGTCCGGCGTGGACTGGCTCGTGGAGACGACCTCGCGTTGGTACCTCGTCCAGGCCGCAGGGCAGCGGTTGTCCGAGGCGGTCGACGCGTCGCGCGAATCCTTCGCCGAGCTTGCGTCGCAGATCGATCAGATCGGTCCGGAGGCGTGGCGCGAAGAGCACGAGCAGATCGCCGAGCGCCTGATCGCGGAGGGGGTTCCCGCGCCGCTCGCCCGGCGGACCGCGTTCCAGGGCGAGTTGGTCCACGCACCGGACATCATCGCCGTGTCCCACGCCACGGGCCGGGCGCCGCTCGAGGTCGCGCGCGGGTTCTTCCTGTTGGGAGAGCGGCTGCAACTCGACTGGCTCGAGAACCAGCTGGAGGCGCTGCCGGCGGGGACCCGCTGGCAGCGCTGGGGTCGGCAGTCGGTGGAGGATGACCTGTTCTCGTTGCGCCGGTCGCTCTGCGAACGGGCGCTCGAGCTGGCGGGTGGAGCGCCCATCGACGAGGCGATCGACGGCTTCCTCGCGTCTCGCGAGGAAGCCGTCGATCGCCTGCAGCGGTTCCTTCGATCCCTCGGCATCGAAGGGGTCACGGACCTCTCGCAGCTGACGGTCGCGCTCCGGCAGATCCGCGCGCTCGTCGGTTGATGCGTTTTCAGCTGGTGGGGTGCCACGCCGGCAGTCCGTCGCCGTCCGGCTTGATGTGGCCGAAGGCTTCGCCGAGATGCGTGGGCGCGACGATCGTCTGGGGCTCGGCAAGGAGCTCCGCGAGGAGCGTGCGCCGCGTGGCGGTCGAGCGTTCATGGTCGTCGTCCGACCCTGCCCACCATCCCGGGTGGGCGAGCTGCATCGGGTGGTTCCACGTGTCGGCCGACAACAAGGCGCGTGAGCCTTGGCTCGTAACCCGGAGGACCTGGTGCCCCGGCGTGTGGCCCGGCGCCTGGCGGAGCTCGATCTGCTCGCTGATCCGATGGTCCCCGTCCAGCAGCTCGAGTGCCCTCGCACGCTCGAGCGGAGCGAGCAACCGCTCGAACGTGCTCGGCTCGGTGTCGTGCGCCCCGCGCCGACGCAGCCAGGCATGGTCGGCGCGTTGGAGCAGGTAGCGTGCCTGGGGGAACGTGGGCGCACCACCGCGGTCGACGGTCCCGCCGATGTGGTCGTCGTGTGCGTGGCTGAGCGCGACCACATCGATCGCTTCCGGTTCCACACCGATCTCCGCCAACGAGGCCAGGGTGATACCGGGCTTGGGACACCAGTCCATCGCCGGCGAGGTCTCCGGGCCGACCCCTGTGTCCAGGAGCATGAGACCGCCCGGATGACGGAGCACCCAGACGCGTACACGGAGCCGCCACGCGTCGCCTTCTCCGTAGACGTTCGGGTATCGGGTCTTCCCGGCAAGCATCGCGCCGGGGGGAGCACCCGGGAAGGCATCCGCGATCGGTTCGTCGTTCACGTCGACGTCGAGCAACGCGGAGATCTCGACGTCGCCGACGGCAACGGTCGCGTGCGGCACGCGCGGGAACCTACCACCGGTGTACCCTCGGGACGGCTCGGCTTCGAAGGCGATGCGCCCCGGGAGGGAAGATGACGGCCATGCTCCGCGTCACCTCGCGACTCGTCGCGTCGTGCACGCTCGCGATGCTGATGACCGGCTGCATCAAGGTCGACCTGAACATGCAGCTGCGCGACGACAACACCGTCGACGGGACGATGGTCTTCGCGGTTAGTCGGGATCTCCTCGCGATCACGCACTCGTCCCCCGACGACCTTCTGGGGCAGATCACGGCGAGCGCCGGGCCGCTTCCTTCCGGCGTCCAGTTCCAGCAGTCGGACTACGCGGACGACCGATTCGAGGGGAAGACGTACACCTTCCACGACGTCCCCATCGGTGTGTTCAGTCAGGGCACCACCGCCGGAGAGACGATCTCGATCCAGCGCGTGGGCGATGCGTTCGAGGTGAAGGGGGAGATCGATCTGACCCCCGCCGCGACGGGGCCACTCCAACCGGGGGCCGCGCAGCTGGCCAAGGACATGGAGCTCCGCGTCGCCATCACCTTCCCGGGTCCCGTGTCCCAGCAGTCCGGCGGCACGATCAGCGGCACCACCGTCACCTGGACGCCGGCCTTCGGCGAGAAGACCGAGATCCAGGCGACCGGGGGCGCGATCGGCAGCGGCGGCCACGGGCTCTTGATGTGGATCCTGATCGGGCTCGCGATCGCCCTCGTTGCTGTGGTTGTGCTCGTCCTCATGAAGAGCCGGGCCGAACACGTCGGTCCCGAACGTGAGGGCGAGATGACCGCCGCGACCGAAGCGCCGACGGGCATCGTTCACCCGGCCGAGCGTCCGGCCCCCTTGGATCCGCCTGCGCAACCCCCGTCCGGCTCGGGTTGACACATCGCGTCACAGGACGGCGGATTCGACGACGAGGTCGCCCTCGACGAACCGTGACGGACGGAGCGGCCGCAGGTCGAACGTCTCGCACCGCCCGGTCGTGACGAGCTCTCTGATCGCCCGCCCGGCCGCCGGCGCGTGCATCAACCCGTGCCCGCCGAACCCGACGCAGTGGAACAGCCCGGGTGAGGCCGGGTCCTCGCCGACGATCGCGTGGTGGTCCGGCGTCTCCGGATAGAGGCCCGCCCAGCAGTGCGACGGATCGATCGGCAGATCGAGGATCGCCGGGAACCGGTTCGGGAGCCTGGCCGCCAGCTCGTCGAGGAAGGCGGGATCGACCGAGGTGTCCCAGCCGGGTGGGTCGTCGGGGTTGGCGTACGCGACGACCCATCCGCCGGCGGGCTCACGCCGCACGAGGACGCCGGTGTCCACGTCCACGGTCATCGGCGTGAGCCCGCCGGCACCCGACGGGTCCATCACATGCGCGAGGTTGCGACGGACCGGCTCGACCGGCACGTCGCTCGCCAGGCGCCTCGCCACCGCGCGTGCCCCGGTTCCGGCCGCGTTCACGACGGCGTCCGCATGGAGTTCGCCCTTGGCGTGGCGGATCGAGAAGCCCGGTTCGATCTCGCTCACGGCGGCGCCGGTGATGATCGCTACGCCCCTCGCGCGCGCCCCGGCGAGGAGCGCCGAGACCAGACCCGCCGGATCGAGGAAGCCGTCTCGCGCGTTGAACGTTCCTCCACGGATGCCGTCAGCGCGGACGAACGGAACCATCGAAGCGATCTCGGCGGGATCGAGCCATCGCGTCTCCACGCCGAGCCGACGTTGGAGCTCGCAGGCGTCGCGCAGCCTGCTTTCACTCGGCTCCGTGCCCGCCAGCATGAGGTAGCCGGTCTGATGGAAGCCCAGGCCCCCGACGGTCCGTCCCAGCGTCTCCAGCTCCGGGATCGAGAACCGTGAGAACGCGATGTTGATCTCGGTCGTGAACTGTGCACGGATGCCGCCGTTGGCGAGGGCGGAGGAGCCTCGCCCGGCCGTGTGCGATCCTTCGAGCACGGTCACGCGCACCCCCGCGCCGGCCAGCTCGCGCGCGCACGATAAGCCGATCACGCCGGCGCCGATCACGGCAACGTCGGTCCGGTCCGCCATCCGGCCACGGTACCGGAGCCACCCCGCGTCAGCGGCGGAACAGCCCTCGCTTCTTCCTCTCGGCGTCGGAGCTCGCGGCGAACGCCTCGGCGATCGGTTGCGGAGGAGGCCCCTCGTCCTCGATGGGCTCGACCTCGTGCCCGGAGGGATCGAGCTCGGGGTCCGCCGCCGGAGGAGCGGGAGGAACAGGTTCGACCGCAGCCGGAGGCTCCGGGTCTGCCTCGTCCTTCGGCTCGTTCTCGGGCGCGTCGCCCTCGTCGATCATGGGGACCGTCACCGGCTCCTCCTCCCCGTCGGATCGGCCGGCCGCATCGTCCTGTTCGTCGGAAGGGAAGGCGTCGGTCTCCGGCGACAGGTGCCGGAAGACGGCGGCCGCCTGCGCCGACGCGCCCTTGCGATCGAGGAGCCGGAACGCGCGTCGCTCGAAGGGGTGGGCTTCATCCGGCTTGCCCGACAGGCGGAGGACCTCCGCGAGATGCAGCAGGGCGTTGGCGCGGAGATCCGTCGAATCGGTCTGCTCCGCGAGCGAGACCGCCTCGCGGCCGAGCCTGTCCGCGCGCTCGACGTCGCCGAGCCGCACGAGGGCGCGGGCACGAGCCGTCCGCCACCCCACGAGCGCCGTGGGATCGGTGGCCCACGTCTCCGCGACGTCCGCGAGGGCCATCGCTTCCTCGACGCGCTCTTCGGACGCGAGCACGAGGTTCGCCCACGACGCGGCGATGCTCGCGCGAAGCCGGTCGTCTCGCGCGTGCGAGGCGGCGGCGAGGGCGCGCTGGATCGGGGGCTCGGCGGCGTGGAACTCGCCGGCGAGCCAGCCGATCACGCCGGCCCGATGCAGGGCAACGGCGAGATCCGCGTCCGCGACCAGCCCCTCGATCGTGGCGATCGCGCTCGCGATCAGCTGACGCGCCTCGTCGAAGCGTCCTCGCCGCGCGAGCAGCACGGCGAGCACGCCCGTGAGGTCCTGGTACGCGAGGGGATGTCCCGAGGCGTCCTCTTGCAGTCGCTCGCACCGGGCGATCGCGCGCTCGACGGGCATCGGTCCGTCGAGCAGTGCCCGTCCAACCCCTCGGAGCGCGAGCGCCGCTTCGATCGGATGGTGCGAAGCAATCGCTCGATCGGCTGCCTCGCTCAGATCGTCGACCACGGCCGCCGCATGACCACGTGCCGCGTGCACCTGCCCACGGAGTGCAGCCGCGCATGCCAGGCCCCAGCCATCCTCGAGCTCGGCGAACCGCTCGTACGCCTCGTCGGCGATCCCTCGCGCGGCGTCCAAGGTGCTTCGGTCGGCCGACGCACGGAGCGACGCCCGCAGGATCCTCACGTGGTGATCGATCGCATCGTCCGGGATGCCTACGGTCGCCGTCAGCGCCGCGTTGATCGCCGCCTCGGCTTCCCGCACGCGCCCGGTCTCGACCTCATGCGATGCGGCGCGGAACATCAGCTCTGCATGGAACGGGTCGTCCTTCTCCAGGATGCCGGCGGCCCGTCGCTCCAAGGTCGCGGCGCCCGCCGCGTCGCCGATCTCGAAGGCATGCAGGGCCGCACGGGTCAAGAGGTCGATCGCGTCGGACCGATCCGGACCGTCCGGCGTCGCGTCTGCGCGGAGTCGGACGGCGGCGGCCAGATGCGTCCCGGCCGAGCCGGCATGCCGCCAGCGGCGCGGACCAGCCTCGTGCAGTTCGGCTCGGGCGAAGCGGGAGTGGGCTCCGGCGGCGTCGGCCGGTGGAACGCCGGTCGCGGCGACGTCACGGGCCAGCGGGTGGGCGAACGTGATCGCCGCGTCGTCGGCCGCGAGGATGCCCTTCGCCACGAGCTCGGCGAGATGCCGTTGGACGTCGCTCGCTGAGCCGCCGTCGGGGGGGAGGAAGGCCGGCACCGAGACCGTCATGCCGCCGAGCGCACAGCGTCCGGCGGTCGCTCGGACGTCCGGAGGCAGCGCCGCGACGCGAGCGTCGAGGACGTCGCGCGGCGAGTCGAACGCGGGGATCGTGGACGGATCCGCCGTGAGCGACCATCCGGCCGCGTCGCGGGCGAGGGCCGAGGTTTCGACCAGGAGGGCGAGGCCGTGCTCCAGCATGAGGGGGTTGGTTCCAAGCGCTCCCGAGATCGCGCCGGCCACCCCCGGCGCTGCGACACCGAGCCGAGCGGCGACCAGCCGCTCCGCCGTCGCCGGGTCGAGGGGGGCGATCGCGATCGTGTCCGTGATGCCGACCGGCTCACCGGCGGCCGTGCAGACGATGAGCAGCGGCGACGAGCCGAGCGCTCGCGCGAGATCGGCGAGGAAGGCGGGGAATCCGAAGGAGACCCGGTCGACGTCATCGACCAGCAGGATGGCGGGCCCATCGAAAACCGCTTCGAACAGACGGCGCACCGCCCACCTCGTCTCGTCGACGGCGCCGGTACCCCCCTCGATCGAGACCACGTGGGCGAGTCGCTCGACGAGGCGATCGCCGTCGGGCAGGTGTCCGACCAACGACTCGATGACCGCCCGAGCGTCCGCGGACGTTTCGTTGCCGGTCAGGCCTGCGATGGCCTCGATCAGCCCCTCGATCGGCCACGTGCCGACCATGGCCGGTTCGCACGCGAGCCTCGTGACCCTCGCGTCGGCGGACGCCGCCGCGAACTCCGCGAGGAGCCTCGTCTTGCCGACCCCGGCCTCGCCGACCAGCCCGACGCACGTCGCTCGTCCTGCCTCGCGCACGTTCGCGAACCGTTCCGCCAGATCCGCGAGCTCACGCTCTCGACCGAGGAAGGGCGATCCGCGGGCGCCGACGGGGTCGAGCGGGGCGGCATCCGTGGGCGCCATCGAGGCGCCAGCGGATGCCGCGCCGAGGTCGCGGAGCGAACGGAGCGACGATGGGCCGTCCCCATCGTCGAGCGGCTCGATCACGGCCGCGCCCTCGGTGAGCGGCAGGATCTCGTCACCGGCGACGATCGTCCCCGCCGGCGCTTGCGCCTGCAGCTCGACGGCGCGGTCGATCAGGTACTGCCAGATCGCGTCCTGGTCGGACCGTTCGGTCACTTCCGAGGCGTCGATCCCCAGACGGACGTCGGGGCACGCCGCCGCGGCCTCGAGGGCGGCGCGAGCCGCGACGACCGCAGCGTCTTCCTTCGGGGGGAACAGCGCCACCAGCGTGGCCGGAGCGTGGGAGACGCCCTCGAAGACGGCACCGAGCGACTCGAACAGCCCACCGACCTCGTGCAGCACGTCGTACGCGCTCCGGCCGGCGATCGCGGCCGCGACCGCGGCGAAGACAGGCGGCCCCGCGATCCGTTGGTGCACGAGTGCCGTGCCACAGAACGCGCAGAACGCGGCCTCGGGTTGGGAATGCCGCCCGCACGCCGGGCACGCCGGGGACCTCGTCGCGGGCTCGTCGATCCGGTCGCCGGCGTACGGGGTCCCGAGGTCGCTACTCATCCGTGACGGCTCCCTGGACCACCAGCTCGTCGCGCATGGGGGCGGCATCGGTCGTGGCCGTTCCGAGCGCAAGCGCGAAGTCGTGCGGGTTCGTGGCGACGACGCGCGCGTCCTGCTCGGAGACGAGTCCACCCCGGACGAGCTCGAGCAACGACTGGTCGAACGTCTGCATCCCGTCGTAGCGGCTCTCCGCGATCACGTCGGGCAAGGCAGCCGTCTGTTCGGGGTCGAGGATGCGCTCGTACACACGACCCGTGTTGAGGAGCACCTCGACCGCAGGGATCCTGCCGAGCCCGTCGGCACGCTCGAGGAGCCGCTGGGACACGACGCCGCGGAGCGCGCCGGCGAGCGACACCCGCGCCTGTGGTTGTTGCTGCGGCGGGAACAGCTCGACGACGCGCGAGATCGTCTCGGTCGCGTCGATCGTGTGGAGCGTCGAAAGGACGAGGTGTCCGGTCTGCGCGGCCTGGATCGCGGCGAGCGCGGCCTCGTGGTCGCGGATCTCGCCGAGGAAGACCACGTCCGGGTCCTGGCGGAGCGCCTGTCGCAGGGCCGATCCGTACGAGGTGGTGTCGCGCCCGATCTCCCGCTGACGGATCACGGACATGTTGTCGGTGTGCACGACCTCGATGGGATCCTCGATCGTCACGATGTGCGCGCGGCGCGTCCGGTTGATGAACCCGATCAGCGCCGCGATCGTGGTCGTCTTCCCCGCCCCCGTCGGACCCGTCACCAGCACCAGCCCGCGCTTCGTCTCGGCGAGCGAGCGGATCGTCTCGGGGAGGTGGAGCTCTTCGAACGTGAGGTCCTCGGGGCTCACCCACCGGATCGCGAGCCCGACCGTGTCGGACTCGCGGAGCACGTTGACGCGGAATCGGCCGACCCCCTCGAGGGTGTAGGCGAAGTCCGCCTCCTTCGTTCGCGCGAACTCGTCGGCCTTGTGCGACGGCATCAACGTGTCGGCAGCGGCGCGTGTCTCGGCCGCCGACACGATGGGGAACGGGGCCGGGAGCAACTCGCCGTCCACCCTGATGAACGGGACGTTCCCCGCCTTCAGGTGGACGTCGCTCGC
>DASWDB010000142.1:0-4312 GCA_036395715.1 Actinomycetota bacterium | reverse complement strand
CGGCCGCTCCTGCGACCCCGGGGATCGCGGCGAAGCGGATCGCGCGCCAGCTGACCTCGCCCGCCCGTGCGTAGGTGTACCCGCCGACGACGGCGGTCGGGATCGCCACGGGCAGTGGGGTGCCGACCGCGACGTAGGGGGTCCCGCCCAGGAGCTCCTGGATCGCCGGGGTGGTGACGATGCCCCCGCCGACCCCGAACAGACCCGACAGGACCCCCGCCGCGACCCCGATCGCGATGCCGAGGACGATCTCCCCGGTCGTCACCGCAAGAGCTCCGCGGCGCGAGCGAGGACCTCTCGCTCGCCGCGGTACGCTGCCCGCTTGAGCGCCCGCTCCAGCGGGAACCAGCGGATCTCCTCCATCTCGTCGTCCCGGTCGTCCACGTCGCCGCCGACGTGCCGCATCAGGAAGAAGTGCACCCGCTTGCGGATCCGAACGTCCTCCCACACGTAGATGTACTTCGTGTCCCCGAGGTCCGCCTCGATCGTCGCATCGAGACCGGTCTCCTCTCGCACCTCGCGAACAGCCGCGTCCTCTCGCGATTCCCCCGGCTCGATCCCACCCTTGGCGAGGCCCCATGCGAGGTCACCGCGGCGCGTGCGACGCGACGCCAACACGACCTCGATGTCCTCGCCCGTGCCCCGGTACACCACCCCGCCCGCCGAGACCTCCCGCTGGGTGGGGATGCGCCGACGCGGCCGGATCTTCGCCGAGGGCTTCTTCTTCGAAGTCGCCTTCGTCTTCGCCTTTGCCTTCGCCTTCGCCCGCGTCCCGGCCGGTGTCCCCGATCCCTCGGGGGAGGCCGGCTTCGATCTCCGACGTCTCCGCCGCCGCTTCCGCGGCGGCGGTTCGTCGGAGCCCGCGGGGATGTCTTCACCTGCCATGACGTGCGGATAGTAGCCCTGAGGGGCCTGCCACTCAGGCTCGGGGGCGATCGTGCCGAAACCGAAGCCGGGATGAATATCGACGAGCTGCTTCGGCACACCGTGGAACGGGGCGCGAGCGACCTGCATCTGAAGGTCGGCAACGTGCCGTTCCTCCGGGTGGACGGTGACCTGCAGCCGGCGCCCTTCCCCGAGCTCACGTCCGGGGACGCCGACGCGTTCGCGCTGGCCGTCATGAGCGAGCACAAGCGGCACGAGTTCGAAACGACGAACGAGGCGGACATCGGCTACACGCTCCAAGGCGTCGGGCGCTTCCGGATCAACGTCTTCCGGCAACGCGGGCTGGTCGGACTCGCGGTGCGGCGTGTGCGCTCCGAGATCCCGACCTTCGAAGAGCTCCGCCTGCCGGTCGTGATGCGGACGCTCGCCGACAGTCCACGCGGGCTGGTGTTGATCACCGGCCCGACCGGTACCGGGAAGACCACGACGATCGCGTCGATGATCGGGCACATCAACCGTTCGCGTCGCGCTCACATCGTGACGATCGAGGATCCGATCGAGGTCGTGCACGACGACGAGCTCTCGATCATCCAGCAGCGTGAGGTCGGGATCGACACGGGTTCGTACCAGGCCGCGCTCAAGCACGTCGTCCGTCAGGATCCGGACGTGATCTTCGTCGGGGAGATCCGTGACGCCGAATCGGCCCTGTCGGCGATCCAGGCTGCGGAGACCGGCCACCTCGTGATCTCGACCCTGCACACGATCGATTGCATGGAGACGATCAACCGGATCATGGACCTGTTCCCGCCGCAGCAGGCCAAGGAGGTCAGGACGTCGTTCGCGGGCGCGCTCCGCGGGATCGTTTCGCAGCGGCTCGTCACGAAGGCCGACGGCAAGGGCCGCGTTCCGGCGGTCGAAGTCCTCGTCAACACCGGGCGGGTCTTCGACCGGATCGTTGATCCCGAACAGACCGACTCGATCGTGGATGTGATCGCGGAGGGCGGCTACTACGGGATGCAATCGTTCGATCAGGCATTGGTGGGGCTGGTGAAAGAGGGGCTCGTGGGGGTCGACGAGGCTCGGCGCACGGCAACGAGTCCCCACGATTTCGATCTCCAGCTCGCGGGGGTCCTCGACCGCCGGTCCGCGCTCAACGAGGACCAGGCCGCCGGCCTCCCGTTCTGATCCGCCCTCGATCCTGGGTCTCCCCGGCCGCGCGCTGTGCGGCGAGCTCCATCGGATGCCGCCGGTAGCCGTACGGGATGGCCAAGAGCAGGTACACGGGGATGAACAACGGACCCCACGCGCAGTACTGCCGGACGTGATGGCGCTCGTGCGCGAGCAGGTCGCCCTCGACGGGGCGTGCCGATACCACGACGAAGCCGATCGTCATCGCGACTCGATCGGCGCGCAGCAGCAGCCAGGTGAGTCCCCTCGGCCGCCGATCGAAGAGCAGGAGCCCCGCCCGCACCCTCGGCCGCTGGAACGTGAGGAGCCCGGCGACCAGTCCGAGCAGCGTGTTCGGCGATGTCCAGATGAACCCCAGCCAGACGGGCACGTACGGCACGGTAGCGTGCCCGACCCCCGCTATCCTCGTCCTCGTCATGGCCCATGGCTCCTCCGGCGCAGCCCTCGATGTCCCCACCCTGGCGATCGAGCTCGGGAGCAGGTTCGCCGACGCCGGTCACGAGCTGTTCCTCGTGGGCGGGAGCGTCCGCGATCTGTTGCTGGGCCGGGACGTGAGCGACCTCGACTTCGCCACGAGCGCCCATCCGACGGAGACGACCAAGGTGCTCCACGGGTGGGCGGATCGCCGGTACTTCGTGGGCGTCCGGTTCGGCACGGTCGGAGCGCTCAAGGACGGGACGCGCCTCGAGATCACCACGTTCCGCCAGGAGATCTACGCCGAGCAGCACCGGAAGCCGGCCGTCACCTTCGGACGGGACATCGAGACCGACCTCGGCCGGCGAGACTTCACGATCAACTCGATGGCGGTCCGGCTGCCCGCCGGCGAGCTCATCGACCCGCACGGCGGGGTGCAGGCGTTGGCCGCGCGGGTCCTCGACACGCCGACGGATCCGGCGGTCGCGTTCTCCGACGATCCCCTCCGGATGATCCGCGCGGCGCGCTTCGTCGCGCAGCTCGATGTCGTGCCGGCCGCACGTGTCGTCGAGGGGATCCGGACGATCCGGGATCGCCTCGAGATCGTCGCCGTCGAACGGATGCAGGCCGAGATCGACAAGCTGCTCGTCGCCGAGCATCCGGCGAAGGGGCTCTCCTTGCTGGTGGACACGGGGCTCGCGGACCTGTTCCTGCCGGAGCTGCCGGCCCTCCAGCTCGAGCAGGATCCCGTCCACCAGCACAAGGACGTGCTTCGTCACACGTACGCCGTCGTCGAGCGGTGCGAACCGGACCTAGTGCTGCGACTGGCAGGCCTGCTCCACGACATCGGCAAGCCGAAGACGCGCCAGATCACCCCCGACGGGGTGAGCTTCCATCACCATGAGATCGTCGGCTCACGGATGGCGAGGGAGCGGCTCACCGCCCTCCGCTACCCCCACGGCGTCATCGACGACGTCTGCACGCTGATCGAGCTTCACCTGCGCTTCCACGGGTATGGCGACGGATGGACGGATGCGGCGGTCCGACGATACGTCCGAGATGCCGGGCCCCTCCTCGATCGGCTCAACCAGCTCACGCGTGCAGACGTCACGACCCGCAACCCCGATCGCGCTCGCCGGTTCGCAGGGTTGCAGGACGAACTCGAGGAGCGGATCGCGGCACTCGCCGAGCAGGAGAACCTCGAGGCGATCCGTCCGGCCCTCGACGGGCGCCAGGTGATGGAGCGCCTGGGGCTGCCGCCTGGGCCGGTCGTCGGTGAGGCGCTTTCCTACCTGCTCGATGTTCGGATGGAGCGTGGCCCGATCTCGGAGGAGGAGGCCCTCGGCCTGTTGGACGCCTGGGCGAAGGAGCGCGGCCTCGCCGGCTGACGCTTCTCGTTACGAGAGCGAGACGCCGGCGGCACGTGTCAGGCGATCGAGGCTGGCGAGGTCCCCGCGCCAATGTGCTCGGATCACGTCGGGCCCGGCGCGGCGCACGAAGTGGCGAAGCACCAGCGCGGCGAGCAGGGCGTCATCCACGGGACCGATGAACGGGACGAAGTCCGGGATCAGATCGACCGGGGAGACGATGTAGGCGACGGTTCCGACGAGGAGCACCTTGCTGCTCCGCGGCACCCTCGGGTCCTTGAGAAGGTCCCTGAACAGCAGGACCACGTTCGGGATGAGCGATACCAGCTCCCTGGGCGCGATCGTCCGTCTCCCCACAGGCGAAGCGTACCCGTGCACCCGGTTCGCTAAAGGTCGGTCCAGCGCGAGGGGGGCCACACGAGGAAGAACGCCTTGCCGATGATCGCGTCGCGCGGGAT
>DASWDB010000141.1:0-60387 GCA_036395715.1 Actinomycetota bacterium | reverse complement strand
ACGGGCGACCGGTCGTCGCGATCGCCACGCATGGACACTTCGATCACGTCGGGGGCCTGCACGAGTTCGACGACCGCCGCTGCCACCGTGCGGATGCGGCGATGCCCGATCCGGCAGGGTTGCGGCTGGTGCGCGAGCAGTTCCCGGATTGGCTCGTAGAGGATTTCGCCTGGTACGGCTCCCCGCTGCCGGACGTCGTGGCGCTGAGCGCGGTGCCCGACGCCGGTTTCGGCGTCGCCGGCTGGACCACGCCTCCCACCGAAGCGACGAGCTTCGTCGACGAGGGCGATGCGATCGATCTGGGCGATCGTTCGTTCGTCGTGCTCCACACCCCCGGACACACGGCCGGCTCGATCTGTCTGTTGGACGACGCGAGCGGAACGATCTTCACGGGCGATGCGATCTACGTCGATGCGAGGCTCGGGTGGAACGATCCGGAAGCGTTCGCGGCGTCGCTCGAGCGGCTACGAGACCTGGACGTCCGCGTCGTGCACAGCGGACACGGCCGGTCGTTCGACGGCGCGGAGCTCCGGAAGGCGGTCAACGCCGCGCTCCCCGACCTCGGCTGAGTCAGATCTCCTCCGTGGCTTCGTCCTCCGTCGGTGGCTCCGACTCGCGCGATTCCCAGAGCCTGCGTGCGCCGTAGAGCGTGAGTAGCGCGCCGAACGCCAGCACCGGCCAGATCCAAAGGACGGACGGGCGGAGCTCGTGGAGCCGCACGTGGCCGAACAGGAGGACCGCCGCGTAGATCACGAGTACGGCACCGGCCACGAACGACAGCGGATCGAAGCGATGAGGCTTCATGTGCTGGTCATCACCCGGTCGATCTCGACCTCGCCGGCCGAGGTGTGCACGGAGAGCTTGATCGGACGATCACCACCCGTCCCCTCGATCGATTCGTCGATCGTCATATCCACACCACCCCGGGTCCGTCGGCTCACGTCGACCCAGTAGTACTTCCGCCGGCGGATCGTTGCGACCGAATATCCTCCGACGCCGACATCGCCCGTCACCCTGAGGTCCGCACCCGATGGGACGAGGATCTGGAGCTTGCCGGCCCCCATCTCCGCCGTGATCGCGGCCGGATCCGTTCCGGGCGGCAGGCTCGTGAGATCGACCCGCAGCGTGCCGCCCGCGACCGCGTAGCTCGCCGGCAGCTGATCGGCCCGCGTCACCGCGAACGACCGATCACCGAACCCCTGGTCGAGCGGGATCGTGATCACCGTCGCGAGCAGCGCCAGCGGTGCGAGGAGGATCGCCGGGAGGATCAGCCACCGAGCCCGTCCGTACCACGCGCCGACGCAGAGCCCGGTCCCCACCACGAGAAGCACGATGGCGAAGCCGCCGCCCACGGTGAGGCTGATCGCACCGATCAGATCGAGGAGCGCGGCGATCCCGAGCGCCAGCAGCGCCACCCCGGTCGTGAGCGGGAGGAGGAACGAACGGCCGCGCTCCTTCGGTTGACGGCCCCGCATCACGAGTCCGACGACCAGCAGGACCGCGGCGAGGATCAGCAGCCCGACCTCTCCGCCGATGTCTTGCAGGCTCCCCCGCTGCATCAACCGCACCATCGCGAGGAGGCCCAGCGCGAGCGCGCCACCCACAAGCCCGAGGAACCAACGTTCCCGAGCGTCCTGCGGCGGGGAAGGCGCCGCAGGACGCTCGACGGGCGTGACCGGTGGCGTCGGCAAGGGGTCCGTGTCTCGCGCCGAAGGGCGATCGCCGTCCGACGGGGGCGACGGACCGATCCCCTCCGACGTCTGACCACGGAACAGGAGGACGCCGAGCCCGATAAGCAGGAACGCGAACACGAGCGAAGGCCGCCACCACCCGAGCTGGCCGGCGAAGAGCATCACACCCACGACGAGGAGCCCGACCCCGAGCCACGTCGGCGCGCCCGGGAACCGCGTCGACATCCGCTGCGCCGCGGAGTCCGGGAGGTCGCGCCGAGGCAGCAGCCACCACAGGAAGGCGTACACCAAGACACCCACGCCGCCGATCACTGTCCCCACCACGAACCCGAGCCGAACCACCCACGGTTCGACGTCGAGGCCGTCCGCGACGCCGCTCGCCACCCCGGCGAACCAGCGGTCCGTGGAGCGTCGCGACCACCGCCGGACTTGCGTCGGCGTCGTGGCCGGTTCGTCCATGGATCGCATCGTGCGGCCGCGGGCCGCCGGCGCCATCGGGGAACGCCCCCGGATGAACCCTGAGTTCTGACGGAGAGGCTCAGGGGATCGCTCCGATGCCGGTCGAGCGCCTCCGTGCGAACATCCGACCGTGGACCTCCGCACGACGACCCTGGGCCGGCTGAGCCGGAGCTCGACCGATCGGGTGGTGCTCGGCGTCGCCGGTGGGATCGGTGAGCGGATCGGCGTCGATCCGATCGTGGTCAGGCTCGGGTTCGGCCTCCTCGTTCTCGCCGGCGGGATCGGCTTCGTCCTGTACCTGGTGGGGATCCTCGTCTCGGTCGACCCCGTTCCGGCGCAGCCGGGCCCGGCGCCGCGCCGGGCCCGGCTTCGTCCGACGATCGCGTTCGCCGCGATACTCGCGGGCGTCCTATTGATCCTGCGGGATGCCGGCCTGTGGTTCGGTGACGGGGTCGTCTGGCCGATGGCCCTCGGCGCGATCGGATCCGCCGTGCTGTGGAGCCGGGCCGACGTTGGAGGGTCGCGGCTCGCCTCGATCCTCGCCCGCGGCCACGGTGCGCCGGTCCGGACGGTCGCGGGCGTGCTGCTGATCGGGTCGGGCGTGTCGTTGTTCCTCGTGTCCGGTCGGCGATCGGGCCTCCTCGCGAACGCGCCGCTCGCGGCCGCGGCCGCGATCGTCGGCGTCGTCGTGATCGTGGGTCCGTGGGTCGCGCGGCTCGTCCGCCAATTGGCGGACGAGCGGCGCGAACGGATCCGGTCGCAGGAGCGTGCCGCCATCTCCGCGCATCTGCACGACTCCGTCCTGCAGACGCTCGCGCTGATCCAGCGCTCGGGCGATCCGCGGCGGATGTCCACCCTTGCGCGGACCCAGGAGCGCGAGCTCCGTTCCTGGCTCTACGGCCGGACGAGCCCCACCGATCACACGAGCGTGTCCGGCGCGATCGACGGCCTGGTCGACCAGATCGAGCGGGAGCACGCGATCACGATCGAGGCGGTGAGCGTCGGCGATGCCCGGATCGACGACGAGGCGCGCGCCCTGCTCGCGGCGGCTCGGGAGGCGCTCGTGAACGCGGCGCGGCACTCGGGTGCCTCCACCGCCTCATTGTTCGTCGAGATCGAGCCGGATCGCATGACGGCATACGTCCGCGATCTGGGCGGAGGGTTCGATCGCGCTTCCGTCGGCGCAGATCGACGTGGCATCGCGGACTCGATCGAGGGACGGATCGAAAGCGTCGGGGGACGTGCCGAGGTCACGAGCACGCCCGGCGCCGGTACGGAGGTCCGCCTGAGCGTTCCGAGGTCGACCACGTGAGCGACGCGGCCATCCGTGTGTTCGTGGTCGACGATCACCGGCTGTTCCTCTCAGGCGTCAGGAGCGAGCTCGGTCGGGCCTTCGCGATCGTGGGCGACGCCGAGTCGGTCGACGCAGCGGTCGAGGGGATCGTCCGGACATCACCCGACGTGGTCGTCGTCGACGTTCACATGCCCGACGGCGGGGGAGCGGTAGTGATCGAGGGCGTGCGCGCGGCAGGCGGGAAAGCGCGGTTCCTCGCTCTCTCGGTGTCCGATGCCGCGGAGGACGTGATCGGCGTGATCCGAGCGGGTGCCAGGGGATACGTGACGAAGACGATCGCGCCAGACGAGCTCGTCGACGCGATCCGGCGGATCCACGAGGGCGACGCCGTGTTCTCTCCGCTTCTCGCGGGGTTCGTGCTCGACGCTTTCGCGGGGTCGCCCCCGCCGGGGGCGCTTGATCCCGATATCGAGCAACTGACGCCGCGCGAACGGGAGGTCCTCCGGCTGATCGCCCGCGGGTACTCCTATCGAGACGTCGGCGGCGAGCTGTTCATCTCGATCAAGACCGTCGAGTCCCACGTGTCGTCCGTGCTGCGGAAGCTCCAGCTGTCGAGCCGGCACGAGCTGTCACGGTGGGCGGCGGACCGCAGGCTCGTCTAGCGACGGGACGGCCGCGGATCCCGGCAACCGAGTCCTCTATCCGCGGGCAGCAGACACTCCGCGAACTCGCCTACCGGGACCATCACGCGGCCGGTCGCGCCACCTCCCATCCCGGTTGCCTCTCGACCCATCCCCGGTCATCCGCGTGTGCGGTGGGACCGGAACGGGCGCCAGACGACGCGACACCTCGTACCCCCCTCGGTCCGACCGGGTCCCTGTCCGGTCGTCCGTTTCGCCCGGCGATCACCGACGACGTCGGTGCCAAGAAGGCCACCGGCGCCGCGGCGATCGCCATGCGGGCGGTGGACGATCGGCCGGAGAGGAAGCCGGTGCGTACCACGTTTCAGGTATCGGTCACGGCGCCGCGACGCGGCATCGCCCGTTGGTCGGGTTTCGGGTCTCGGCCGTCCGGGGGACAGCGTCGCTATGCTCGCCGACGATGGTCCAACGCGTGATCCTCGTTCCCGACCGCGTGATCGACACCGTGCGCGGCGAGTCGCTGCGCGACCGGGCCGTCGTCGTCAACGGCGAGCGGATCGAAGGGCTCATCGCGGCAACGGATGTCCCCGACGGCGGTCGCGTGATCCGCCTGGACGGCTCGACGCTGTTGCCCGGGCTGATGGATGCGCACAGCCACCTGATCGGGCTCCAGGACAGCGGTCAGGGGTACGCCTCGCTGGTCACCCGCACGGGCGCCCAGGAGGCGCTGACCGGGGTCAAGAACGCCCGCGACACCTTGCTCGCCGGCTTCACGACCGTCCGCGACGTCGGAACCTTCCGCGCCTTCGTCGACGTTGCCCTGCGCGACGCGATCGAGGCGGGCTGGGTCGAGGGCCCCCGGATGCTCTGCGCCGGCGCCTACGTGACGTGCCCGGGCGGCGCGGGCGACCTCACCGGGCTCGCTCCCGACGTCGATACGGTCGTCCCACGCGAGCTCCGGTTCGGCGTGACGAGCGGCGTCGATCAGATGCGCACGAACGTTCGCCAGATCCTCCGGTACGGAGCGGACTTCATCAAGGTGCTCGCGACGGGGGCCGTGCTGACCTCCGGGACGAACCCCGGGCTCCCCGAGTTCACCGAGGCAGAGCTCCGGGCCGCCGTCGAGGAGTGCGAGCTCGCGGAGACGTTCGTCGCGGCGCATGCGCACGGGGCGGAAGGGATCAAGCGTGCGGTCCGCGCGGGCGTCCGGTCGATCGAACACGGCTCCATGATGGACGACGAAGCGATCGAGCTGATGGCGGAACGCGGGACGTATCTGGTCGCCGACATGTACGACGGCGACTACATGCTCGAGGAGGGTCCGGTCCTCGGGTACAGCGAGGAGGTGCTGGGCAAGACGCGCCTCACCAACGACGCCCAGCGCGAGGGGTTCACGAGATGCGTGAAGGCCGGTGTGCGCATCGCGAACGGAACCGACTCGGGGATCGCACCACACGGCTGGAACGCGAAGAACCTGGCGCTGTACGTTCGGTTCGGTCTGACCCCAACGCAGGCGATCCAGAGCGCGACCCGCTGGACGGCGGAGCTGATGGGGTGGGAGGACCGCGTCGGCACGATCGAGCCGGGTCTGTTCGCGGACCTTATCGCCGTGCCGGGTGATCCGACGGACGACGTCACGTTGCTGGAGGACGTCCCGTTCGTGATGAAGGGTGGCCACGTCGTGAAAGGGGTGGAGGCACCGTGACGCTGTCGGGCGAGGAGATCGTCGAGCTCTCCAGGCGCTACACGCTCTACGACTGGTCGGCACAGTCGAAGATCGCGCCCATGTCGGTGGACCATGCCGAGGGTGTGTACTTCTTCACGACCGACGGCACGCGGTACCTGGATTTCAACAGCCAGCTGATGGGCGTCAACATCGGTCACGGCGACAAGCGGGTGATCGACGCGATCACGAAACAAGGCGAGAAGCTTCCGTACGTCACCCCGTTCGCCGCGTACGAGACCCGCGCCCTGCTCGGGCAGAAGCTGGCGACGCTCTGGCCCGGCGACCTCGAGAAGACCTTCTTCACGCTGGGCGGTGCCGAGGCGAACGAGAACGCGATCCGGATGGCGAAGGCGTTCACGGGCCGGAGTAAGGTGTTGGTCCGCTATCGCTCGTACCACGGCGCCACCTACCTCACCTCCAACCTGACGGGGGATCCCCGTCGATGGGCGAACGAGCAACCGCCCGTGCCCGGGATCGTCCGCGTCTTCGACCCATACCACGGCCCCGATCGACCCGAGGAGACCACGGACGCGGCCCTCGACCGGCTCGAAGAGCAGATCGTCCTCGAGGGCGCGTCGACGATCGCTGCCTTCATCCTGGAACCGGTCACCGGGACGAACGGTGTGCTGATCCCTCCGGATGGATACCTGCACGGGGTGCGCGAGCTGTGCACGCGCTACGGGATCGCGATGATCGCCGACGAGGTGATGTGCGGGTTCGGTCGAACGGGAGAGTGGTTCGCCGTGAACCACTGGGATGTGGTGCCGGATCTGATGACGGCGGCCAAGGGCCTGACATCGTCCTACCTGCCCCTCGGAGCGGTCGCGATGTCGCCGGTGATCGCGGAGCACTTCGAGGACAATGTGTTCTTCGGGGGTCTCACCTACAACGCACATCCGCTCTCATGCGCCGCCGCCCTGGCGGCGATCGACGTGTTGGAGCAGGACGACCTCATCGGGAACGCGAAGCGCCTGGAACCGGTGATGCGTTCGCACCACGAGGAGCTCGCCGCGAGGCACCCCAGTGTGGGGTTGCATCGGAACATCGGATTGTTCGGGATCCTCGAGCTGGTCAAGGATCGCGAAACGATGGAGCCACTGTCGCCCTACAACGTCACGAACGAGGTCATGGTGGCGGTGAACCGCGCGCTGCTCGATCGCGGCCTGTTCACGATGGTCCGGTGGAACGGCATCATGACGAACCCGCCGCTCTGCATCACCGAGGAACAGCTGCAGGATGGGTTCGGGGTCATCGACGAGGCGTTGGCGGTCGCCGACGCCGCTATCGGGTAGCCGGCTCTTCAGCCCAGCGCTCGGCCCACTCCGCCAGCTCGCCGATCACGCCGGCGAGATCCTCCCCCTTGGTCGTCAGTCCATACGTGATGCGCACGGGCGTGGAGGGCGTCACCTCGCGGCGGACGATGCCGAGCGACTCGAGCTGTTTCAGGCGATCCGACAGAAGGGCATCCGAGATCGGCGCCACTCCCTCCTTGAGGTCCGTGTAGCGCGTGACACCGCTCAGCAACCCCCGAAGGATCTGCGGTGTCCACCGCTTCCCGAGCATGTCGGCCGCCTCACGGTAATGGCGGCAGACGGGGCTCTCTTCCTCAAGGCTCACGGCGTTTCCCTCGCTCGGCGTTCCGCAGCATGCTATCTCTCCAACGCTCGGTATCGGGAAGGAGATTCCGAAACCCAAGGAACTCTGGAATAGCGAGGACCTTTGGGATCGTTACCCCCTCCATCGGGCGCCGCATGGGGCGGTCCAGCGAGACGAAGGGGGATGGGTTGATGGCCACCACCGAGACGAAGACCGTGAACGGGATCGGCGTCCCGCCCGCGGGGAAGTGGGAGTTCGACAAGGCGCATACGACGTTCTCGTTCGTTGCGCGGCATATGCTTACGAAGGTGCGGGGTCAGTTCCCCGAGTACGAGGGCTCGGTGGAGATCGCCGAGAAGCCCGAGGACTCCAAGATCGTGGTGGAGCTGAACGCGGCCGCGCTGACCACCGGGAATGAGATGAGGGACGGCCACCTCAACAGCGGAGACTTCTTCCTCACCGAGAAGTACCCGGTTATCCGGTTCGAGTCGACCGGGATCCGGATCGGGGAAGGCAACGAGTTCGAGATCGACGGCAACCTGACCATCAAGGACATCACGAAGCCCATCACGTTCAAGGCGGAGTTCCTGGGGTGGGGCCCGGGGATGCGCGAGTCGACGATGGCGGCGTTCTCGGCGAAGACCACGGTCGAGCGCGCCGACTGGGACCTGACGTGGAACATGTCGGTGGAGACGGGCGGTTGGCTCGTCGGCAAGAAGGTCGACCTGGAGATCGACGCGGAGATCCTGAAGGCCGACTGACCCTCAGTTCCCCGGTTCCAGACCGAGATCGCGCGAGAGCACGAGCCTGAGGATCTCGCTCGTGCCCTCGCCGATCTCGAGGACCTTGGCGTCACGGAAGTAGCGGGACACCGGGAACTCCTCGGTGTAGCCGTAGCCCCCGTGGATCTGGACGGCCTCGCGTGCGCAGACGTTGGCGACATCGCTGGCCCGAAGCTTCGCGGTCGCCGCGGCCGTCGCGTAGTCGCGACCCTCGTCCTTGAGCCAGGCAGCGTTCCAGGTGAGCAGGCGAGCGGACTCGATCGCCACCCGCATGTCGGCGAGCTTGAAGGCGATCGCTTCGAACGCGCCGATCGGTCGGCCGAAGGCCTCCCGATCTCGCGCGTACGAGAGGCTCGCATCCAAACACGCTTGCGCGAGGCCCACCGAGATCGCGGCGATCGCGATCCGACCGTCGTCGAGCGAGCCGAGGCATTGGCGGAGCCCGCGGCCCCGCTCGCCGAGCAGGTGATCTTCCGGAACCCGACACCCCTGGAACACGACCTCGTGCGTATCCGTCGAGCGCCAGCCCATCTTCCGGTACTCGGATCCGATGACGAGGCCTTCAACATCGGCCGGGACGATGATCGTCGAGACGTCGTGGGGTGGCTCATCGGTCCGGCACGCGACCACGAGGAACCCCGTGATCGGTGTGCCACTGTTCGTGATGAAGGACTTCGACCCCTCGATCGTCCAGGTGCCGTCCGCGAGGCGCGCCGTGGTTCGGAGGGCCTTGATGTCTGAGCCACCGCTCGGCTCCGTCAGCGCGAACCCGGCGAGCATGTCTCCGGCGGCGATATGAGGGAGCCACCGCTCCTTCTGCTCGTTGGTGCCGAAGCGCGTCACCATCCCGCCGGCGAGACCCGACGCGACCGACAGCGTGACGGCGACGCTCGAGTCGACCCTTCCCAGCTCTTCCATCACCAACGCCCAGGTCACGGCATCGGCCCCGAGGCCCCCGTACTCCTCCGGGATCGGGAGGCCGAACAGCCCGAGGCCCGCCATCTTCTTCACGATCTCGATCGGGAAGGCCTCCCGCTGATCCCGCTCCGCTGCGCCCGGCGCGACCTCCTTCTCGGCGAACTCGCGGACGAGCGCCCGCAGCTGTTCTTGCTCGTCGGTCAGGTCGAAGTTCATATGGGCTCGAACCCCTCGAGATCCAGGATGGACGCCGCGCGGTCCGGCCGGAGGACGGGTCGAACGCGTCCACCGATGTCTGTCGATCCGAGCAGCTTGTGCAGCAGGACCGTGTCGGCGCCATCGAGCCGAACGAGCGCGAACGTGACCGGCAGATCCAAGGGCAAGCCGTCGGCGTCTTCGTGTGCGACGGTCCACGACTCGACGGTCCCCTCGGGGCCACACTCCGTGTCGGGCATGAGACCGGCCAGGCAGCGTTCGCAGAAGATCCGTGCGGGCAGGTAGGTGACCCCGCAGTCGGCGCACCGTGCCCCGAGGAACGTCCCTCGGTCGCGAAGCGCTTCGAAGAAGGCCGTGTTGCCCACCCCGGGCGTGTATCGGAACGCGACCGGGAGCACACCCTCGATCCTTCGGACGGTCACGACCCCACCTCCGCCACGGCGGCGGCGACCAGCTCGCGGCGAACGCTCGGCTCGCGTGGCCGGAAATATGCGATATCGAGGATCGAGCCCGTGCGGTCGTCCATCGGCCGCCACACGGCCTCGACCGACATCCCGATCCGCACGTCGTCCGGCGCAACCTCGCCGAGCAGGTGAAGGAATCCCCCGTCGCTCGACCCTTCGATCCTGATGACCGCCGGCAGCTCCGGCTGATCGAGGGGACGCATGTCCCACGTCACGTGGCAGATCGAGAAGGTCTCGACCGTCCCGACGGCTGGGAGCTCCCTCCAGGCGTCGGTGGGTCGGAAGCATCGTTCGCAGAAGGCTCGGGGCGGGACGAGGGTTCGGCCGCACGAGACGCAGGTGGTCGCGAGGATCCGCTCGTCACGCAGCCCGTCGAGGAAGGCACCGACCGCATCGCCGGGATCCCACGCGTAGCGAACGTCCAGCGGCGTCTCGACGGCGCCGGACGCGCTGCGGAACTGCGCGTCAGAGAGCGACGTCGGACCGAGCAAGGTGGCCGGCTGGACCGTCTGTTGGCCGGACGTCCCAAGGCGACCGTCTCGATCCTTCCCCATCACGACCACGGTGCCGACCTGCATCAGATCGCCCCAGGCCTGCGCCACGCCGCGCTCCGGCGTCCCCGGCACCTGGCGAGCTCCCGCTTCGCCACGGAGCTGCCAGAACAGCTCGGCGATCTTCATGAGCCCGGCGGCGGCGATCGGGTTGCCCACCCCGAGGAGGCCTCCGCTCGGGCAGCACGGGAGGTCCCCGTCGCGAGCCGTCACACCCGCGGCTGCCGCTTCCGGCGCCTTCCCCTTGTCGAACAACAGGAGCCCTTCGAGATGGTGGAGCTCCTTGTAGTCGAACGGGTCGTAGGGCTCGGCGATGTGGATCTGCTTGCGTGGCTCGGTGATGCCGGCCATCCCGTAGGCCATCCGAGCGGCGTTCTCGACGTACTCCGGGTAGGACAGGTCGCGGTTCGTCCAGTAGGTCGAATCGAGGTTCCAGCCGACGCCGTCGACCCACACGGGAGCGTCGGTGAGCCGCCGGGCGGCGTCCTCGGACGCCATGATGATCGCGACCGCTCCGTCGCTGATCGGCGAGACGTCCAGCCGTTGCACCGGCCAGGCCAGCACGTCGGATGCGAGCACGTCATCCACCGAGATATCCGCCTGTCCGAGCAGCGCTGCGGGGTGATCCGCGGCGTTGCGCTTGTTCTTGACCGCGACGGCGGCGATGTCGCGCTTGTCCAGTCCGTACCGTTGCATGTACCGGTTCATCTCCAGCGCGAAGATCCACAGGAGGTTCGGGCCGAGCGGCCGTTCGAGGATGTTGTCGAAGATCGTGAGGAACGCTCCCTGCGGGTGTGGCTGGCAGGACGACATCTTCTCCTCGGCCACGCAGAGCACCACGTCGGCTTGGCCCGACGCGACCGTGTACCAGCCTTGGATCGCCGTGAACACACCGCTGCCGCCCCCGACGTACGTGCGGATGAATGGTTTGTTCCATCCGCCGGCGCCATCCGCCAGGTAGTCGCCCTTGCGATGGACCCCGTCGAAGGCGTCGGGGGCGCTCGTTAGGCAGACGGCGTCGACCCGATCGAGCTTTATCTCAGCGGCATCGAGCGCCGCCCGCGACGCCTGGAACGCGAGCTCCTTGCCGGTCTCTTGTGCGCGGCGGACGAACCGTGTCATCCCGGCGCCGACGACCGCGACGCGACGACCCGTCATCCGTACCGCTCGCTGGGATCGGCGCGCTCGAAGAACGCGAGCACGTTGCCGTCCGGGTCGGTGAAGGTGGCGAAGCGCTGCCTTCCGTCCTCGCCTCCGCCTTCGTGAGCGATCACGACGCCGTTCGCTTTCAGCCCGGTCACGGCCGCGTCGAGGTCGTCGACCGTGAAGCCGATCGTCCCGCCACGCTCCATCGCCTCACCCGGTCGCACGCCGTGCAGGCCGAGCGGGATCGTGCCGGTCTCGAACTGTGCCCAGTCGTCCCCCGATCGGAAGTGCAGCCGGAGTCCGAGCGTGGTCTCGTAGAACGCCACCGCCCGGTCCATGTCCTGGACGAAGAGGTAGACGAGGTCGATGGGAGGCATCGTCTTCATCGACCCCTCTGCAGGACGGCGACGGCCGCGCTGGTGCTCGGAACCCCGCGCCACGACTGGACGACCGCAACCTGCCCGGCGCCGTCGCGCAGCTGCTCGACGGCAGCGAGGGTCCTCGCGAGACCGTTCGCCTCGTGGAGGTATCCCTCTCCGAGCGCACCTCCCGAGCGGTTGACGGCCCCGGGATCGACCTCGGTGAGGCCGAGCGCGTCGATGTGTTGGAGCTGCTTGTACGCGAACGTGTCGTCGACCTCGGCCGTGTCGATGTCGCTCGGCTGGACACCGGCCTGGGTGTAGGCGGTCGCGGCCGCCTGTTCGGCGGCGACCGCCCGCGACCAGTCGCGGCTCTCCACCGACGGCGCATCCTGGCTCCAACCGATGCCGTCCAGCCAGACGGGCGATCGTCCATCCGTCCGCTCCTCGGAGGCGAGGACGATCACGACGCATCCGTCCGCGCTCCGCGCGGCCTGATGCGCGGTGAGCGGCTCGAACAGAGGCGCATCGTCGTCGCCGACGTCGGCGAACGAAGCCCGCCGGTTCGACCGGGCGTGGTCGCGGTTGCGAGCCGCCACGTCGGCGCACTGCTCCACGGTCCTGCCGCTCGCGTGGAGGTACCGGCGCATCTCGAGCCCCGCCAACGCCGCCGCGGGCACCCTCAGCGGGCGGTTGAGGACGGGGTCCAACGCGAACGCGTCGACCCGGCCCGGGGTGAGGATGTCCGACGCCTTCGAGTGGGCCTCGACGGCCACGACGCCGGCCGCACCGCTCCGGATCAACATCACGGCCGTGGCCACCGCGAACAGGCCGTCCGAGGCGACCGTCTGCACGGGCCGCTGGACGGCGCCCAGCTGATCCGGGACGTACTCGTCGAAGATGCTCGTGCCCTCCTCGAGATCCTCGGAGGCACACACGAACGAATCGATCTCGGTCCGAGGGTCGACACCGGCGTCGAGGTAGGCGGCCGCGGCGGCCTCGAACATCAGCTCCTTGTAGCTGCGTCCGGCGGTCGTGGGCGTGAACCCCGACCACCCCACGCCGGTGACGCCGATCCGCGGGCTCATCGGCACCGGTTCTACCATGCAGCCGTGAACGACGTCGTCTGGTCCCCGCCGCGTGGATATGTCGAACGGGCCAACGTCACCCGGTTCATGCGCGCCCACCGGATCGAGACCTACGACGAGCTGGTCCGCCGCTCCGTCGAGAACATCGCTTGGTTCTGGGATGCCGTGGTCGGTGACCTCGACATCGAGTTCTTCGAACCGTACACCGAGGTGTTCGACACCCGTTCTGGGGTCGAGTGGACGACCTGGTTCACGGGCGGGACGCTCAACCTCGCACACCAGTGCGTCGACCGGTGGGCCTCGCGGACGCCGGAGGCACGGGCCGTGATCGGCGAAGGCGAGGACGGCTCGACCCGAACGTGGACCTATGCCGACCTGCGGGAACAGACCGATCGGCTCGCGCGGGGGCTCCGCTCCCTCGGGGTGGAGGCGCACGATACCGTCGGCATCTTCCTCCCGATGATCCCGGAGGCCGTCGCCGCGGTCATGGCCTGCTCGAAGATCGGCGCGATCTGGGTCCCGATCTTCAGCGGGTTCGGTCCCGACGCGGTCGCAGCACGACTCGCGGATGCGCGGGCCAGGGTGCTGATCACGGCCGACGGCACCGTCCGGAAGGGCGGGGTCGTTCCGATGAAGGCGACGGCCGACCGTGCGGTCGAGGCCGCAGGTTCCGTCGAGCACATCGTCGTGCTGCGTCATCTCGATGATCTCGCGACGCCGTTTCACGGGCCTCGCGACCGATGGTGGGACGAGCTCACGGACGATGCCGACCCGATGCCCGCCGAGCCCCTCGAAGCAGAGCATCCGCTCTTCATCGGGTACACGAGCGGGACGACGGGCAAGCCGAAGGGCGTGCTGCACGTCCATGGCGGGTTCCTCGTCAAGATCGCCGAGGAGGTCGCGTACCAGGTCGACCTCCATCCCGGTGAGGTGCTGCACTGGACGACCGACCTCGGCTGGATCATGGGGCCATGGGAGATCGTCGGCTCCCTCGCGCTCGGCTCGACGGTGCTGTTGTTCGAGGGAGCCCCGACCCATCCCGCGGCCGATCGCCTCTGGTCGCTCGTCGAACGACACGGCGTCACAGCGCTCGGCGTCTCCCCCACCCTGATCCGAGCCCTGATCCCGCACGGGCTCGATCCGGTCCGTTCGCACGACCTCTCGAGCCTACGGATCCTCGCCTCCACGGGCGAGCCGTGGGATCCGGCCTCCTACGGCTGGCTCTTCGAGCAGGTCGGTGCGGGTCGTCTCCCGATCATCAACCTGTCGGGTGGGACCGAGGTCGGGGCGTGCTTCCTGTCTCCGACCCCGATCTGCGAGCTGAAGCCGCTCACCCTCCGTGGCCCGGCGCTCGGCATGGACGTCGACGTCTGGCGCCCCGACGGCACGCCGGCCGGGCCGAACGAGGTCGGGGAACTCGTCTGCACGCAGCCCTGGCCGGCGATGACGCGCGGGATCTGGGGCGACGACGAGCGGTACCTCGACACCTACTGGTCGCGGTGGCCGGGGGTATGGGTCCACGGCGATTGGGCCGTCCGTGACGAAGACGGTTTCTGGTTCCTCCGAGGACGTTCGGACGACACGCTCAACATCGCCGGCAAACGGATCGGTCCGGCCGAGGTTGAATCGGCGATCGCGTCCCATCCCTCCGTCGCGGAATCGGCGGCCGTCGGCGTGCCGGATCCGATGAAGGGCGAGCAGGTGTGGTGTTTCGTCGTGCTCAAGCCGAACGAGCCTGGCGACGCCGACGAGCTCCGTCGCGTGGTCGCCGACCATCTCGGGAAGTCCTTCGCGCCCGCCCGGATCGTGTTCGTCCGCGAGCTGCCCAAGACCCGGAGCGCGAAGATCGTTCGCCGGGCGATCCGCGCGGCCGCGCTCGGCGAGGATCCCGGCGATCTCTCGAGCCTGGAGGATCCGAGGTCCCTCGACGCTGTCCGCGACGCGGTCGGCCGGTAGGCTCCGTCTCCATGCGGGTCGCGATCTGTCAGATGAACGCGGGCGGTGGCGACGTTCGGGAGAACGTCGCCACCGCCACCCGGTTGCTGGACGAGGCCGGCGCCGGCGGCGCCGACCTCGCCGGACTCCCGGAGCTGTGGCCCCTCTACGGTTCGCACGCTCAGATGCGCGGGATCGCGGCCCCGATCCCGGGGCCGCTCACTGATGCCATCGCGGAGGTCGCGCGCGCACGGTCGATGTGGATCGTCGGCGGCTCGGTCCCCGAAGCCGCCGACGACCGCGTGTTCAACACGTCCTGCCTGTTCGACCGTGACGGCGAGATCGTTGCGCGCTACCGCAAGATCCACCTGTTCGACGTTGACCTGCCCGGTGAGCCACCGATACGCGAGTCCGCCGTTTTCACCGCAGGCGAGGAGCTCGTCACCCACGACACCGACATGGGACGCATCGGACTCTCGATCTGTTACGACGTTCGGTTCCCGGAGCTCTATCGCGGGCTCATGACGCTCGGTGCGGAGATCGTCTGCGTCCCGTCCGCGTTCACGGAGGTCACGGGCCGCGCGCACTGGGAGGTGCTGCTGCGAGCGCGAGCGATCGAGGAACAGTGCTTCATCGTGGCGCCCGCGCAGTGGGGGCCGTGGGGCCGTCCCGAGGACGGCCGCCGGACCTACGGGAACTCGATCGTGGTCGATCCCTGGGGCGAGGTGCTCGTGCGTGCCTCCCGCGAGGGAGACGGCGTGTGGTTCGCCGACCTCGACATGGCCAGGCTCCAGCACGTCCGCGAGACGCTTCCGGCATTGCAACACAGGCGTCTGGGGCCGGTCTGCTGATGCGCCGGACGCTCCCGGACGGCTTCGAGCTCGATGACGATCGGGACCGGGTGGATGTCGACGTCGTGTTTCGCTTCTTGGCCGAAGAGGCGTACTGGGTCCGGGGTCGTTCGCGGGACACGATCGCGTCCTTGATCGGATCGTCGACGCGCGTGATCGCTGCGTACGAGCCGGGCGGCGCGCTCGTCGGCTTCTGTCGCGTGATGTCCGACGGCTCCAACATGGCTTGGCTCGGCGACGTCTTCGTGCTGCAGCCGCACCGTGGGCGAGGGCTCGGTGTCGCGCTGGTTCGCGAGGCCGTCGAGGAGCCGTCGTCGGCCGACTGCTACTGGTACCTCAACACCCGCGATGCGCAGGGCCTGTACGAGCGGTTCGGGTTCGTCGGCGCGGACCCTGCTCGGACCCTCGTCCGTCCTGGCCGGCAGACCACCGGCGAGCCGTCGCCATCCGACGACGCTCTGCGGCCGTGAGCAGAGCGGTTCACGAGCGGGTTCGCGTGGCCGGACGACATGCCCGGCTAGGGTTCGTGTCGTCGATCGGAGAGGAAGCAGCGTGAGCGTCGCCCCCGAGGAAGGCACGGCACGTTCGACGTCGACGGCCCCCGCCCAAGCGGGTCTGGTCCTGGTCGCGTTGATCCTCGTGGCCGCCGTGGCGAACCTCAACCTCGCGGTGGCAAACGTCGCGCTGCCGGATATCGGCGCAGCGTTCCAGTCCTCCCAGACGACGCTGAACCTGATCGCGGTCGGGTACTCGCTCGGCCTCGCGTGCTCGGTCCTCTACTTCGGCGCGTTGGGCGACCGCTACGGCCGCAAGGCGATGCTCGTGATCGGGACGGCGCTCGCGATCCCGATGAGCCTCCTCGCCGCGTGGGCTCCGACCGACATCGTGTTGTTCATCGCGAGGGTGGGTGGCGGCCTCGCAGCAGGGATGGCATTCCCGACGACGCTCGCGCTCATCACGGCCTTGTGGTCCGGCCCGGAACGAACGAAGTCGATCGCGCTCTGGTCGGGTCTCGGTGGGGCCATCTCGGCGCTCGGTCCGCTGCTGTCCGGCCTCCTCCTCGAGCACTTCTGGTGGGGCTCGGTGTTCCTCCTCACGCTGCCCCTCGCCTTCGTCGCGTTGATCCTGGCCTTCCGGAACGTTCCCGCGCACGTCAATGAGGGCGTCGATCCGGTCGACAACCTCGGCGGGATCCTGTCGGTGGTGTTGGTTGCGGCGCTCGTGCTCGGGATCAACTTCGCGGCGGTCCCGAACTCGGCAACCCTCGTCGTGGGGCTCGCGGCGATCGCTCTCGCCGGGGCGATCGCGTTCGTGATCCGTCAGCGTCGCGCCAGCAGCCCGCTGTACGACCTGCACGTCGCCGGTCGACGCGTGTTCTGGGTCGCGGCGTGCGCGGGCATCATCGTGTTCGGCACGCTGATGGGAGCGATGTTCGTCGGACAGCAGTTCCTCCAGAACGTGCTCGGGTACGACACGCTCGATGCGGGGCTCGCGATCTTGCCGGCGGCCTTGTTCATGGTGCTGATCGCGCCGCGCTCGGCGAAGCTCGTCGAGGCGAGGGGTGCTCGGTTCACCCTCCTCACCGGCTACGCGTTGTGCCTCCTCGGCTTCGTCACGATGCTGCTCCTGTGGAAGGAAGGCATCCCGTACTGGAAGGTCGGGCTCGGGTATGCCTTCGTCGGGGCGGGCGTCGGCTTCGCGGGCACGCCGGCGTCGCACTCGCTCACGGGGTCGGTCCCGGTCGATAAGGCGGGGATGGCGTCGGGGACGGCTGACCTGCAGCGCGACCTCGGAGGCGCGATCATGCAGTCGATCCTCGGGGCCCTGCTGGCGGCCGGGTACGCGGCCGCCTTCGCTGCTGCGATCGCATCGGCGCCGAACGGCCAACAGGTCTCCGATAGCGTCGAGAGTCAGCTCACGAAGTCCTTCGCCGGCGCGGATGCGGTCGCGCAGCAGTACCCCCAGTACTCGAGCCAGATCACGACGGCCGCGAAGGCTTCCTTCCTCGCAGGTGACCAGTGGGCATACATCGCCGGGATCGTCGCGATCGTCCTGGGGGCCGTCCTGGTCTTCTTCCTGTTCCCGAAGAAGGATGACGAGGAACGTCTGCTTGCGGAGTATCACGCGACCGACACCGGTTAGCTGGTCGCCCGGGAACGATAGGCCTCGACCACATCCTCGATCGAGTCGAAGAACGCGTCGCTGCCCACCAGCTCCGTGATGCCGTAGCGGTCCAGCTCGGCCTTCACGTGCCTGTTGACCCGGGCGACGACGAGCCGCGAGCCCGCGTCGCGCACGACGTTCAGCATGTCGAGGATCGTCGCCCCGGCGGAGAAGTCGATGTCGCTGACCATCTCCGCGTCGAGGCAGAGCCATGCCGGCGCTTGCCCCGTACCGACGATCGTCCGTACGTCTTCCACCAGGCGGCTCGCGTTCGCGTAATACATGATCGACCCGAACCGATAGACCACGAGCCCCGACACCAGCTCGCGCGGGGGCTCCCCGGTGACGACCGGCTCGGAGTGCAGCGTGCCGTCGGCGTCCCGAACGAGGTAGGTGTTGCGAGGGTGGTAGCTGCGCCGCAGGTGGTCCAGGATCGACAACACGATCGCGAGGATGATCCCCTGCTTGACGCCGACCACGACGACGACCGTCGCCGTGGCGCACGCCACGAGGAACTCGTCCAGGCGCCATCGCATGATCCGGCGCATCCCACGCCGATCGATCAGCTCGATGCCGATCAGGAACACGATCGATGCGAGCACGGCCTCGGGCATGTATTGCAGGGGCTTCGTGAGGAACAACAGCACGATCAAGACGATGAACGCCGTGACCAATTGCGAGAGCTGGCTCCGCCCGCCGGCGCTGTCCACCATCTGCGTCTTCGTCGGGCTCCCGTTCACGACGAACGTTCCCGACAAGCCTGCCGACAGGTTCGCGAACGACAGACCGACTAGGTCGGTGTTCTCACTGAACTCCTCGTTGTACTTGGCTGCGTACGCCCTGGAAGTCGCCGCGCTTTGAGCGAGGATCACGATGAAGATCGAGACCGATGCCGCGAGCAGCGTGCTCCAGTCGTTCCAACCGTAGTGCGGAACACCGAACTTCGGCAGACCGCCGGGCACCGGTCCGAGGATCGCGACGCCGTGGGTCGACAGGTCGAAGGTCGAACTCACGACGATCGAGCCGACGACCGCGATCAGCGCTCCGGGGATCCTCTTGTCGATCGCCTTCAGGCCCAGGATGATCCCGAGCACCGAAGCCGAGACCGCAAGCGTCGCCAGGCTCGTGTCGGGTATCTGCTCCAACGTTCCGAAGAACTTCGGCAGCGTTCCGCCGGTCCCACCGGACACGCCCAGCATCCCGGGAAGTTGTCCCATCGCGACCTGGATTCCGACACCGGTCAGGAACCCGATCAACACGCTTCGCGACAGGAAGTCGGCCAGGAATCCGAGCCGGATCAGCCTCGCGAGGAGCAACAGCCCGGCGCAGAGGATCGCCGTGATGCCTGCCAGCGACACGTAGTCGGGCGAGGCGAGGGGGGCGAGCCCCGCCAAGCCGGCCGCCATGATCGCCGCCGTGGCCGAGTCGGCGCCGACGACGAGATGGCGCGACGACCCTAGGCACGCGAACACCGCGATCGGGATCAAGATCGTGTACAGACCGGTGACCACCGGCATGCCGGCGATCTTCGTGTACCCCATGACCTCCGGGATCCCGAGCGCCGCGAGGGTGATGCCCGCGACGATCGCGGGGCTCAGCTCCGATCGCTCGATCGGCAACACGCCCTCGAGGACCGGCAGTCGCTGGGTCTTGGCCCTGGTCGCCATCTCCGCCTTCCCCTCCGATGGGTCGCGAACCGCGTCATTCTGCCAGCCCTTGGCTCGGTGTTCACGGACGACACCCGCACGGGGCGATGCACACTCACGGGTTGCCCGGTCATCGCGGGAGAGGCCGGGCGTATATAGTCGGTGCCCATCGCGCGATCCTCGCGCGATGGTTCGGCGGCCCCAGTCACGCGGTCGCACCGTAGCCGGCCCGAATCCTTGGCCGCTTGATCGAAGTCGGAGTGAGTCCTACTCGCCACGATGGTGTTCGACGGTCTCCACTGAGCCCCCGGAGGGAGCGCTGCTATGAACGGACCAACCTTCACGTCATCCCGAAGCGCGAAGGATTCGGCAACGCCGGCAGCCGAGGGAGATCTCGACCAGCCGAAGGAGCGGGCCCAGGGCGGCGCGTCGGTCGTGCACCTCACGCCCCAAGAGCGCGCTGCTCGGGGCAAGGCCGCTCGCGCCGAGGTTCCGCGCTCGAGCCACGCGGGCTGGGACGCCCTCTCGACCCGCCCGGATCCGGTGGGCCTCCTGGAGGAGCAGGCGAAGAGTCGCGTGCAGGAGCTCGTCCCGATCCGGTACGGGCGGATGCTCGCATCGCCGTTCGCGTTCTACCGCGGCGCGGCCTCCCTGATGGCATCGGATCTGGCCTCGACCCCGCGATCTGGCCTCATCGTTCAAGCCTGCGGTGACGCCCACGTCTCGAACTTCGGTCTGTTCGCCTCTCCCGAGCGGGAGCTGTTGTTCGACATCAACGATTTCGACGAGACTGCCCACGGGCCGTGGGAATGGGACGTGAAGCGCCTCGCCGCGAGCCTGGCAATCGCGGGTCGCAACAACGGCTTCACGGACAAGGAGCGCGCCGACGTCGTTCGCGGCGCGGCGGGTGCGTATCGATCCGCGATGCGGGAGTTCGCGAACATGCGCAATCTCGAGGTGTGGTACGCACACGCGCGGGTGCAGCAGGGCCTGCCGAGCTTGCAAGCCATGCTCGACAAGAAGAGCCTGAAAGCGGCGGAGCGCGTGGTGACGAAGGCCCGGACGAAAGACAGCCTGGAGGCGTTCGCCAAGCTGACGCACGTCGTCGACGGCGAGCGACGGATCATCAGCGAACCGCCGCTGGTCGTCCCCGTCGAGGAATTGCTTCCTGCGGACCAGGCGACCAAGTTCCTGGAGACGATCCACGACCTGATCCGCTCCTACCGGCGAACCTTGCAGGGAGACCGCAAGCACCTGCTGGAGGACTTCCGGTTCGTGCATCTCGCACGCAAGGTGGTCGGCGTCGGAAGCGTCGGGACCCGTGCCTGGATCGTCCTGATGCTTGGCAGGGACGGCCAGGACCCGCTTTTCCTGCAGGCCAAGGAGGCACAGGCTTCCGTCCTGGAACCGTTCGTCGGCAAGAGCCGGTACGCGAACCATGGGCAGCGGGTGGTCGAAGGGCAGCGGCTCATGCAGGCGGCGAGCGACATCTTCCTCGGTTGGAACCGTCTGGCGGGGATCGACGGCGTCGTGCGCGACTTCTACCTGCGGCAGCTCCGGGATTGGAAGGGTTCGTGGGCGCCGGAAGCCATGGTCCCGCAGGTCATGAACGTCTATGGGCAGATGTGCGCATGGACCCTCGCGAGAGCGCATTCGCGTTCTGGAGACCGGATCGCCATCGCCTCGTACCTGGGCAATTCCGACGTGTTCGACCGAGCGATCGCATCCTTCTCGGAGGCGTACGCCGACCAGAACGACCGGGACTACGCCGCGCTCAAGGCGGCCGTGAAGGCCAACAAGATCAAGGCGACGATCGAGGTCTGAACGACGCGCGAAGGTCGGTCCGAACGAGAAGGAGCGAAGCGATGCCGAAGGAGTTCGAAGGAACGATCAACGTCGACATCCGGGACTCGGAGCCCGACTGGTCGCCGTTCGAGCCACCCACGGCTCCCGCCGGCGCCCCCAGCGTGGTCTACGTCGTCTTGGACGATGTCGGCTTCTCCGCGCTGTCGTGCTACGGCGGGCCGGTCCAAACGCCGAACATCGACAAACTCGCCTCCGAGGGTGTGCGCTACACGCAGTGGCACACGACCGCGCTCTGCTCTCCGACGCGCTCCTGCCTGTTGACCGGACGCAACCACACCCGCAACAGCATGGCGTGCATCACGGAAGCGGCGATCGGCTTCCCGAACGCGAGTGGGACGATCCCGCCGGAGAACGGGATGTTGTCGGAGATCCTCGGCGAGCTCGGGTGGAACACCTACATGGTGGGCAAGTGGCATCTCTGCCCCGACGATGAGATGAACCTGGCCTCGCCGCGTCGCAACTGGCCATCCGGGCGCGGCTTCGAGCGCTGGTACGGCTTCCTCGGGGCGGAGACGAGTCAGTGGTATCCCGACCTCGTGTACGACAACCACATGGTCGACCAGCCCAGGTCGCCGGAGGAGGGTTACCACCTGACGGTGGACATCACCGACAAGGCGATCGAGTTCATCAGGGACGCGAAGACGGTCGCGCCGGAGAAGCCATTCTTCCTGTACTACGCGCCCGGCGCATGCCACGCACCGCACCACGCGCCGAAAGAGTGGATCGAGACGTATCGGGGTCGCTTCGACATGGGCTACGAGGCGATGCGCGAGCAGACCCTCGCCCGTCAGAAGGAGCTCGGGCTGGTACCGAGGGACACCGAGCTGCCGCCGATCAATCCGATCGGCACGACGGAGTCGCGTACGGGACCCGACGGCAAGCCGTTCCCCCAGCTCGACGTCACGCGGCCGTGGGACTCCCTCTCGGACGACGAGAAGATGCTGTTCAGCCGCATGGCGGAGGTGTACGCGGGCTTCCTCGCGCATACCGACGACCAGATCGGGCGCCTGCTCGGCTTCCTCGAGGAGTTCGGCTGGCGGGAGAACACCCTCGTGATCCTCGTCTCCGACAACGGCGCCTCAGGCGAGGGCGGCCCGAACGGGTCGGTCAACGAGATGAAGTTCGCGAACGGCATCCCCGACACCATCGAGGCCAACATGCCGCTCCTCGACGAGCTCGGCAGCCCGAAGACGTACAACCACTACCCGAACGGATGGGCGATGGCCTTCAACACGCCGTTCAAGATGTGGAAGCGCTACGAATTCAACGGCGGCACGAGCGATCCGTGCATCATCTCGTGGCCGGCAGGTCTGAAGTCCAAGGGCGAGGTTCGCGACCAGTACCACCACGCGATCGACATCGTCCCGACCGTCCTCGACGTGCTCGGCGTCCAGGCTCCGGAGACGATCAAGGGCCACGTCCAGAGTAGCTTCGATGGTGTGAGCATGCGATCCAGCTTCGAGGAGTCGGATGCGCCGTCGACGCGGACGACGCAGTTCTACTCGATGCTGGGCTCCCGGGCGATCTGGCACGACGGCTGGAAGGCCGTCACGAATCACCCGACGATCGCCGGTTGGAGCCATTTCAACGACGACGAGTGGGAGCTGTATCACACGCAGGTCGATCGCGCCGAGCTGCACAACGTCGCGAAGGAGAACCGGGACAAGGTCCGGGAGCTCCAGAACCTCTGGTTCGCCGAAGCCGGCGCCAACCAGGCGTTCCCGCTCGACGACCGCTCGGCGCTCGAGATCATGCTCACGCCGCGTCCGGTGCTGGCACCCCCACGTGACCGCTACGTCTACTTCCCCGACACGGCCGACGTGCCCGAGTCGCAGGCGGTGAACGTCCGCAACCGGTCGTTCGCGATCGGGGCGCTCGTGGACATCCCGGCCAAGGGTGCTGAGGGCGTCCTCTTCGCGCACGGCTCGCCGTTCGGTGGCCATGCCCTTTACGTGAAGGACAACCGACTCCACTACGTCTACAGCTTCGTCGGCATGTTCGAACAGAAGGTCGTCGCGACCGAGGAGCTGCCCGTTGGTGAGAACCAGATCCTGTCGGCGTCGTTCGACAAGAGCGGCGAGGACCCGCCCGGCGTGGCGACCGGATCGCTCTCGCTCTGGCACGGCGATACGAAGGTCGGCGATGGGCCGATCAAGACGCAGCCCGGGAAGTTCATGATCGCGGGCGAGGGGCTCTGCATCGGGCGCGACGGGGGCGCCGGCGTCACCGACGACTATCCGGGCGTGGAGCCGTGGCGATTCACCGGTGGGACGATCAGGCGCGTCGCCGTCGACGTCAGTGGCGAGGCGTACATCGACCTGGAGCGCGAAGCCGTCGCGATGTTGATGCGCGAGTAGCGTCTGAGACGGGCTCGGCGCTCGTCTCGTGGACCTGGCGCTCATCATGCGACATCGGCTGTCGTCGTCCACGCATCCGCGAGCACGGCTTCGCGCTGTTGCTCTGAGGGAGGGGACTTCCGATGACCGGACACGAACACGATAGAACGAACGCATCGGAGGAGATCTCGGTCAATCCGATGTTCGCCCGTGGCGGCGAGACCGCGATCCCGAGGTGGCGCATCCCCGACGGGGAGATGCTCCCGGATTCCGCCTACCAGATCATCCACGACGAGATCCTGTTAGACGGGAACGCTCGGCAGAACCTCGCGACGTTCGTGACGACCTGGATGGAGCCGCAAGCCGCGAAGCTCTACTCGGAAGCGTTCGACAAGAACATGATCGACAAGGACGAATATCCGCAGACGGCGGCCATCGAAGAGCGGTGCGTCCATATCCTCGCCGATCTCTGGAACTCGCCCGAACCGCACACGACGATCGGGACGTCGGCGATCGGGTCGTCGGAAGCTTGCATGCTCGCCGGACTCGCGTTCAAGCGGCGGTGGGAGAAGTCGCGGCGGGATGCGGGGAAGTCGATCGACAGCCCCAACATCGTGTTCAGCTCATCCGTCCAGGTGGTCTGGGAGAAGTTCGCCGCGTACTGGGACGTCGAACCCCGCTACGTCCCGGTCTCCAAGGAGCATCCGAATCTCACGCCCGAGGGGATGCTCGCCGCGGTCGACGAACACACGATCGGGGTGCTCGCGATCCTCGGTGTCACGTACACGGGCGACTACGAGCCGGTGAAGGAACTGGCCGCAGCCTTGGACGACCTGCAGGAGCGGACGGGGCTCGACGTGCCGCTGCACGTCGACGGCGCCTCGGGCGCGTTCATCGCGCCGTTCCTCGATCCCGATCTGGAGTGGGACTTCCGCCTGCCACGCGTGCATTCGATCAACGCGTCGGGACACAAGTTCGGGTTGGTGTACCCGGGCCTCGGGTGGGTCGTCTGGGCGAAGCAGGAGTACCTGCCGGACGAACTGATCTTCTCCGTGAGCTACCTCGGAGGCGACATGCCCACGCTCGCGCTCAACTTCTCGCGTCCCGGCGCCCAGGTTTTGCTGCAGTACTACAACTTCCTGCGACTCGGTCGCGAGGGGTACCGCAGGGTGCACGCCGCGTGCCGCGACGCCGCACGGCGCTTCGCGACCGAGATCGCTGAGATGGAGGAGTTCGAGTTGCTCTCGAACGGGTCGACGATGCCGCTCGTGACCTGGACATTGACCGGCGAGCGAGATTGGGATCTGCACGACCTCTCCGCCAGGCTTCGGGAACGCGGGTGGCAGGTCCCCGCGTATCCGATGCCGGCGGATCTGCAGGACATGACGGTCATGCGGGTCGTGTTCCGCAACGGCGTGTCGATGGACCTCACGAGCCTGCTGCTCGCCGACATCCGCAGCTCGGTCGGGTACCTGGACTCCTTGCCGAGTCCCTTGCCGAAGCCTGCCGCGCCGACGAGCGCCTTCCACCACTGAGCATGGCCTCGTCGAGCGGCGAGCGTGTGAAGGGCGAGCCGAGATGGCCGATGACCCTCGCCGTCGTGTCCGTCATCTCGCTCACGATGGCCCTCCCGGAGCGCCTGACCTCTGGCCCTCGTTGGATCTTCCCGAGCGGGATGGCGATCCTGCTGGTGGCGTTGATCGCCACCGACCCGGGCGCGATCACCAAGACGTCCAAGGTGCTGCGGGGCCTCTCGATCGCCCTCGTCCTGCTGATGGTCCTGTCGGCGCTCGTCTCGACGGTCATCCTGATCAAGGATCTGATCGAGGTCGTGCCCCAGTTCCAGAACGGGACGACGTTGCTGACGGCCGGCGGGTCCGTCTGGCTGATCAACATCCTGGCGTTCGCCTTGCTGTATTGGGAATTCGACGGCGGCGGCCCAGCCGCGCGCGCCTATGGGATGCCCGCGAGCCCTGACTTCGCCTTCCCTCAACAGTTGGATCCCGAGATATCCCCTCCCAGCTGGCGGCCGCAGTTCGTCGACTACTTCTACGTGGGTGTCACGGACGCCGTCGCGTTCAGTCCGACCGACGCCATGCCGCTGGCCCACTGGGCGAAACTCACGATGGCGCTGCAAGCGCTCATCTCGCTCGCCATCTTGGGGCTCGTCATCGCTCGGGCCGTCAACGTTCTCCAGTAGCCGGTCGGGCCGAGCAGGAATCGTCCGTATCGGATGATGCCAACGACGATGCCCCCGGTCACACTCACAGGTGCGGCGCTCGCCGTCGTTGGACCTTAGGGGGATCGATCGATGGCTTCTGATACATCGCAACGGCTTCCATCCGAGCCTCGGCCGGCAGACGTGCTCGTCGTCTTCGGGATCACCGGCGATTTGGCCAAGGTGATGACGTTCCGTTCGCTCTACCGGCTGGAGATGCGCAAGTTGCTCGACTGCCCGATCGTCGGGGTGGCGGTCGACGACTGGACCCTCGACAAGCTCAGGGAGCACGCGCGCCAATGCATCGAAGGGACCGGCGAGGCGCTGGACAAGGTGGTGTTCGACCGCTTCGCGGAGCGGCTCTCCTACGTGCAGGGCGATTTCTCCGACGCCGCGGCGTACGGTCGCGTCGCGGACGCGATCAAGGGCAAGGAGTCGCCGGTCTTCTACCTCGAGATCCCCCCGTTCTGTTCGGAACGGTCGTGAAGGGACTCTCGGACGCGGGCCTGACGAAGACGGCGCGCGTCGTCGTCGAGAAGCCGTTCGGGCACGACCTGAAGTCTGCGGGCGAGCTGGCGGCCGAGCTGCATCAGTACATCGACGAGTCACAGCTCTACCGGATCGACCACTACCTGGGGAAGATGGGCCTGGTCGAGATCCTCCACCTCCGATTCATGAACGCCATGCTCGAGCCCGTCTGGAGCCGGAATTACCTCGAGAGCGTGCAGATCACGATGGCGGAGAGTTTCGGCGTCGAGGACCGTGGCCACTTCTACGATCCGGTCGGTGCGCTCCGCGACGTGGTCGTCAATCATCTGATGCAGGTGGTGGCGGCATCGGCCATGGAGGCTCCGTCCCGGGGCGACCCTCAGACGATCAAGGAGTCGCAGGTCGCACTCTTCCGCGCGGTCGCCGACGCAGACTCGGCGCACTACGTCCGGGGCCAGTACGACGGCTACCTGAAGACCGACGGCGTCGCCCCCGACTCGACGACCGAGACGTACGCGGCGCTCCGCCTGGACATCGAGAACTGGCGTTGGGCGGGCGTTCCGTTCTTCATCCGCACCGGCAAGCATCTGGCGGCCACGCAGACCGAGCTACGGCTGGTGTTCAAGCATCCGCCCAAGCTCGGCTTCAACATGTTGGGTCGAGACGCCGAACCGAACCAGGTCGTGGTCAGGCTCGATCCGACGACGGGGATCAGGATGGTGGTCGAAGCGCATCGCAGCGATGCGCCCGGTGCAGAGCCGATCACCCTCGACATGGAGTTCTCGACCCAGGGCGGAGAGGGTCCAACGCCGTACGAAGTCCTCCTGCACGCGGCCATGATCGGGGACAGCACGCGATTCACCCGGCAGGACGCGGTCGAGGAGGCCTGGCGGATCATGCAGCCCCTGCTGGATTCGCCGCCTGCCGTCCATCCGTACGCCCAAGGGTCCTGGGGTCCTCAGGCCGCCGACGACTTGGTGGCGGGACACGGCCGTTGGCACGAGCCGTGGGTGACGTCATGAGCGCTCGGCAGAGCGCGGCGATGCCGTCGCCGTTCCCCCCGATCGACGACTACGCGTTCCTGTCGGATTGCCACACCGGGGCCTTGGTCGCCCCGGACGGTTCGGTCGACTGGCTCTGCGTCCCGAGCTTCGACGCACCCAGCGTCTTCGGCACCCTCCTGGATCGAGAGGCCGGCAACTTCCGCCTGGCCCCGTTCGGGATCAACGTCCCCGCGTCGCGCGTCTACGAGGCCGGCACGAACACGCTCGTGACGACCTGGCGGACCGCGGACGGATGGGTGGAGGTCCGGGACGCGTTGACCATGGGCACCCGCGAGGGTGACGACACGGTCACGCCCCACACGCGTCCACCGGCCGATGACGACGCGGACCACACGCTGGTGCGCACGATCGTCTGCCTCGAGGGTCGTGTCGAGATCGAGCTGATCTGCGAGCCGGTGTTCGATTACGGGCGGACGTCGGCCGCGTGGGCGCTGGTCGACGACGCCCGTCACACCGCCGATGCGACCGGCGCCGGCGTGACGGTCCGCCTCACGACCGACATGCCGCTCGGGATCGAAGGAGGGCGGGTCCGCGCCAGACACGTCATCTCGGCCGGCGAGCGGCTGTTCTGCGCCCTGTCGTGGGCCGAGGACTTCGCCGCACCCGCAACGGCCGACGAGGCCGACGCCCGCATCGTCGCGACCGTCCGCTATTGGCGCGGATGGCTGGATCACGCGCGCGCGATCGATCACCCGTGGCGTGCGATGCTCGAGCGCTCGGCGCTGGCGATCAAGGGCCTGACGTACATGCCGACGGGCGCGACCGTCGCCGCGCTCACGACGTCGCTTCCCGAGACCCCCGGTGGGGAGCGGAACTGGGACTATCGGTACACGTGGATCCGCGACACCACGTTCACCCTCCGAGCGCTCCACCTCCTTCAGCTCGACTGGGAGGCCGACGAATTCATGCAGTTCGTCGCCGATGTGGAGCCGACCGAGGATGGATCGCTGCAGATCATGTACGGGATCGACGGCCGTCGGGACCTCACCGAGACCACGAGGGACGACCTGTCCGGGTACGCCGGCGCCCGTCCCGTCCGGATCGGCAACGGGGCGTTCGACCAGCGCCAGAACGACGTCTTCGGGGCCGTGCTCGACTCGATCCTCCTGCATACCCGCAGGAGCGAACGGCTGCCGCGACGTCTCTGGCCGATCGTCCAGAGCCAGGCAACGTGCGCGCAGAAGGTCTGGCAAGAGCCCGACCAGGGGATCTGGGAGGCGCGCGGCGCACCGCAACACTACGTCTCCTCGAAGCTGATGTGCTGGGTTGCGATGGATCGCGCCGCGAACCTGGCAGGGATCCGCGGCGACAAGGACCTCGAGGCCGCGTGGCGCACGACCGCCGATGAGATCCAGGCCGACATCCTGAAGAACGGCATCAACGACAAGGGCGTCCTCAAGCAGCATTACGCAACCGGATCGCTGGACGCCTCCGTCTTGCTCGCGGCCATCTTCGGGTTCCTGCCACCTGACGACGACCGGCTCCGTGCCACGGTGCTCGCGATCGCCGACGACCTCACCGAAGACGGCTTCGTCCTCCGCTACCGCACGGACGAGACCGACGACGGTCTTTCCGGCAAGGAGGGCACGTTCCTGATCTGTTCGTTCTGGTTGGTCTCCGCGCTCGCCATCATCGGCGAGGAGCAGCGTGCGCGCGACCTCTTGGAGCGCCTCATCCGCATCTCGTCACCGCTCGGTCTGTACGCGGAGGAGTTCGACACGGAGACCGGTCACCACCTCGGCAACTTCCCGCAGGCGTTCTCGCATCTCGCGATGATCGAAGCGGCGGGCCGGCTGATCCTGTCCGAACGGCTCGCCGAGCTGTAGTCGGTATCTCGATGCCGACTTCGATCACGACCGCGATCCCCTCGGGGCTTCAGCACGAGATCTCCTTCGAGAACCAGCGAGCGGTCATCACCGAGGTCGGAGCGACCCTTCGCTCATACGCCGTCGATGGCGCCGACGTGGTCGACGGGTTCGACGTCGGCGAGATGTCTTTGGCAGGGCGTGGCCAGATCCTGGCCCCGTGGCCGAACCGCCTCGAGGACGGTCGGTACACGCGGTACGACAAGGAGGGCCGGGCTGCCCTGGACGAGCCGGAGCGCCGAAACGCGATCCACGGGCTCGTGCGGTGGCTCCCGTGGCAACTGAGCTCGAGAACCGAAGGCGGGAACGCCGTGACGCTCGGCTGCGTCCTGCACCCGCAACCGGCCTATCCCTGGCTGCTTGAGCTCCAGGTTTCGTACCGGCTCGCTCCGGACGGACTAACCATCACGGCCAAGGCCACGAATCGCTCCGATGGTCCGGCGCCGTTCGGGATCGGGTTCCATCCGTACCTGACGGTCGGGGCGTCGCTCGACGAGGTCCTCCTGGAGGTTCCGGCCCGCCGTCACATGGCGACCGACGAACGTGGGCTGCCGACCACCGACGAACCCGTGCAGGGAACGCCGTTCGACTTCGGGACGCGACGGGCGATCGGCGCGACCGTGATGGACACCTGCTTCACGGACCTGGTCCGCGGCGATGACGGCGTGGTGCGCGCATCCGTCGACGGTCCCGGCGAACGAAGCGCGTCGGTGTGGGCCGGGCGCGGGTTCGACTACCTGATGGTGTACACGGGCGACACGTTGGAGCCCGCGCTACGCCGGAGGCGCGGGATCGCGATCGAGCCCATGACGTGTCCGGCGAACGCGTTCCGCTCCGGACTCGGCGTGCTCCGCCTGCAGCCGGATCGTGCGTGGACCGGCGCCTGGGGGATCGCCAACAGGACCGAAGGAGGAGATCGAGCGTGAGCACACCAGCAGAAGTGGTGATCGTGGGCGCCGGGTTCGCCGGGATCGGCTGCGCGAAAGAGCTCGCGAAGCACGACGACGACGTCCATGTCACCCTGATCGACAAGCACAACTACCACCAGTTCCTGCCGCTCCTGTACCAGGTGGCGACGTATCAGCTCTCGGCCTCCGATGTGGCGATGGACATCCGTCAGCTGTTCCGGAAGCACCCGAGCATCAGCGTGAAGCTCGGCGAGGTCGCGTCCGCCGACCCCGAGACGAAGACCGTGACGCTCACCGGTGCCCAGGCGTTCTCCGGGGACTTCCTCGTTCTCGCCGCCGGGAGCCAGGCGAACTTCTTCGACACGCCCGGCGCGGAGCACCTGTTCCCGCTGTACTCCCTCGAGGATGCGAAGCGGCTGCGGGCGCGGATCCTGGCGGTCTTCGAAGATGCCGACCGGGATCCCTCGCTCGTGGACAAGGGCGCCTTGAACTTCGTGATCGTCGGAGCCGGCGCCACGGGAACCGAAGTTGCGGGGGCGATCGCCGAGCTGGTCCGTGACGTGATGCCGTCCCAGTACCACGAACTGGCGGTCGATCACGCGAAGGTCATCATGGTCGACCTCGGCGACGCGGTCCTGGGGCCCTTCTCACCCAAGGCGCACGACTACGCGTCCAAGGTCCTGACGGACTTCGGCGTCGAACTCCGGCTCGGGACGTCCGTGAAGGAGATCGCCGCCGACCACGTTCTGCTCTCGGACGGCGACGCGATCCCGACCCATTGCGTCGTCTGGGGAGGCGGTCTGATGGCCGCACCGCTCGCGGACACCTCGGGGCTCAAGCAGGGACGTGGTGGGCGCATCGACGTGCTGCCCGACCTCACGGTGGCCGACCACCCGGGCGTCTACGTGGTCGGCGACATCGCCAACATCCCGGCCGGGGACGGCAACGCGTTCCCGCAGCTCGGCTCGGTCGCCTTGCAAGCCGGGGTCCAGGCGGCCGACAACATCCTCGCGGACCTCGCGGGGAAGCCACGCGAACCGTTCGACTACCACGACAAGGGGATCATGGCGATGATCGGCCGGGGGGCGGCGGTCGCCGAGATGGGCGAGCATCGCCACGAGCTCCACGGCGCGGTCGCGTTCGCGGCGTGGCTCGGCGTGCACGCCTGGCTCATGAGCGGGGTTCGGCAGCGGGTCGATGCGTTCATCAGCTGGGCGTGGGACTACCACGGCAAGGGCCGTGCACCACAGATCCTGGACAGGTCCGACGCCGCACACATCGATTGGGGAGACGACGATGCCTGAGCGATACGACGTGATCATCATCGGGACCGGAGCCGGTGGCGGCACGCTCGCACACACGCTCGCCCAGTCGGGGAAGAAGATCCTGCTGCTCGAGCGTGGCGACTTCCTTCCACGCGAGCGAGACAACTGGGATCCGGATCCCGTGTTCGTCCAAGGCAAGTACGTCTCGCAGGACACGTGGTACGACCCTGCGGGGGAGCCGTTCCAGCCCCAGGTGCACTACTTCGTGGGTGGTGCCACGAAGCTGTACGGGGCCGCGCTGTACCGGCTGCGGCCGCAGGACTTCGGGGAGCTGAAGCACATCGACGGCGTCTCGCCGGCGTGGCCGCTCTCCTACGACGACTTCGAGCCGTGGTACTCGAAGGCCGAGCAGCTGTACCAGGTGCACGGGCTTCACGGCGAGGATCCCATCGAGGGCCATTGGAGCCAGCAATACCCGTGGCCCGCGGTCTCGCACGAGCCTCGGATCCAGCAGCTTTCGGACGACCTGACCGCCGCCGGCTATCACCCGTACCACGCCCCGTGCGGGATCATGCTCGACGAGGGCCACAGGGCCATGAGCACCTGCATCCGGTGCACGTGGTGCGACGGCTATCCCTGTCTCGTGCACGCGAAGTCCGATGCCGAGGCGATCGCCGTACGGCCCGCGCTCGAGTCGCCGAACGTGACGCTGCTCGTGAACGCCGAGGTGGTGCGGCTCGAGACCGACCCGTCCGGCCGAACCGTGACCGGGGTGGTCGTCGCGCGGGACGGCACGCAGGAGACGTACGTGGGCGACATCGTCGCTCTTTCGGCCGGTGCGTCGAACAGTGCGAAGATCCTGCTGGCGTCGGCGAGCGACACCCATCCGAACGGGCTCGCGAACGCATCCGATGAGGTCGGACGCAACTACATGTTCCACAACAGCAAGGCCGTCGTGGCGCTCTCGAAGGAGCCGAACGACTCGGTCTTCCAGAAGACCCTGGCTGTCAACGACTTCTACTTCGGGGCGAAGGACTACGACTGGCCGGTCGGGCAGATCCAGATGGTCGGCAAGTCCAACGCGGAGGCGATGAAGGGCGAGGAGCCGAAGCTGACGAAGCTGGCGCCGCACTGGAGCCTGGCCGAGACAGCGCGGCACGCCGTGGATTTCTGGCTCACCACGGAGGATCTCCCGACCCCGGAGAACCGCCTCACCCTGGACGGCGATGGGAACGTGCATCTCGCGTACCGGTCCACCAACGACGACGAGGCGGGCCGCCTGTACCACGAGCTGAAGGGGATCCTGAACCACACGGGGTTGGCCGATCACCACGTGTTGGACAAGAACTTCTACATGCACATGAGCATCCCGATCGCCGGCGTGGCGCATCAGGCCGGCACGTGCCGCTTCGGGAACGATCCGGCGACGTCGGTCCTCGACCCGAACTGCAAGGCACACGACCTCGACAACCTCTACGTCGTCGACACCAGCTTCTTCCCGAGCATCGGGGCGGTGAACCCGGCACTCACCGCGATGGCCAACGCGATCCGCGTGGGGGAGCACCTGACCGATCGGCTGGCATAGGCCGACGAAGTCGGGACGCCGAGGGTCTCGTCGATCGTTCGACCCAAGCCCTACAGCTGCATCATCGCGCGCTTCTTCATGTCCTCGTATTCCTCCGCGGTGATCTTGCCGTCGTCACGGAGCTTCGAGAGCTTCGCCACCTCATCCGCGGGGGAGTACCCCGACACCCGGCGCTCGGCCTCCTGCATCCGTTCCATGTCTTCCTTGTCCTGCGCGGTCATCTTCGGCCTGGCGATCAGATAGATGATCGCGCCCAGGAACGGCACGATGAAGATCAGGATGATCCACCCGGCCTTCGCCCCGCCCGACAGATCCCGACGCCGGAAGATATCGGCGAAGACCGTGATGAAGATCCAGATCGCCATGAACCAGAAGAAGAAGACGAGCATGGCCCACAGCACGTTTCCCAGTGACCATTCGGTCGCCAGCATGTACGCGCACCTCCCTGCCCGCGCGTCGCGCGAGCTCCCTGGAACCTAGCCTAGGCGGGCGAGGGGAGGGTCGCATCATCCCTTTCGGGGGATGCGGTTTGGGAGGCTCGCTCGCGACGACTTCTGCGGATCGAGGCGTCCTCGGCGGAGACGCAGGATCTCGTCGACCGCGTCGAGACCTTCCGGCCGGTGCGTGATCAGCAGGACCGTCCGACCTTCGGTCGCGTGAAGCGCGTCATCGACGAGCCGCTCCGCCGTCTCTGGGTCCAGATGCGCCGTCGGTTCATCGAGGACGACCACCGGGGCGTCGGCCAGGAACGTCCTCGCCAGGGCGATCCTCTGGCGCTCCCCACCGGACACCAACGTCCCCTCTTCGCCCACGTACGTGTCCCAGCCGTCGGGCAGCGAGGCGATCCACTCCCAGATCTGCGCGCGTCGAAGGGCTCGTTCGATGTCGTGATCGTCCGCGGGAGGGTTCGCGAGCCGAACGTTCTCTCGGATGGTCGTCGAGAAGAGATAAGCCTCCTGAGCGTCCAGCGTCACGAACGATCGAACGTCGTGCTGTCGCACGGTGCGTGCGTCGGCACCACCCACCATCACCCGGCCGGCATCCGGGTCGAGGAACCGGACCATCAATGCGGCGATCGTGCTCTTCCCCGCCCCCGACCGCCCGATGAGCGCGACCGACCGTCCCGGCTCAAGCTGGAGGTTCACGTCACGGAGCTCCCATGCCTCTTCGTCGGCGTACCCGAACCCGACCTGCTCGAGCATCACCGTCGGGTCCCGCGGGGGATCGGCTGGCTCCGGAGGGTCGATGACGCTGGGCTCCTGCCGCGTGATGTCAAGCAACCGACGCCCCGATCCGATCGTGCCTCGGAGGACCTGTGCGGCGGCGGGGAGCGGCGCCACGGCCTCGAACGAAGCCATCGCGAGGAGCGCGAGCGATGCGACCATCACACGGTCGAGGGTCCCGGCGGCGGCCGCGGTCGCGCACACGACCAGCACACCGGCGACGGTGAGGCCCGACACGGCCGTGGACAGTCCTTCGACGAAACCGGCGGCCTTCGCTTCACGCCGTTCGAGATGCACCAACTCCGTGTCGAGGGTTCGAACCGTCTCGACGGCCTCCTCGGCCGCACCGAGGACGACGAGCTCCGGGCCGCCGCGAAGGAGGTCGACGAGCTCGGCGGTCATCTCGGCCCGAGCCGCGGCCTGGCGGGGGCCGGTGCGCCGGCTGGTGAAAGCTGCAAGCGATGGGATGCCGATGCCACCGACCAGGAGACCGGCGGCGAGGATCAGCCCCGCGGCGGGCAGGAACGCGGCGGCGATCGCGATGGAGATCCCGCCGGCCACGACGGCCACGAGCGGAGGCGCGAGCCCGCGGAGGAAGAGCTCCTGCATCGCGTCGATGTCGCCAACCATGGTTGCGAGCAGATCGCCCCGTCGGAGCTCGGGCAGGCGCCCGGGGACGAGCGGCTCGATCTGGCGGAAGAAGCCGACCCGCATGCGCGCGAGGACACGGAAGGCGAGATCGTGCCGCTCGAGGCGCTCGAGATACCGGGCGACAGGCTTGCCGATCCCGCAGACCCGGACGGCGACGATCGCGACGGTCAGGGACAGGATGGGTGGATGCTCGGCCGCACGCGAGATCACGTAACCGGCGAGGGACATCAACCCGACCCCCAAGAGGACGGAGAGGGAACCGAGCACCACGGACACGACGATGCGTGCACGAGGCAACCTCGCGATGCGGAGCAGTTCCCGCAGCGTGTTCATGGGAGGACCGCCTGCTTCGACACGGCGACGGCCCGACCGTCCTCGATCCGGACGATCCGATCTGCGGAACGCGCCAGCTCGGGGCTGTGCGCGATCAGCAACACCGCTCGGTCGGCACCGAGCTCGCGGATCGAGGCTGCGATCGACTCGCCGCTTTCGGCGTCGAGGTTCGCGGTCGGCTCGTCGAGTATCACGAGCTGGGCGGAGCGAGCGAGCGCTCGCGCGAGGGCGAGGCGTCGTGTCTCGCCCGCCGACAAGCCACGAGCTCCCTCTCCGATGTCGCTCTCGTACCCCCGCGGGAGGTCCGCCACCACCTCATCGAGGCCTGCCGCCTTCGATGCCCGGTCGATCTGCTCGATGGATGCGGAGGGGTTGCCGATCGCGATGTTGTCCCGGACCGAGCCGCGGAACACCGTGGGGCGCTGCGGGACCCACGCAACGTTCGTTCGCCATCCACGGAGGTCGAGCGTGGCGAGGTCGGTGCCGTCCACGGTGATGGTGCCACCGTCGGGGGTGCGCAGACCCAGGAGCAACGCGGCGACGGTGCTCTTGCCGGCGCCGCTCGGTCCGACCAGTGCGACGACCTCGCCGCGTTCGATGGTGAGGTCGAATCCGTCAAGGAGCTTGCTGCCCCGCTCTTCGTTCCGGAGAGATATGTCGCGAAGACGCAGCGATCGCCACGGATCCGGGACACGATCGGTGCCGACGGCTGGTGTCTCGGGCGCTTCGATCAGATCGAGGATCCTCTCCGCGGCGGCCAGCCCATCCGCGCTCACATGGAATTGCGCCGCGAGGCTGCGGAGCGGGATGTAGAGCTCCGGCGTGAGGAGCAGGACGGTCAACGCAGGCCGGAAGGCGACCGTTCCCTCGACCAACCGCACGCCGAGCGTGACGGCAACCAGGGCCGTCGCGAGCGTCGCGGCCAGGTCGAGCACCGCTCCGGAGAGGAAGCTCACTCGAAGCGTCTCCATCGTGGTCCGGCGGTACGCCTCGCTCACCGCCTCGATCCGTTCCGCCTGGGCGGCGCCGCGGTTGAAGGCCCGGAGCGTGGGAAGTCCCCGAACGACGTCGAGGAAGTGGTTCGAGAGCCGCGTCAAGGCCACCCAGCGCGCTCTCGTCTTCGACTCGGTGTACCGGCCGATCAGCACCATGAACACGGGGATGAGCGGCAGCGTCAGCACCATGATCACGACCGAGGTCAGATCGATCGCGGCCGTCCACGCCAGCACGGCGATCGGCACGAGAACGGCCAAGACGAGTTGTGGAAGGTATCGGGCGAAGTACGCCTCGAGCCCGTCCACCCCGCTCACGGCCGCGGCGGCGATCTCTCCGGCCTCCGCTCCGTCCGCCGCGGTGGGCATGTCGAAGAGGCGTCGCTCCACCAACGCCATCCGGAGCTCCGACGTGGCGAGCGCCGCCGCTCTCCGGCCGGTCGCTTCGAATCCTGCAGCGAACACTGCACGTGCGACCACGACCCCGCAGAACGCGATGACCTCGCGAGGATCGAGCGGTCGATGCTCGAACGCGCGGGCCACGATCGCGGCGAACAACGTCGCCTGGATCAGGAGCGCGATCGTGGCCAGGAACCCGAAGAGGACGTCGGCCGCGAGGGCAACACGCGCGGGCCGAACACGTCGCAGGAGTCGGGGATCGAGCGGGCGCACGGCCTCAGGACTCTACCGGCGCGCCTCCTGCCGCTGCTGGGGACGCCCCCGTCCCGGATGCGGACGGACGGGTCGCGGGTGCGCCGGGGCTCGCCAACCGCTTCCGGAACACGTGATACGTCCAGCCCTGATAGACCATGACGACCGGAAGGAAGATGACCGCCACGACCGTCATCACCTTGAGCGCGTAGGGCGCGGACGACGCGTTCTGCACGGTCAGGTTGTACGCGGTGCTGGTGCTCGACACCATCACGTTCGGGTAGAGATCGATGAAGAACGTCAGGACCGTCGCCGCCATCGCGAACGCGGTCATCGCGAAGGCCCATCCCTCGCGGCGCTCGACCAACAGCCACGCCGAGGCGACGATCGCGAGCACGGCCGCCACCGTGAGGAAGTCGGGGAAGGCGCCGTGATGGATCACGACCTGGGTCCAGATCCCGAAGACCAGGACGGCTGCCCCCGTCACGAGGGTGAACCGTCGGGCCAGACGATGCGCGCGCTCTCGGAGGTCACCTTCGGTCTTGAGCGAGAGGTACGTGGCCCCGTGCAGCAGACAGAGGAGCACAAGCGTGATGCCGGCGAACACGGAGTATGGGCTGAGCAGATCCCAGAAGTTCCCGGTGAATTCCTGGCTCGTGTCGATCGGCAGGCCATGGAGCAGGTCGGCAAGGGCGATACCGATCAGCAGCGGCGCCAACAAACTCCCGGCGCCTTGGAGCCGGCCCCAGTTCCTCTTCCACGCCGCCCCGTCCCGCTTGCCCCGAAACTCGAAGGACACGCCCCGCACGATCAGGGCGACCAGGAGCAAGACTATGGCGAGGTACAGGGCCGAGAACATCGTCGCGTACCACGATGGAAAGGCCGCGAAGATGCCGGCCCCCGCCACGATCAGCCACACCTCGTTGCCGTCCCAGACCGGGCCGATCGTGGCGCTCGCGACGCGCCGCTCCTCCTCGGTCTTCCCGATCACCCCGTGCAGCATCCCGACGCCGAAATCGAACCCCTCCAGCACGAAGAACCCCGTCCACAAGAAGGCGATGGCGATGAACCAGAAGACCTGAAGACCCATATCCGCTGCTCCTCAGTACGCCATCGCTGTTTCGCTCAGGTCGTGTTCGTCGGTTCCGCCCGCCGGGGCCAGCTCCTTGCGGGCGTAGCGCACCATCAACGTCCAGTCGACCACGGCGAGCGCGCCGTAGAGCAAGACGAACACTGTGAGGCTCATCCAGATCGACGTCGCGCTCACGGATGGCGAGACGCCCTGATTTGTCTGCATCAATCCCTGGACGATCCATGGCTGTCGCCCGTTCTCGGTGAGCATCCACCCGGCCGTGTTCATCAGGAACGGGATCGCGGCCGCCCAGACGGCGAGCCACAAGAACCACCGCGTGGTCATCAGCTTCTTCCGCCACAGGAGATACACGCCGAGGAGCGCGACCAGGAACACCACGACGGCCAAGTACGCCATCACGCGCATCGACCAGTACTGGATGAAGACGTCCGGGACGTAGTTCCCCGCCCCGTACTGTTGCTGGTACTGCTGGTTGAGCTCGTTCATCCCCTCGACCGGCCCGTTCCACGAATCGTCCGCGAGCAGCGAGAGCAAGTGCGGGATGGCGATGATCTTGGTCGGCGTCTCGTCGTTCTTCCCCCCGCCGATCTGGAAGGCCGAGAAGGAGCACGGTTGGCACGACTCCCACTCCGCCTCCATCGCGGCGACCTTCATCGGCTGATAGGTGGTCTCGATGACGCCGAGGTGACTGCCGACCATCATCGCGAACAGCGACGCCGGGAGCAGGACGACGAGCGAGAGCGACGCGGCCATCCGGAACTGCTCCACCTGGGACCCGTGCCGAAGGTGCCATGCCGACACCGCGAGCATCACCGCGGATCCGGTGACCAACGAGGCAAGCAGTACGTGGAGGTACCCCCACACGAACACCGGGTTGGTCATCACGGCCCAGATGTTGGTGAGCTGCGCCTTGCCGTTGACCACCGCATAGCCGACGGGGTGCTGCATCCACGAGTTGGCGGCCATGATGAATGCCGCCGAGAGCGCGGCGCCGGCCGCGACCGCCCAGATCGTCGCCAGATGCACGCGGGGTGATAGCCGGCCCCACCCGAACAGCCACAGCCCCAGGAACACGGATTCCAGGAAGAACGCGCCGAGCCCTTCGATCGCGAGCGGCGCTCCGAACACGTCGCCGACGTAGCGCGAGTAGGCCGACCAGTTCATCCCGAACTGGAATTCCTGCACCAAGCCGGTGACCACGCCAACCGCGATGTTGATCACCAAGAGCGTGCCGAAGAACCGGGTGAGCCGCAGGTAAGCCTCGTCGCCACGCCTGTGCCAAGTCGTCTGCAGGAGGGCGACCAAGACGGCGAGGCCGATCGTCACGGGCACGAACAGGAAGTGGTAGATGCTGGTGGATGCGAACTGGAGCCTCGCGAGATCGAGGTTCGTCACGGTCCGCCCCGCCGTGAGGCCCTTCGAAGGCTCATGGAGCTGCATCTTGGCGGAGGGGAGCTCCGGCTGCATCCTCCGAATCGGACGATGTGCGCTGCTGGAGGCGTCCTGTCGAGGCGCGGCATCCCTCAGATGCGAGGGAGCGAGGCGACACCGACCAGCGCCACCACCATGAGACCCGCGGCCACCAGCATGGCCGCGATCCGTGCGCCGCGGATCGTGAAGCGCTGGGCGACGGCGATGAGGAAGAGCACCGTCGCGAGGAGCACGGTTTGGCGCACGTATCGATCCGCCGTCTCACGCGCGGCGGTCCCGGCCTCGAACGCGGTATCGGCCTGTCCGTTCAGCGTGGCGGCCAACTCCGTCTGCGCGTTGTGGTATTCAGGCATGAAGATCGGGCCCGCCGGCGCATCCGGGTTGGAGAACGGATGGGTCTTCAGCCACGCGTCGAACGCGACCCGATACTCATCGCTGAATCGACGGACGTAGAGATCCGCGAGCCGCTCGTTGCCTTCCTCGTGAGCTTGGATCCACGTGTTGAAGGTGGAAACGTCCAGCAGCCGCTGTTGCCTTCCGAGCGTGTCGGCCTCATCAGCCTGCACGCGGAGATGCGACGCGGTGCCGTACTGGAAGGCCTGACGTCCGTCCCATCTCGCTGCCTGGTAGCCGCTCCATGCGGTCGCGATCGCCACGATCGCGAGGATGATCACCTCTCCGATCTCGGCGAGCTCCTGCCACCGCCGCTTCTGTTTGGCCTCCCGCTCCTCGCGTTCGCTGAGCTTGTGGGCGACGTCGACGTTCATCCCCTCGGGCACGTGGTCGAGTCTGCCACGGGTCGGGCGTCCCTGAGGTTCCATCCCGAACGGGGGATGCGCGGGGATGATGTCGCACGTAGGCTCGATGACGACTGGAAGCGGGAGACCCTGTGGATGAACCCGAGGAGCTACTGCGCCGCTTGAGTATGCATGACGAACGTGCGCTCACTCGTGTTCTCGGTGCCTATGCACAAGGAGCGGTTCTGGGGTTGGACGCGAAGGGTTCGGCGCTGGCCCGGCTGGCGGCAACGATCGCGCTCCGAGGTGAGCTCCCTTCCTATCTCTCGAACGTCGATGCGGCGATCGATGGAGGGGCCGAGCTCGACGAGATCATCGGCGTCTTCCTCGCGATCGCACCCGAGATCGGCGAGGCAGCCGCGAGCAAGGCTGCGGCCGAGCTCGATGCGGCACTGGCATCTCATCGCCCGCCGGTCTCGTAGGTGATCGGCGGGCACGCCCTCATGGCGAACCGGTCGCGTCCGTGCCGTTCGTGGTCAGGTACTCGATCGCGCGATCGACGTCGAAGCCCATCGCGGACGCCAGCTTGGGCGCGGCCGACACCACCCGGGCGACGCCCACGGCCGGCGCCACCGCGAACAGAACGCCGATGATCTCGTCGGCCGTGGCGCCGCTCCCCATGGCCGCTCCCACCGCGTCCTCATAGGCCTGGGCCGAGGCGTCCAACGCGACATACGCCGCGAGGCGCACGAGTGCACGCGTCTTCGGCTCGAGCTCGCTCGTACCTGCCCCCTCGACCGCTCCGTAGGACTGGATCGGGCTGAGGGCTCCATCCACGGTGAAAGGCGTCCCTCGCGCATCACGCGAAAGGGATGGAACGTGCAGGACTCCGTTGCCATAGGGCGCGCTCGGCACCGAGCCGATCAGTCGGGCAGCAGTCCCATCGAACGCGACCGCTCGATCGCGCGACTGCGAGAGGTCTCGCCGAGCTTGCGGTAGATCGAGATCGCCTCCGCCTTCACCGTGTGCTGTGAGAGATGGAGCTGTTCGCCGATCTCGCGGAACGTGAGCTGCGTGGCAAGCAGCGGGAGCAATCGAAGCTCCGCGCCCGTCAACCGGAGGTCCTTCGCGACCTTGTGCTTTGCTGCGATCAGCTGCCCGCGGACCTCATCAGCGCTTCGCGCGAGCTTCTCGAGATTCCCCGCCCGGCGGATCAGCTCGGAGATCTCATCCAACCGTCGGCGCGCCCCCTCTTCGTCACCGAGGGCGAGCGCACATCGCGCGAACATGAGCCGCACCTGGATCGCGAGGTACGGCAAGGCCCCGTTCAACGCGGGAAGCGACTCGTCCACGACCGCGAGATGTGCCCGAGCGGCTTCGGTCTCACCTCGGTGGCGCGCGACGCGCGCCGCCGCGACATGTGCCGGGCCGTGGGCCGCGAAGGGCCGCACGGGCTCGTGGTCGGCAAGCTCGCACGCCCGGGCTGCCCAGGTCGCCGCGTCGTTCCATCGCCCCTGCAGGATCGCGATGAAGGCCCGCTCGGCGGACGCGATCGAGAGCGTGATGAGCGCGTAGCGCTCCTCACCGGTCTCGATCGCGTCCGCGAAGTGACGATCGGCCTCACCCAGGTCGCCGGACAACATCAAGGCCATGCCGAGGAGCAGGGACGCGCTCGGTTGCCAGGGGCTGTACGGCTCCAAGGTTTCGATCGCGAGCTGGGCATCCTTCTCCATGGCATCCACGCCGTGACGGCACATCGCTGCCCGGAGAACGGATACCCACGCCTCGTGCGGGCTCCCGTCCGGCATCGGTCCGATGACCCGAGCATCCTGTGCCACCGCGGCCGACAGCGCGGCGTCACGCTCGCGACCGAGCAGGAGGTTGATCCACGTCGCGAAGAACGCGACGACGGGGTAGCGCTCGCGGGGTGCCCGTTCGGCGAGCCACTCGAGCCATCCGTCCATCCGGTCGATCCGGCCGGACCACCCGGCATCGAGCCCGTACACGCTGAAGAGCGCTGCCGTTCGGTCCGTGTCCTCCGCGATGCGCGCGTGTTCGATCGCCATATCGGTCAGCCCGCGACGCTCGCACCAGAGCGAGGCTCGGCCGGCGATCGTCGCCGACGCACCCGGCTCGTCCTCCAACTCCGTTCGCAACAGATCGCGGAACAGCGGGTGGAGCCGGTACGTCTGCCCGACCATGTCGAGGGGGATCAGCATCGCGCCCGACCGCGCGACCTCTCGGAGGATCCGGCCCGAACCGGTCCGTCGCAACGCCGCATCACACAGGGGACCGGAGAGGAACATCAGGGCCGAACACCGGACGAGGAACCGGATCTGAGCCCGGGTGAGGTGGGCGAGCACCTCCGCGCGCAGATACTCGGCGACGAAGCGCTCGTTCCCCGTCATCGGCTCCGTCGGTCCCTGCTCGTCGCGTCTCGCCAACGCCGCGAGGTACAAGCCCACCGGCCAGCCCTCGGTTCGGTCGACGAGGACATCCACTTCCTGGGCAGTGATCGATGGATCGACCGAGCGGATCAACGGGTCCGCTTCCTCGAGGCTCATCGTCAGATCAGGCGGTTCGATCTCGAGCAGTCGACCCTCGGAGCGGAGCCGAGCGACCGCCGCCAACGAGTGACGTGCCACGAACACGAGCTGGCACGAGGCGCGGAACTCGTCCGCGAGCCCGATCAGCGCCTCGACGTCCGCGTCGTCAAGGAGGTGGGCGTTGTCGATCACGAGGACCGACGGATCGGACCCGACGGCGAGCTCACCTGCGAGGAGGAAGGCCTCGCTGACCGTGAAGAGACGGTCATCTGCCGCGATGGTCGTGAAGTCGCGCTCATCGACGTCCGCCCACTGCCGAAGGAGGAAGCTCTTCCCATAGCCGGCCGGAGCGCTGATCGAGACCACCTGCACGTCACGCGCGCCGCGCAATCGATCGAGGAGCGCGACGCGGGGGATGGTTGGGAGGCGGTCGTATCGAGCCGAACCAGCCTCCGGTACGCCGATGGTCTTCTGCACCCTCATCCCCTGGTTCGGTAAACGTCGCACGGCGGCGCGGTTCCGTTCTCGGACCGGGAGCTTGGGGTTCCGACTGTGGCAACCGTGGGCTGGAGCTACCGCATCGAGCACAGTAACACCATCACGTAGGAAAGATCCGACACTGTTCTTGCGAGGGAACGTCGGCGGAGATCAGGGCCGACCCCGAGAGTGGACGCCGAGCCGATCTCGTGCGGCAGGTTGTAGCGGCGTGGGCGCCCGCTGGATGAAACGAGAGTCCTAGGTGGTCATCGTCGAGGTGCGATCCGGCACCACGTAGGCAACGATCAGCGCGGCCGGGAAGAAGACCAGACTGAAGAGGAAGTACAAGAAGAAGCTATGTCCCTTGCGACCTGCGACACGCGCCGGCCAGAACGCGATCGCCACCCAGACGATGACGGCCAAGCTCCAATACATGAACGCGACGAACGATCCAGCAACCATCCGAGCCTCCTTCGAGGGCGCAGTACGCCCGAGGCTGCCATCCAGCCATACCAAGGGATCGGGCGCATCCCGCGAATCGGATGAAGCGGCCAGGGCCCCGAGGTAGTTAGTCCCGTTCGGGGGATGCGGATGCCGGAGGCCGGCGTGAGACTCGGTCGCGCGTGCACTGAGGTGAGAAACTGCACGCCTTCGGATCGAAGGAGGAGGCCAGATGAGCATCGGTCCAGTCGAGTACATGATCGTGGCATTCCCGGGCAACCAGTTCAAAGGTGAGATCGTGCCCGCCTTGCAAGAGCTGGTCGATGCGGGCACCGTCCGCGTGATCGACCTGGCGTTCGTGATCAAGGACGGGGACGGCAACATGGCGGCGCTCGAGGCGGGGGATCTCGACTCCGAGATCGGTTCGGCGTTCGCGAAGCTCGGCGGTGTGAACGGAGGACTCTTGAACCAGGAGGACCTGGAGGCCGCCGCCGAAGAGCTCGAACCGAACTCGTCGGCCGCGTTGCTCGTCTGGGAGGACGTCTGGGCCACCAAGCTCAGGGATGCGGTCCTCAACGCCGGCGGGGAGCTGCTCGACCTGGAGCGGCTGCCCCGCGAAGTGGTTCAGGCCGCGGTCGAGTGGGCCGAGTCGAACGCGTAGGCGAAAGGGGGACGAACGATGGCGTTTCGTCGAGGACCAGGACTCGTTGGGATGGCGGCTCGTACCGCCGTGGTCGCGGGGACGGCCACCGCCGTGTCGGGCCGGACCGCGAGGCGGCAGCAGCAGAAGTACGCTTCGCAGGATGCTCAGGCACAGCAACAGGCGGCACCGATGGAACAGGCTGCTCCGAGCCCTGCCGGTGGGATGGACGATACGGCCGCTCAGCTCGAACAGCTTGCGAAGTTGAAGGAGCAGGGCATCCTCACCGAGGAGGAGTTCACCGCCAAGAAGAAGCAGATCCTCGGGATCTGACGATCGCGTGTTTGGGCGGGCGCGGCGTGACGCGGCGCCCGCCCGGACGCGAGCGTGCAACCGATGGTGACCTCTCCGACCGCCCCTCCCTCTTTCCATCTCCTCGCCAAGCCGACGGGCGCCGTGTGCAACCTCGACTGCACGTATTGCTTCTTCCTGTCGAAGGAGGCGCTCTACCCGGGCAGTCGGTTCCGGATGACGGACGAGACGCTCGAGGCGTACATCGAGCAGTTGATCGACGCGCACCGAACCCCCGAGGTCACGATCGCGTGGCAGGGCGGCGAGCCCACGATGATGGGGCTGGAGTTCTTCGGCCGCGCGGTGGAGCTTGCCGAGAAGCACCGGAAGCCCGGGCAGCGGATCCACCATACGATGCAGACGAACGCCGTGCTGATCGACGACGAGTGGGCGGCCTTCCTCAAGGAACACGACTTCCTGATGGGCGTCTCGATCGACGGCCCGAAGGAGATCCACGACACCTACCGAGTCAACAAGGGTGGTTCCGGGACGTTCGATCAGGTGATGAAAGGGTGGAACGCGCTCAGGCGCCACGACGTCGATGTGAACGTCCTCTGCACGCTGCATGAGGCGAACGCCGACCAGCCGCTGCCCGTCTACCGGTTCTTCCGTGACGAGCTCGGCGCCGAACACATCCAGTTCATCCCGATCGTCGAGCGCGCGACGCCCGAGTCGCTCCCGATGGCGAACGAAGGGTGGCACGAGCGACCCGGCGGGGAGCGGATCCTCTACACGCAGCAGGGCTCGCTGGTGACGGACCGGTCGATCACCGGCAAGCAGTACGGCCGCTTCCTCGTCGGCGTCTTCGAGGACTGGATCCGCCACGACGTCGGCCGTGTCTACGTCCAGATGTTCGACGTGACGCTGGGCGCGCACGTCGGGCAGTACTCGTTGTGCATCCATGCGCCGACGTGCGGGGACGCTCTCGCGATGGAGCACAACGGGGACCTCTATTCGTGCGATCACTTCGTGGAGCCGGACTACCTGCTCGGCAACATCCACGACAAGCGGATGCTCGAACTGGTCGCGTCGCCGCAGCAGCGCAGGTTCGGTACGGACAAGCGCGACACGCTGCCGGCGTACTGCCGGGAGTGCCCGTTCCTGTTCGCGTGCAACGGCGGCTGCCCGAAGGACCGGTTCATCGAGACCCCGGACGGCGAACCGGGGCTCAACTACCTCTGTGCCGGGTACAAGATCTTCTTCGGGCACGTCGATGCGCCCATGCGACGCATGAAGGAACTTCTCGGCGCGGGGCGCTACGCCGACGAGATCACCGCGGAGGTCCTCGCCGAGGACACGCATCGCGGCCGCAACGACCCGTGCCCGTGCGGCAGCGGGCAGAAGTGGAAGCGGTGCCACGGTGAGGCGGCCTGACGCCGCTCGTCGCGCGCTCGATCAGCGCGCGACGATGTAGGAGCGGGATGACGCACCGGCGAGGAGCACCGACACCAAGATCCCGAGCGGCAACGTCCCCCAGTAGCCCACGCCGACGCCGACGTTGCCGAGGAACAGCATCAACAGCCATGTCGAAGGGAACGTCGAGATGAGGAACACGACGAAACCGATCAGCAGCGCTTTGAACATCCAGCCCTCCCGTCTCCGTTGCCCTGACTATAGGACGAGGTTCGTTGCCGAGCACGCCTTCAGGGGCGGAAGGCGATCGTTCGCCACGGCAGCGCAGGCCGCATGGTGGAAGGGGACAGCATGAGCGAGCACCCAGGACCGGACGATGTCGAGGCGGTTCGCGCGGAGCGCGATCGGCTGCAGGACGAGGTGGACCGGCTCGAGGCCAGGCCGCAGAAGCGGGCTCGACTCCGCAGGGTCTTCGCGGTCGTGTTCATCGTGATCGCGGTGCTTGCCTTCTCGACCGCGACGCCCGGCGTGTGGGCCCGCCGAACGGTCTACAACACGGATCGCTACCTCGCCGTCGTCGGGCCGCTCGCGAGCGACGCGGCGGTCCAGGAAGCCTTGGCGCGTCAGCTGACGCAGGCGGTCTTCACCGCGGTCGACGTGCAGACGAAGGTGCAGGCGGCGATCACCGAACGGGCGCCGAAGCTCGAATTCATCGCCGGGTCCATCACGACCTCATTGCAGGGGTTCGTCCAGGACCAGGTGCAGAAGGTCATCGCGAGCGATCAGTTCCAGCAGTTCTGGATCCAGGCGAACACGGCCCTCCGGCAACAGGTGGTGGCCGTGCTGGACGGGAACAGCCAGGTGCTCCAGGTTCAGGGCAACCAGGTCGTGTTCAACTACCTGCCGCTCCTCAACAACGCGCTCGCGCAGCTCTCCGGGACGTTGAGCGCCCTTCTCAACCGGCAGATCACGCTGCCGACGATCACGCCCGACACGGTCCCGAGCCAGGCGGTGACATCGCTCGAGACGGCCCTCGGCGTCTCCCTTCCCGACACGTTCGGATCGGTCACGCTGTTCCAGAGCAACGAGCTGACCTCGGTGCAGGACGCGGTGTCCATCTTCAACAAGACGCTGATCTTGGCGATCGTGCTGTTCATCCTCGGCGCGGCCCTGGCGTTGGTCCTTTCGACGAACCGCCGCAGGACACTGCTGCAGCTCGTCACCGCCCTCATCGTGGTGGTCGTCCTCGAGCGACGGTTCGCCATCGCCGAGGCGAACAACGTGGTCAGCCTCGCGAAGCCGGAGAACCAGGCCGCGGTGCAGGCGATCATCGGCGCGTTTCTGAGCTCGCTGCTGCTCGCCACGAAACGCATCCTCTGGGTGCTCTTCGTCGTGCTGATCGTGGCCGTGGTCACGGCTCCGTATCCGTGGGCCATCCGGGCTCGGGCCTGGGTGGGGGATGTCGGCAGGGCCGGCCTCGGCGCCGTGCGCGGTGCCGAGATCGGGCCCGCGGCTGCCTGGGTCGGCACGCGCCGCGATGCACTGATGCTCGGCGGAGCGATCGTGGCCGCGATCATCCTGCTCTTCGCCTCGATCTCGTTGGGATGGTTCGTCGGCCTCGCGGTCGTCCTTGCCCTGTACGAGCTCGCGGTCTATCGGATCGCGGCCGCATCTCGGGTGGAGACGGCGGAGGTTGGGGTCTAGATCGGGAGGTCGTCCGGCGCATCCACGTCGCGCGGGGCAGGACGGTCGATCGCCACTTCCTCGACCCATTCGGGGTGCGAGGCCATCAGCACGCGCGCGCCCGCATCGCCGCGCAGATGACCGGCGTCGGCGTAGATCTCCCTGGAGAGCAGCGAGGGCCCGGGTCCGTCCGTGAACCGCAGACGCGTGATGCGCGGATGGGTCGCGCGGAACGTCTCGACCAATGCCTGGATGTCGGTTCCCCGGATCTCAGGCTGGTCCGCCATCAGGACCACCGCCGCCTCGCTCCGCTCATCGAGCGCGTGGAGCGCCGCGGCGAGGGAGGTCGACTGACCGTCACGGTACGAGGCGTTGCGGACGGCGCGGACCTCCGGCGGAAGGACGGCCTCGACGGCGTCGGCGTCGTGACCGGTGACGACGACGATCTCTCCGACGCCGGCGTCGCGGAGGGCCTCGACCGCGTGCAACACGAGCGGCGCCCCGTCGAGCTCCGCCAGCTGCTTCGTCCCGCCGAACCGCGAGCCGGTGCCCGCCGCCAGCACGACCCCGGAGATCACGCGCCCCGGGATCTCGAACCGCCGAAGAGCCTCCGGAAGAAAGTGGCGATCACGCCCCAGATGGCGGCGAGGCCGAGACGGATGCCGCCGACGGGCTTGGCCGCCGGCGTCGGAGCGGCCGGCGCCGATCTCGGGGCCGACGCGCCGGCCGGCCCCCCGGCGCCCTCGCCGAGGCTCTGTTCGAGGCAGTCGGCGAACTGTTGGGTCAGTCGTTTCGAGACCTCCGGGAGCAGGCCGCGCGAAAGCTGCGCCGCCGCGCCGGTGAGCGTCATGTCGGCTTGCATCTTCACGGCCGTGCTGCCACCGTCCACGGCCTCGAGCCACGACGTGACCTTGGCGTCCGCGGCTCCCTTGCCCTTCTGCTCGGTGCCCTTCGCGTGCAAGACGACGCGATGCGCCACGTCGTCGCGTTCCTCCATGGTCACGGAACCGGTGAACGACATCGAGACCGGACCGAACTTCATGCCGACCTTGCCCTTCCAGTTCCGATCGTCGATCGTCTCGGTGAGCTCCGCCCCCGGCATGCAGGGGGCCACCTTGTGGACGTCGAGGAGGTATTCCCACACCTGATCGAGCGGCCTCGCGACCGTGAACTCGTTCTCGATCAGCATCGTCGCGCAGCCTAGCGAGCTTCCGCCCGGGGCCGGGGGCGGTCGTGGATCGGGGTCGGGCGTTCCCTGAGGAACCCTCCGTCGCGCCCGCGCCGGACGGCGACGATCTCGCCGACGATCGCCTGGGCGATCTCTTCGGGTCCCTCCGCGCCGAGGTCGAGGCCGGCCGGGCCGTGGATCCGCGCCCGAAGGTCCTCCGCGATGGCGGTGCCCTCCTCCTCGAGCTCCATGAGCACGCGCTGGGTCCGCGCCGCCGGGCCGAGCATCGCCACGTAACGTGCGTCCGTCGTCAGGATGCTGCGCAGGTACTCCTTGTCGCGGAGGAAGTTGTGGGTCATCACGACGACGAAGGTCCGAGCGTCGATCGGGATCGCCTTCGCGACCTCCGACGGGTCGTCCACCAGGGCGAACGCGTGGGCCTCGGGGAACCGTTCGAGGTCGAGGAAGGCCGGGCGGTCGTCAACCACGGTGGCGTTCCAGCCGAGGAGCGAGGCCGCACGGACGAGGGGGATCGCGTCGTGTCCCGCTCCGCAGATCACGAGCCGCAGCGGTGGTTCCAGGATCTCCACGAACGCGCGGACCCCGTCGGCGAGGGTTCGGATCTCCGAGCGCTCGGCGGTGAGCAGGTCGCGTGCGGCGGCGGTCGCCTCGCCGTCCACGTCGGGCCGCCCGAGGGACCCTTCGATGGTGCCGTCCGGCATCACGATGAGCCGGGCGCCGGGGGCGATCGTGTCTGGGTCCGCCGACTCGATGATCGTGATGAGGCTGACCGGCTGCTCCTCCTCCAGGGCCGCGCGGAGCGCCCGGGCGGCCTCGGCGGCACGATCGGCGGGCTCGATGAAGACCTCGATCGCGCCGTTGCAGCCGAGCCCGAGCCCCCAGACGGCATCGTCGTCGGCCGTGAGGTCCCATCCCGCCAGCCGGGCCTTTCCCTCCTCCATCACGACGCGGGCCATGTCGGCGACGTCCCCTTCGAGGCAGCCGCCGCTGAGGTTGCCGATCGGGGCGCCTTCCTCCGGGACGAGGAGACGCGCACCCGGACGTCGGTAGGTGGAGCCCCGGACGGCGACGATCGTCGCGAGCGCCATCCGGTCGCCCCTGGCGGAAAGGGACTCGACCGCCGCGAGGACGTCCGCGAGCTCGCTCATGGGGGCGATGGTACCGGGGTTCAGCCGGTCGGAAGGGTGCCGATACCAGCAGGCATGGACGATTCCTTCGCCTTCGGCAAGCCGTCGCGGAAGCGTGCCCTTCCGGCCGCTCGAGGGACGAAGGCCCCGAAGGCCGATGCTGGCTCGGGTCGTGGCCGCATCGTGGTGGTCGTGGCGGTCGGCGTGATCGTCGTGCTCCTCGTCGGCGGCTTCATGACCTTCGTGAAGGGCAGCGGGGAGCAGATCGCGTCGGACCAGCAGACCGCGATCTCGCAGATCGGCGCTGCCAAGGACGTCGAAGCCCGGTCGACCGAACAACAGGCCGTCCAGGCGATCCGTGAGCTCTACGCCGAGCAGGGCTCGTTCGACTCGATCACGCCGGCGGCGCTGAAGCGCTTCGAGCCGGCCTTCACCTACTCCGCAGGCGCTTCGACGGGACCGGACGTCGTCGGCGTCAGCTCCTCGGCCGGCGGCGTCGGCCTTGCGGTGCTCTCGGGCTCGGGGACGTGCTTCTACACGCGTCTCACCGCGGCCGGTACGACGACCGGAGAGGGCCATGGGGTCGCCACGTGCGTCGGCATGTCGGCGATGTCGATGTCCTCCGGGAACCCCGGAAGCGCGTGAGCGACACCTTCACGTTCATCGCGCCGGTCATGCCCCGGCGCCGTGCGGATCCGTTCGCCGTGAAGCTCGCGACGGTCGGGCTGGTCCTGATCGTGCTGATCTCGGGGTTCGCGACGTTCGTCGTCGCGCAGGAGCGCGCGGCGGATGCTCGGCACGCGGCACTCGAAGCGAGGACCCGAGCCGAGGCATCAGCGACCGCCGACCGGCTCGCGGTGACGCCCGTCCCGGCGGTCGCCGACGATCCGGTCGTCGCCGGGCCCGTCCCCGGTGGCGTCGCAAACCTCCTCGACGGCCAGGCGCGGGACGCGGCCGAGCGCGCCCTCGCGCTCGCGCGAAGCGCGCTCGGCGGCGGCGACCTGGCCACGGCGGGCGCGACCGCGCTCTCGGACGCAGACCCGTCGCTCCTGTTCGTGGACGGACCCTCGACGGCGCCATCGATCGTCAGTGTCGCGGTGAGTGGCGGTGTCTGGGCCGCCGCGGTGATGGGTCCCTCCGGCGCGTGCTACTGGGTCTCGTTCGACACCCATGGAGTCGTTCGGTACGACCGGTCCCGTGCGTGCACCGGGCAGGCCGCGCTCGGCGCCGCTCACACGGCCTGGTAGCCCTCCGGGAGTCCTCCCGAGCAACTCGCGCGTTCTCCACCTCCGTACTAGGGTCTGGGCTTACCCCGCAACGCGCTCCGTCCGGAAGGAGGACTGCTCGTGACGCAGATCGCGGTCACCGTGAATGGGACGCGGCGCGAGGCCGATGTCGAGCCTCGCACGCTCCTCGTGTACTTCCTCCGGGAGCAGCTGGGACTCACTGGAACCAACGTCGGGTGTGACACGTCGTCCTGCGGCGCGTGCACCGTGCATCTCGACGGAGAGTCGGTGAAGTCCTGCACGCTCCTGGCCGTCCAGGCGGACGGTCGCGAGGTCACGACGATCGAAGCGTTGGCCGGTGCCGACGGGACCCTGCACCCGCTGCAGGACGCGTTCCATCGCCACCACGGCCTCCAATGCGGGTACTGCACGCCGGGCATGCTGATGGCAGCCGCCAGCTACCTGAAGGAGAACCCAACGCCCACGGAGGCGGAAGTGCGCGAATCCCTCGAAGGGAACCTCTGTCGGTGTACGGGCTACCAGAACATCGTCGAGTCGATCCTGGATGCCGCCGGCCAGATGAGCGGCGCGAAGGCCTGAGGGGAGGACCGATGGCAACGACGGAGCAGTACGTCGGTCGCTCCATCCTCCGGAAGGAAGACGCCAAGCTCATCGAGGGGCAAGGGACCTTCATCGACAACCAGTCCATGGCCGGCATGGTGTGGATGGAGCTCGTTCGGCCTCCATACGTCCACGCGAAGGTCGATTCCGTCGACGTCTCGAAGGCATCGAACATGCCGGGCGTCATCGGCGTGCTCACCGCCGCCGACCTCGACGACGCGTTCCCCGCCGGCCTGCCGATGGTGTGGCCGATCACCGAGGACATCAAGATCCCGACCCACTGGCCGCTCACGAAGGACGTGATCAGGTTCGCCGGTGACGCGGTCGCGGTCGTCATCGCGGAGTCCCGCGCTCAGGCGGAGGATGCGGCGGAGGAGGTCGTGGTGGAGGCGACCGAACGTCCGGTCGTCCTCGACCTCGAGGAGGCTGCGAAGGACCAGGTCGTGCTTCACGAGGACCTCGGCACGAACGTGGTCGTGCATTGGAGCCATGGCGGAGGCGGCGATCAAACCATCTTCGACTCGGCTCCCGTCGTGGTGCACGAGCGGTACTCGCAACCGCGGCTGATCCCGAACGCCATCGAGGCTCGAGGCTGTCTCGCGTACGGGATCCCGGCGGCCGGCGAGTACACGCTCGTGTCGGCGACCCAGATCCCGCACATCGCCCGCGTCGCGCTCTCGATCGCGACCGGGATCCCGCAATCGAAGCTGCGGATCATCGCGCCCGATGTCGGCGGTGGCTTCGGGTCGAAGCTGAACGTCTACGCCGAGGAAGCCCTCGCGCTCGCACTCGCGCGACGGCTCGGCAGGCCTGTGAAGTGGATCGAGGACCGGCAGGAGAACTACGTCGCCACGATCCACGGGCGCGGCGTGATCCACGACTGCACCCTCGCCGGGACGGAGGACGGCAAGATCCTCGGGCTGAAGTTCGTCGAGCTCGCCGACATGGGCGCGTACTTCCAGCTCCTCACGCCGGGGATCCCCGAGCTCGGGGGCTGGGTCTACATGGGTCCGTACGACGTGGAGGCGTACTGGTACGAGTTCACCGGGATCATGACGAACGCGACGCCGACGGACGCCTACCGTGGCGCGGGCCGGCCGGAAGCGACGTTCGTGATCGAGCGGCTCGTGGATGCGTTCGCGCGACGGATCGGTAAGGACCCGGCGCATGTTCGTCGGATGAACCTGCATCCGCCACACGCCGACGCCCAGACCTCGATCATGGGCCTCCAGGTGGACTCTGCGAACTACGAGCCAACGTTCGATCGCGCGTTGGAGTTGGTCGAATACGACCAGATGCGGAAGGAGCAGGCCGCTCGCCGTGAGTCCGGCGACGCGAAGCAGATCGGGATCGGTCTGTCGAGTTACATCGAGATGTGTGGGTTGGCCCCGTCGGAGATCCTCGGTGCGCTGCGATACGTCGCCGGCGGCTGGGACGCCGCCGAGATCGAATGCCGGCCGTTCGGCAAGGTCGTCGTGCGCACGGGCACCTCGCCGCACGGACAAGGCCACGACACCTCGTGGTCGCAGATCGTCGCCGATGGACTCGGTATCACCCCGGATGATGTCGAGGTCTTGCACGGCGATACCGCCGTCTCGCGCCTCGGCATGGACACGTACGGTTCACGGTCGGTCGCCGTCGGGGGTGAGGCGCTCCGGCAGGCCGTCGAGAAGGTGAAGGAGAAGGCACGGATCATCGCCGCGCATGAGCTCGAGGTTTCGGAAGACGACCTCGAATGGACCGATGGTGCGTTCCGCGTCCGGGGTGCGCCCGACAAGGCGCGGACGATCCCCGATCTCGCCACGTCTGCATGGCACGCGCACTCGCTCCCGAAGGGGATGGAACCGGTGCTGGAGGGGACGGCGGTCTACGACCCACCGAACTTCACCTGGCCGGCGGGGACCCATGTCTGCGTGGTCGAGGTCGACACGGAAACGGGCAAGACCGACATCCTGCGGTACGTGGCCGTCGACGATTGCGGCGCCGTGATCAACCCCATGATCGTGGAGGGGCAGGTGCAGGGGGGCGTCGCGCAGGGCATCGCGGAAGCGCTGTACGAGGAGGCGGTCTACGACGAGTCCGGGAACCTGATGACCTCCTCGATGACGCAGTACCTGATCCCGTCCGCGGCAGAGATCCCCGACATGACGCTCGATCGCACGGAGACGCCGTCCACGACGAACGCCTTGGGCGTGAAGGGCATCGCCGAGGCAGGGACCATCGCCTCGCCGCCCGCCGTCATCAATGCCGTGATCGACGCCGTGTCGCACCTCGGGGTCACTGACGTGGGCAAGCCTGCGTCGCCCGAACGCGTCTGGCGAGCGATCCAAGAGGCCACCAAGGGGTCGCCCGGAGTGAGCGGTGGTCCCGGTGGAGCGACCCCGGGACGGCAGGAAGGAGGCGCGTCGTGATCCCGGCGCCGTTCGACTACACGCGAGCCGGCTCGGTGCAGGAGGCCATCTCGCTGCTCGGGGCCGACCCGGACGCGAAGGTCCTGGCCGGTGGGCACTCATTGCTCCCGGCGATGCGGCTGCGGATCGCGCGTCCGACGATGCTCGTCGACATCGGCCGGCTCACCGACCTGTCGTACGTCCGCCAGGACGGGGACCGGATCGCGGTCGGCGCCCTGACGCGGCACCACGACGTCGCGAACGCAGAGGTGCTCCAGCAGCTCTGTCCGATCGTCGCGCACGCAGCCGGACAGATCGGCGATCCGCAGGTGCGCCACATGGGCACGATCGGCGGGTCGGTCGCGCACGGCGATCCGGCAGGCGATCTGCCGGCGGTGTTGCTCGCGCTCGACGCGGAGTTCGTCGCCGAGGGCCCCACGGGCACGCGCACCGTGGCGGCGGCCGACTTCTTCACGTCGTTGTTCGAGACCGCGCTCGCTCCCGACGAGATCCTCACCGAGATCCGGGTCCCGAAGGCGAACGCGGGCTGGAGCTTCATCAAGTTCCAGCGCAGGGCGCAGGACTGGGCCGTGGTCGGCGTCTCCGCCGTCCGATCGAACGGCGGGGTCCACGTCGCGCTCACGAATATGGGTCTCACGCCGCTCCGAGCGACCGGGGTCGAGGAGGCGGTGACGGGGGGCGCGGATCCGGCGACCGCCGCGACGCATGCGGACGAGGGGACCGCGCCCCCGAGCGACGCGTTCGGGTCCGCCGGCTACCGTCGCGAGCTGGTGAAGGTGCTCGTGCGGCGGGCGCTCGAGGAGGCATCGGCATAGCGCTTCTCGCTCAGGAGGCCGCCCGCTACTCGCGGGACTGGTGGATCACGTTCGCGATCGGGCTCTCGACCTCGGTCGTGATCGCGATCGTCGTCAGCCTGATCGTCGGTCGCTACGTTCGACGCTACCGCCGCCGAGCCAAGGAGGCCGGCGACGACGCCGAGGGACGTCGCCGTCGCCGCCTCACCACCATCGTCGGCCTGGCCGGCGGGATCGTCGTCGTCATCGCATGGCTGATGGTCGGGGTGACGATCCTCAGGGGATTCAACGTGAGCCTCGGCCCCCTCGTCCTGAGCGCCGGTATCGCCGGGGTGGCGCTCGGTTTCGGGGCGCAGACCCTGGTCCGGGACACGATCTCGGGTCTGTTCATCGTGCTCGAACGCCAATACGACATCGGCGATGTCGTGGACCTGGAGTCCGACGGCGGGCTCGTGTCCGGTACCGTCGAGGGGCTGAGCCTCCGGACCACGAGCGTCCGTCAGTTCGACGGGACGCTGAGCATCGTTCCGAACGGCGCGGTGCACGTCGTCCGCAACAAGACGCGCGGATGGGGGCGGGCCATCGTCGACGTGCGGGTGGCGGTCTCCGAGGACGCCGCGCGCGTCCGCGTCGTGCTGGAGGAGCTGCTCGAAGAGCTCTCGTCAGAGGAGCCCTTCGAGAGCGCGCTCCGCAAGAATCCGGAGGTGCTCGGGGTGGTGCAGGTCACTGACGCAGCCCAGGTGATCCGGGTCGTCGCCGAGACCGAGCCGTCGCGACGGTGGGAGATCGAACGAGAGCTCCGCGAGCGCATCACGTCTCGGATCGCGGAGCGAGGGATCCGCGTGCCGCCGGTGCCGATGCAACCGCGCGGCGCGGAACCCGGCACCTGACGGTACCCTTCGAAGGTGCCGGAGCTCTCCTTCGAGGACGTGAACGACCTGCAGGACGCGTTGGCGCGCCACGCGTACCTCGCCGATCGCGGGCTGACGACCGCGATCTACCTCGCGCTGTCACTCGGCAAGCCGCTCCTGCTCGAGGGTGAGGCCGGGGTCGGCAAGACCGAGGTCGCGAAGGTTCTCGCCGAGCTGCTCGGCCGCCGGCTGACCCGCCTGCAGTGCTACGAGGGGATCGACGCCTCGCAGGCGCTCTACGAATGGAACTACGCACGGCAGCTGATCGCGGTCCGAGCGATGGACGCCAGCGACGCGGAGGCCCACGTCGAGGACCTGTTCGGACCCGAGTTCCTGGTGGAGCGGCCGCTCCTCGCGGCGATCCGCGCCGGGGACGAGGCGGTCCTCCTCGTCGACGAGCTCGATCGCGCCGACGACGAGTTCGAGGCGTTCCTCCTGGAGATCCTGTCGGAGTTCGCGGTGACGATCCCCGAGATCGGCAGGGTCGGCGCCCTGACGCCCCCGGCGGTGATCGTCACGTCGAACCGGACCCGCGAGCTCCACGACGCGCTCAAACGACGCTGCCTCTATCACTGGATCGATCACCCCGACCTGGACCGCGAGGTCGACATCGTGCGCGTGCGAGCGCCACACGTCGGTGCGGCGCTCGCGGGCGACGTCGCGCGGGCGGTGGCCCGCCTGCGCGCCCTCGACCTCGCCAAGCGTCCCGGCGTCGCCGAGACGATCGACTGGGCGAACGCGCTCGCGTTCCTCGGTGCGGAGCAGCTCGATCCCGGACTCGCGCGCGAGACGCTCGGCAGCGTGGTGAAGGACCACGAGGACCAGGAGCTCGTGATGGCCAGGCTCGGCGAGGTGGTCGGGGAGGATGGCTGACGGAAGGGAGGCGCCGCACGACCCGGCGCTCGCGCCTCTCGTCGCCTTCGGTAGGGACCTGCGTGCGCGGGGGGTCCCGGTCGGCACCGGTCGGATCGTGACCTTCCTCCGCGCGGTCGCCTCGCTGGGGCTCGTCGACCGCGCGTCGCTCTACTGGGCCGGGCGCGTCTCGCTCGTCGCGAGCCGCCCCGACCTCGACGCGTACGACGTCGCCTTCGACACCTGGTACCGGTCACTCGCGCCCTCGGACGCGGAGCTCACGATCGAGCTCTCCCTGCCCACCGAGGTCCCGGATGTCGCCGAGGGACCCGAAGGGCTCCGGGTCGAGATCCCGGCCACGGCGGGCTCATGGCGCTCCGCCCACGAGGAAGATGAGCCCGAGCCGGGCGACGAGTCCTCGATCAGGATCGTCGCCTCCGGCGTCGAGGTCCTCCGTGCGAAGTCGTTCGCGGACCTCACCGAGGAGGAGCGTCATCGGGTCGCGAGCATGATCGACGACCTCACCGTCCGCGCGCCCGTCGAACGGACGCGCCGGACGCGTCCGGCTCGGAAGGGCTCCGCGTTCGACCTTCGTCGAACGCTGCGGCGTTCGCTCCGGACCCAGGGGGAGCCCTTCGAACGCTCCTATCGCGAACGCCGGTCGCGGACGCGGCCGCTGGTCCTGATCCTCGACATCAGCGGTTCGATGGCGCCGTACGCTCGCGCGCTGTTGCAGTTCGGCTACGCGGCGATGGCGGCGGGCCGACGCGTCGAGGTCTTCTGCTTCGGCACGCGCCTCACGCGCGTGACGCGGACCCTTCGCGCGAAGGACCCGGACCGTGCGATGCGGGAGATCGGGAAGCTGGTCGAGGACTGGGAGGGTGGCACCCGGATCGGCGAGTCCCTCAAGACGCTGCTCGACGGGTGGAGCCAGCGCGCCGCCCTTCGCGGCGCGGTCGTCGTGCTGTGTTCCGACGGACTCGAGCGTGGGGACCCGGCCCTCCTGCGCGCCCAGATGGCCCGGATGCGACGGCTCGCCCACCGGGTGGTCTGGGCGAATCCGCTGAAGGGGTCACCGCGGTACGAGCCGCTCGCTCGCGGGATGGCGGCGGCGCTTCCGAGCGTCGACGTGTTCCTGTCGGGCCACAACCTCGAGAGTCTCGAGAGCCTGGCGGCGGTCCTGGGTGCCTGAACGCCACAACCGTGGGTTCTGGCTCGTCGTCGGCTCGATCGGTCTCGCCTGCGTCCTGCTCGTGGCGGCGATCCTCTATAACGCTCCGATGAAAGAGACGATCGGCCACGCCGAGGCCACGCTGCGGGTCGCGCAGGCCGCGGCCGAGCGGATCCGCGACTCGAAAGGCTCCTTGGGCGCAGCCGATGCCGCCACGCTCGCGGCCGCGGACCCCTCGCGCACGTATCGCGACGCCGAGTCGGCCTCGACCGGACTGGACGACGTGAGCATCGCGACCGGCCCGACCTCGTGGGCCGCGGCCGTGCAGGCACGACCGGGCGCGTGCTTCTACATCCACCTGACGGATGCAGGCGACGTCTTCTACGGGGTCGGGACCGTCTGCACCGGCTCGGTCGCGATGCGCGCGACCGAGCCGCGCTGGTAGCCCGAAGGCGTCAGCCTTCACCCGCGGAAGCGCGATCGAGCAGCTCGATCGGGTGCAGGACCTCGATGTCGCTCCCGGCAGCGCGGAGGTGCGCGGCGAGCTGCATCGAACACCCGGGGTTCGAGCTTGCGACGATCGTCGCGTCCGTCGCGATGACGGCGTCGGCCTTCTGGCGCCCCAGGGCGCTCGCTGCCTCCGGCTGGGTCACGTTGTAGATCCCGGCCGCACCACAACAGCGATCGCCGTCGCGCACCTCGACCAACCGCAGGCCCTCGATCCTTCGCAACAGGTCGCGAGGCTCATCGTGGATCTTCAAGGCGCGCAGGGCGTGGCAGGCATCGTGGTAGGCGACGGTCGCGCCGAGCGAACCGGCCCGCGCGGTCAACCCCTCCGCGTGGAGGAACTCGGTGACCTCGCGGACAGGGACAGCCGACCCCGGCAGAAGCTCGTCGTAGGTCGCCATGTGCGCAGCGCATCCGGCAGCGTTCACGACGACGACGTCCGCGCCGACGAAGGCGTGACGGGCGCGCTTGGCCAGCCGACGCGCGATGGCCAGCCGCCCGTTGTGCGCCGCGAGCGCGCCACAGCATGCCTGACCTGTGGGTACCACGACCCGCCAGCCGTTCCGCGCCACCACGCGGATCGTGGCCAGGTTCACGCGGTGGAACCATCGGTCCTGCACACAGCCCGACAGCATGGCGACGGTGCCCCGGACCTCGACGCCCGCCGGCGGTTCCGTCACGCGGGGGAGCCGCGCGAACGGGTAGCCCCGCGCGGGGGTAAGCATGCGAGCGGCTTTGGGCATGAACGGTCGCGCGATCGGCTGGAGCGCCGCGGCCGTTCGGACGAGCGACGGGTGGGGGAGCACCCAATGGAACCCGAGCCACCGGATGAATCGCGAACGTCGCGTCCGGAGTGGCTCGACCTGTTCACGGGCCGCCTCCATCATCCGGCCGAACGGCACGTGCGACGGGCACACATCCTCGCATGCCCGGCACACGAGACACAGATCCATGAAGCCCTCGAAGGTCCCATCGGGGACCGCGATGCCATCTTGGACGGCGCGCATGGCGGCGATCCGCCCGCGCGGTGACGCGGATTCTTCGCCGGTCAGCCGGTACGTGGGGCAATGTGGGAGGCACAGCCCGCAGGCGACGCAATCGTTGAGATCCGCGACCGCCGGCGCCGCTCGGCCCGCGCGCCAACCGGGGGCCCCGACGGCGGCGCCGATGAACCGGGCCCCATCGGGGAGCTCTCCTCCCAGGGGCGCGACGCGAGCGGGATCGGCCACGACGGCGATGCTACGGCACCGACCGGCGCAGCCGTGGTAGAACGCGAGCACCGACGAGGAGTCGAACATGGACGTTATCCCCCCGCCCCCCGAGCACGACGCGCCGCCAGATGCCCCGACCCAGGGCAGGGCTCCGGCCGCCGAACTCGATCATCGAACGGTGACCATCGTCACGATCGTGGCGTGCGTGGCGATCATCGCCGTGATCGGTGGCGCGATGGCCGTCGCCGGCGGTGGAGGTGACGCCGCCTCCGCAACTCCTCCGGCAGCGCCCTCGCCTGCCGCCGTGGCCGCGCCCCAGACGATGGATGCTCACCCCGCTCCCTTCGTGGTCGTGCTCACGTGGGCGCCAGGCGAAGGGCTGCCCGTCTCGTACTACGCGGTGACCCGCGACGGGAGGCCGATCACGACGCTGCCGCCGACCAAGACAACGTGGATCGATCGCTCGGTGACCCCAGAGACCCGATACGTGTACGCGGTTGCGGCCGTCGGCGCCGACGGCACGCGAGCCCTGGCGCGCGTCGTGGCCATGACCCCGACGGCGCCGCTTTCGACCGCGCGCTTCGCGGGGACGTTCAACGTGCACCTCCACGCCACGGCACACTTCGGCTTCTCGAACTTCCAT
>DASWDB010000140.1:0-4394 GCA_036395715.1 Actinomycetota bacterium | reverse complement strand
CCTCGTCGTCGCCACCGATCTCGCCCGTCATGATCATCAGATCGGTCCCGGGGTCTCCCTCGAACAACGTGAGGGACTCGACGAACCCGATCCCGTGCACCGGGTCCCCGCCCATCCCGATGCACGTGGACTGGCCGATCCCCCTCGAAGTAAGCTCGTGGACGATCTGATACACGAGCGTTCCCGAGCGGCTCACGAACCCGACGCGTCCGGGCGCGCAGACCTCGCCGGGGATGATGCCGACGTTCCCGAGCCCGGGGCTGATCACGCCGGGGCAGTTCGGGCCAACCAAGGTCGTCGCGGTCCCGCGGAGGTACGCGTGCACCTCGGCCATGTCGCGGGCAGCGACGCCCTCGGTGATGCACGCGACGAGACCGATCCCCGCGTCGGCCGCCTCCAGGATCGCGTCCGCTGCGAAGCGCGGTCCGACGAAGATCATGGACGTGTTCGCGCCGGTCGCGTCGACCGCCTCGGCGACCGTGTCGAAGACGGGGATCCCCTCGACGTCCTGTCCGCCCTTGCCCGGCGTCACCCCGGCGACGACGTCGGTTCCGTACGCGCGGTTCCGGAGCGTGTGGAACGTGCCTTCCTTGCCGGTCATCCCCTGGACCAGCAGCTTCGTGTTGGCACCGACGAGAACGCTCACGCGGCCTCACGCGACAGCCGCGCGGCCTCGGCGGCAGCTTCGTCCATCGTCTGGACCGGAACGATCATGGGGTGCCTCGCCTCGTCGATGATCCTCCGGCCTTGGTTGGCGTTCGTCCCGTCGAGGCGGAGCACGATCGGGACCGTGGCGTCGACGCGCGTCAACGCCTCGAGCACACCGTTCGCGACGACGTCGCATCGCGTGATGCCGCCGAAGATGTTGACGAAGACGCAGCGCACGGCCGGATCGGACAGGATCACCTCGAGCGACGTCGCCATCGTGTCGGCGCTCGCCCCGCCGCCGATGTCCAGGAAGTTGGCGGCCCTGGCGCCCGCACGTGCCACCACGTCGAGCGTCGACATCACCAGCCCCGCGCCGTTGCCGATGATGCCGACCTGACCGTCGAGCTTGACGTATTGCAGACCCGCATCTTTCGCGCGCTTCTCGACGGGATCGATCGGGAACTCCTGTTCGAGCGCGGCGAGGTCGGGGTGACGGGGCAGCGCGTTGTCGTCGATCGTGACCTTCGCGTCGAGGGCGACGACGCGGCCGTCGCGCAGGAGCACGAGCGGGTTGACCTCCACGAGCGTCGCATCGCGCTCCCACATCACATCGAACAGCTTCCGCACCACCTCGGCCGCGCCCTCGCGCGCGGTGGCGGGCAGCGTTCCCACGAGCTTCCGGATGTGATAGGAGCGGAGGCCGAGCAGCGGATCGATCTGGACCCGGCGGATCGCCTCCGGGCGATCGCGGGCGAGGATCTCGATATCCACGCCGCCTTCGGCGGTCATCATCGCCAGGTATCCGCCTGTGCTCCGATCGAGCAGGATCGACGTGTAGAACTCCTCGGCGATCGGAAGCAGCTCCTCGGCGAGCACGCGGTCGACCTGGTTGCCTTTGAACCCGTCGCGAAGCATCCGCTCAGCGGCCTTCGCCGCGGCCTCTGGTGACCGGCAGAGCTCGACGCCGCCAGCCTTGCCGCGACCGCCGACCTGCACCTGGACCTTGACGACCGCCGAGCCGCCGAACGTTCGGGCCGCCTCTGCCGCATCCTGCGGGGTGCGACAGACGCGGCCGGCCGGCGTCGGGATGCCCTGGGCGCGGAAGAGGTCCTTGCCCATGTGCTCGTAGAGATCCATCCGGTCTCCGGATCAGCCCGCCGGCGCCCGTTCGAGCCGCCCGCGGAGCCACTCGACGATCTCGGTCGTGGTGGCGCCTGGCGTGAAGATCCGCTCGACGCCTTCTGCCTCGAGCTTCGTGATGTCGGCGTCCGGCACGATCCCGCCGCCGAAGACCAGGATGTCTTCGGCCCCGCGCTCCCGCAGCAGCCGGACGACCTTCGGGAACAGCGTCATGTGCGCACCCGAATGCAGCGACAACCCGACCGCGTCGGCGTCCTCCTGGATCGCGGTCTCCACGATCTGCTCCGGGGTTTGGTGCAGCCCGGTGTAGATCACCTCGAACCCCGCATCCCGGAGCGCCCGGGCCACGATCTTCGCACCCCGGTCGTGGCCGTCCAGACCGGGCTTCGCGACGACGATGCGGTACTTCTCAGCCATCGCGCCCGAGTGTAACGAAGCGCTCACGCTGCGCCGTCGAACCACGTCCCGACCGAAGGCGTTTCTCCCTCGTCCTCAGCGAACGCTTAGGTCCTGAGCTCCACGTTCGTCCAGACGTTCGAATCGCCGGCAGGCTTCGGTGGCGAGTCCCTCCCGTCGGTCCATGCCGGCAACACCACCTCGGACGAGACCGCGATCTGGTTGTAGTCGCCGATGAAGCACCCGCACGTGAAGAACGACTTCCGTGGATCGAACGACGCCGTCGAGATCAGATGGTTGGTCCAGGTCTGTCCGCCGTCGGACGACTCGCCTTGGAACGTCGAGATCAGATGGTTCGCGGGGTCCAGACGCGTGTCCTGCCAGATCGCGAACCACATGCCGTCGGGGTCCACCCCGATCGCCGGGAAGAACTGATCGCGGGGAGCTGCCTTGCCGCTTGGCGTGATGCTGATCGGCGTCGGAGCGCTCCAGGTGGCGCCGAGGTCGTCGGACGATTGCAGCGAGATGTCGGCACCCGAGACCGTTCGGTTCGCGTTGTTCTGATAGATCAGCGCGAGACGGCCCCGCGTGGCGTCGTAGGCGAGCGACGGCGTGTTCGGGAAGCGCACGTGCCCCTTGCCGGGGAGGTTGTCGTTCGCGTTCGGGTTGTCGGTGAACCACCCGGGTTGATCGACGCGAACGACGCCGCCGAACGACGCGCCGCCGGTGGTCGAGCGGGTGAAGTACAACGCGTGGTCGATGCTCGTGTTGCAGTCCTCCTGCACGAACGCGACGTCGAGCGCCCCATGATCGTCCACGAGCGGCGTGGAGAACTGGTTCGCGGACGACCCCGTCCCCTTGGCTCCAGGAGCATCCGGCACGATCGCGGTGTGCCCCCATACCGAGGCGGCCGGATCCGCCGTCGGGATCGAGTCCGTGTACGCCGCCTGGACCGGGCAGTAGTCGCTCCGGGCGAACGAGCCGCCCGTCATGTGGAACTTCGTGTAGGTGACGTAGATGCGACCGAAATGGGCGCTCGAAGGCGTGTTGTCGATCGCCATCAATTCCTTGTCGTAGAACACGGAGGCATCGATCGACCCGTCGGCCGCGTGGTTCGTAACCACCAGCGCCGGCTGTTGCGACGAGCTCCAGGTGGCTCCGCCGTCGATCGATCTCCAAACCTGGATCTCCGATGCCGGCGTCGTGGAGAAGTAGCAAAGGGTGGAGAGGTAGAACGCGTGGTCGCGGAGGCTGTACGCCACGGAGGGGTCCGACGCGAAGCACCGCCCGCCGTCGAAGCTGAACTTCGGATCCTTCCACTGGCTCGCCCAGGTCTGCCCGCCGTCGGTCGTGGACCCGATCCAGAACCCGTCACCGGTGTAGTCGTTGGCTGCCGCCACGGCGTTCATCGGATCGTCGAGGCTCTCGGCGATCGACGGCTCGTCCTGGGGAAGCGGAGGGACGCTGTCACCGTTCATCTGGACGTTGTCGAGCGCCGCGGATCCGATCTTCAAGGCCGGCCGGGAGAGTGTCTGTGGGATCACGATGGCCCCCGCCGCCTGCGCCGCGCGCTCACGCACACCGTTGGAGATGCCGCCGTTCCAATGCTGCACGTGCTTGACCCACTGCGGGACCTTGTGCGCCGAAGCGCTCGTCCCAACCAGCGATGTGACGATCACCAACGAGGCAAGCGCCGCGGCTGCGAGTAGACGCGTCGAACGATGGTTCCGCATCGTTTTCCCCTCCCTGCTGTGTCTGGAACCATCACGCCAGCCCGGCGCTGCTGTGTCAAGGGGCCGAAGGTCGCGTGTCGCGCGGCCGACCGACGGTGGTCTCGTAGACTCGAGATCGATGGCACGCAAGAGGATCACGATCCGGCCGCCCGGATTGAAGCCGACCACCAAGGTCGGGACGCTCGGTCCCTACCGAGGCCGGCTCGGGTTCGCGTGGGTGATCGCTCCGATCTTCGTCGGCGTGGTGATCCTGGTCGCCGGCTACTTCACGCTCTTCCGCTAGTCACCTTCCGCTAGTCTCCGGCAATGCTCGAGGCGTACTGCTGGCCGAGGTCGGTCGAGCCCGGGGAGACCGTCGCGATCCGCGCGTCCACCGACCTCGGCGGGTTCGCCGTCGAGGTCGCGCGCGATGGCGCGGATCGCGAGGTGGTGTGGTCCGGCCGGGGCGCGGCCGGCCACCACGCCGCGCCCGAGGAT
>DASWDB010000139.1:0-1906 GCA_036395715.1 Actinomycetota bacterium | reverse complement strand
GGATCGCCGTTCTGGTTCATCCCGGTCGGGTACTCGATTGCAGCCGTGCCGCTGCCTCGGTGCTTGGCCATGACTAGTGCTCCTCCGGATTGGCGATCTGGGCCACGAGATGCTCTGGGAGCCACTCGCCGTTGCGCGGCTCGTTCGTCATGGCCCGGTAGTCGGACTTGAGCTCGTGTCCGATCGCGGTCGCGATCGCCTGGATGGTCGGGACGGTCGAGGGATCGGTGTAGACGACGCCGTTCGGCGAGGTGTCGCCGATCCGGTTCGCGTTCTTGAGACGGGCCTCGAACGGGTCGATGCCGAGCACCTCCGCTACGCGGTTCATGTGCGTCTCGACCGCGAAGGAGACCGAGGTGACGCCGAAGCCCCGCATCGCGGTCGTCGGCACGCGGTTCGTGAACACCACGTACCCGTCGAAGGCGAGGTTGGGGATCGTGTACGCCCCCGTGTGGTGGAAGCTGTGCTTCGTCAGCCCGTAGGGGGAGAAGCGAGCGTAGGCGCCGGAGTCGTGGAGCGTGAGCATCCTCCGACCGAGGATCCAGCCGTCCTTCGTCACGGCGTCCGCGATCTCCATGTGCCAGGGCGCGCGCGTCGAGGAGCAGAGAAACTCCTCCTCCCGCGTCCAGCGCCACTTGACAGGCTTGCCCGACTTGAGGACGAGGAGCGAGGTCATCGTCTCGGTCGCTGTGTCGACCTTTCCACCGAAGCCGCCTCCTGTCGTTCCGCCGACGAACTTCAGCTTGTTCAGCGGGACTCCGAGATGGGCCGCGACGACGCCCATCGAGAAATAGAGGGCCTGGGTGCACGAGTAGATCGTGAGCCGTCCGTTCGCCTCCGGCACGACCTGGCACACCTGTGTCTCGAGCGGCGCGTGCTCGATCGCGGCCGGCCGGTAGACGCCCTGGACGATGGTGTCCGCCTGTGCGAACGCCGCGTCGATGTCGCCCTTCCGGATCTGCCGCCGGTCCATCTCGTCCTCGAAGTGCGTGTACCAGTTCCCCCACTGGTGGATCCTAGGGGCGTCGGGATCGAACGCCTTGCGCACGTCGAGCAGCGCGGGCCGCTCCTCGAACTCGATCTCGATTGCGTCCACCGCTCGCGCGGCCGTCTCCTCGTCGTCCGCCGCGACGAGGGCGATCGGCTGCCCCTTGTAGCGGACGGCGTCCTCCGCGAGCAGCGGCTCGTCCGCTGGGATGCCGAGCGCCGAGAGGTGTCCGTACACGTTCAGAGGGACGTCCTCGTGCGTGATGACCGCGTGCACTCCCTTGAGCTCCGACGCGGGCCTCGTGTCGAGCTTCGTGATGCCCGCGTGGTGGTGGGGCGAGCGCAGCGCCTTCGCCCAGAGGGTCCCCTGAATGCGAACGTCGTCGACGTAGACGGTGCGACCCGTCACGTGGGCGACGCCGTCGTAGCGCGGGATTCGTGCGCCGACCGCTTTCATCTCGCACCTCCTGCGACGGTCGTGTACTTGCCGGGTGCCGTCGTCGTCAGGTCGAACGTGTCGCCGCGCGCGGCGGCCGCAACGGCCTCGATGATCTTCACGTACCCGGTGCAGCGGCAGACGTGGCCGCCGAGCGCCTCGATGATCGCCTCGCGATCGTCGGTCCCGCCGCGGTCGAGGTAGGCCTGGGCGGCGAGCAGGAACCCCGATGTGCAGAAGCCGCACTGGGCGGCGTAGTGGTGGACGAACGCCTGCTGGACGGGCGCGAGGCTCATGGGTGTTCCGAGACCCTCGACGGTGGTGATCTCGGCCCCGTCCAGGTAGCCGACCGGAAGGAGGCAGGAGCGCCGGGGGCTGCCGTCGATGAGAACCGTGCACGCCCCGCAGCCTCCCTGCTGGCAGCCGGCCTTCGGTCCGGTGACGCCGAGCTCCTCGCGCAGCACGAAGAGCAGCGACGTCGTC
>DASWDB010000138.1:0-28427 GCA_036395715.1 Actinomycetota bacterium | reverse complement strand
GCTCCCGTGGCGAAGGATCGGCGGCGCGGTGGACGATCCGGCGCTGTTGACCACCCTCGCCGGGATCCCGCTTCGGAACCCGGTCGGGCTCGCTGCCGGGTTCGACAAGACCTGCACCCACCTCGACGCGTTGGGGTCGCTCGGGTTCGGGTACGTCGTGGGAGGGACCGTGACGCGTACGTCTCGGCGGGGGAACCCACGTCCGCGGATCGCCCGTGATCCGGGGCGCCGGGCGCTCGTGAACGCGATGGGGATGCCGAACCCCGGGGCGGAGGCCGTCGCGCGCATCCTCGCACGGACCGCCCGGACCGCACCGCGGTTCGTCTCGATCGCCGATGAGTCGGTCGCGGACACCGTGGCGACGACGGAGCTCCTCGAACCGTTCGTCGACGGTATCGAGCTGAACGCGAGCAGCCCCAATGCGGGATGGGAACATGCGAGCTCGCACACGGGTGAGCTCGTGCGGGCGCTGCGGGCTCGCACCTCGAAGCCTCTCTTCGTCAAGATCCCGCCGTTCTCGGCCGCTGATGACGAGCGGACCCGCGCGGTGTCCATGGCGGCCGCCGCCCGGGACGCAGGCGCCTCGGGGATCGTCTGCGCGAACACGGTGCCCGTGACCGACGCAAGGATGTCCACCGGCCGGGGCGGGTTGTCGGGCGGTCCGCTTACCGCCGAGACCCCGCGGATCGTCGCCGAGATCGTCGACGCGATCGCGGGTCCGGTGCCGGTGGTGGCGTGCGGGGGGATCTTCACGGCCGATGACGTCAGACGCTGCCTCGACGCCGGCGCGACGGCCGTGCAGGTCTACACGGCCTTGATCTACGAGGGTCCTGGCCTCCTCGGGACGCTCACGCGAGGCCTCGCCGCGGCGGTCCCGACGCTGGACTAGGGCCCTCGGATGCGCCGGATCGGCGCAACGGGCAGAGGGCGTTCGACAAGCGCGTGTATTGCGCCGGCGCCGTCGCGGCGTGCAAGATGTGCGGCATCCCGTCCCTGGAGGCCGATCTGTCCGACGTCGAACCAGTTCCGCCAGCCCCCGCCGTCAGGTTGGAGGGCGTGGTGAAGCGGTTCGGCGACGTGGTGGCGGTGGATGGGATCGACCTGGACGTCCGTGAGGGGGAGTTCTTCTCGATGCTCGGTCCGTCCGGGTCGGGCAAGACGACGTGCCTGCGGATGATCGCGGGGTTCGAATCTCCCACCGCCGGCCGGATCGCGTTGGGTGGCCGGTTCGTCACCGATCTCGCTCCTTACGAGCGAGAGGTCAACACCGTCTTCCAGGACTACGCGTTGTTCCCGCACATGACCGTGGCCGAGAACGTCGGCTATGGCCTCATGGTGCGGAAGGTTCCGCGGTCCGAGCGACGCCGTCTGGTCGCGGACGCCCTGGAGATGGTGCGGCTCCCGGAGTTCGGCGAGCGCAAGCCGGCCCAGCTCTCCGGGGGGCAGCGGCAGCGGGTCGCGCTCGCCCGGTCGCTGGTGATGCGGCCGAAGGTCCTGCTCCTCGACGAGCCGCTCGGTGCGCTCGACCTCAAGCTCCGCCAGGCGATGCAGATCGAGCTCAAAGAGATCCAGGAGGAGGTCAGCCTCACGTTCGTCTACGTCACCCACGATCAGGAGGAGGCCCTCACCATGAGCGACCGCCTCGCCGTGTTCAACCGAGGCCGCATCGAACAGGTAGGGTCGCCGGCGGAGGTCTACGAGCGGCCGGCGACCGGGTTCGTTGCCGGGTTCGTTGGGGTCTCCAACGTCCTGGAGGGGGAAGCCGCCGCCTCGATCGCGGGGGACCCGCACCCGTTCACGATCCGTCCAGAGAAGATCTCGATGCACGAACTCGATGCGACGGCCGACGAGGCCTCGTGTACGGCGACGGGACGGGTCCGCGAGGTCGTGTACCTGGGAGCCACGACGAGGTACATCGTCGAGCTCGACGTTGGAGGTTCGCTGGTCGTGATGGAGCAGAACCTCACAACCAGCTCGATGGAGGCGCTGCAGGTGCGCGGCAAGGTCGTGCGACTGATCTGGCGCCGAAGCAATAACCGGCCGGTCGAGGCGCCCGCGGGTGCACAGGAAGGGTCCATGGACCAGGAGGAGGCACGGGCATCATGAGGAGACTGACGACGGCGTGTGCCGTCATCGCGGCGCTCGCGCTCGTCGCAGCTGCGTGTGGCAGCTCGAACTCGACCGGTGCCGGAGCAGCCGCACCGAAGGTCTATGACTCGATCGGTACGACGGAGGGTGCCCTCAAGCTGATCGCGTGGAACGGCTACACGGAGAACGGCTCGAATGATCCGAACTACGACTGGGTGACCCCCTTCGAGGATCAGACCGGATGCAAGGTAACCGTCAAGTACGCGGACACGTCGGACGAGATGGTCACGTTGATGCGGCAGAGCGGCGGGACCGTGTGGGACGGCGTCTCGGCGTCCGGGAACGCATCGAACAAGCTGATCGCGGGCGGGAACGTGGCCGCGGTGAACACGTCGCTGTTCCCCCAGTTCCCGAACGTGATCTCGCCGTTGCAGCCGGAGACCGGCACGAACAACTCGCATTACGTCGTGAACGGTCAGGTCTACGGCGTGCCCTACATGTACGGGCCGAACTTCTTGATGTACAACACCGATGTCGTCAAGCCGGCCCCGAAGAGCTGGGACATCACCTTCGAGCCAACGCTCAACGGCCAACCGAACCCGTACGCGGGCAAGCTGACCGCGTACAACGATCCGATCTTCATCGCGGACGCAGCCGTGTACCTGAAGACCCACGATCCTTCGCTCAACATCACCGACCCCTACGAGCTCACGTCGGATCAGCTGGACGCGGCCGTGAGCCTGCTGCAGCAGCAGAAGCCGATGCTCGCGAAATACTGGGCGCTCTACACGGACGAGATCGACGGGTTCAACGACCACTCGATGGTCGCCGGGACGGCCTGGCCGATCAACCTCACGTACTCCAAGGACGCCCCGGCCGCCGCCGTCATCCCGAACGAAGGCGTCACGGGCTGGGCCGACACCTGGATGATCTCGACGAACGCACCGCACCCGAACTGCATGCTGAAGTGGATGCAGTACACGATGGAGCCGAGGGTGCAGGCCGAGGTCGGCATCTGGTACGGGGCGGCAGGCAGCAACACCCAGTCCTGCGACCTGATCGCCAAGGGCCTCGGGAAGGGCGGCGCGGCGCTCGTGAACTCGGTGGAGTACTCGTTCTGCGGGAACGTCACCTTCCTCAACTCGCTCTACCTGTGGAAGACACCGCAGGCTGCGTGCGGCGATGATCGCGGTTCGACGTGCATGGACTACTCGGTCTGGTCCCAGAAGTGGACCGAGGTGGCCGGAGCCTGACCTCGTCGAGGGCGGAGGTCGCGGCCGGCGACCTCCGCTCCCCGGACAGGATCTGACGTGGCGCTCGGAACGATCGGCGCATCCCACGGGGTGAGGGCCCGACTCTCGGCCTTCTTCTTCCGGCACCGGCTGCTGAAGCTGAGCGCACTGCTCGGCGTTCCGGGGGCGTGGTTCGTGGTGATCTACCTCGGGACCCTCGTCCTGCTCTTCGCGACGGCCTTCTGGCACCTCGACCCGTTCACCGGGCTCGTGGTCAAGCAGTTCAGTCTCGCGAACTTCCAGACCATCGCCCGCGACCCGGTCTACCGGACGATCATCCTGCGGACCGTCGGGATCTCGCTCTCGGTCACCCTCACCGACATCGTGGTCGCCTTCCCGGTCGCGTACTACGCGGCCAGGCTCGCGCCGGCGCGCGCGAGGAACGCCGTGCTGATCGCGGTCGTGCTCCCGCTGTGGGCGAACTACCTCGTGCGGATCTTCGCCTGGCGATTGATCTTGTCGCCGGGCGGGCTGCTCGTATGGGTGTTCGACAAGATCGGTGTGCACTGGTCGGTCGGGTACTCGAACGTCGCGGTCTGGATCACCTTCTCGTATCTGTGGCTGCCGTACGTGGTCCTGCCGATGTACGCGGCGCTCGAGCGCGTTCCGGGATCGCTGCTCGAGGCCTCCTCGGACCTCGGGGCTCGAGGATGGAAGACGTTCCGCGTGGTCGTCTTCCCGTTGATCGTGCCGGGCATCGTCGCCGGGTCGATCTTCGCCTTCTCGCTCACGCTCGGCGACTACATCGTGGTGCAGCTCGTGGGCAACTCGCGGTTCATCGGCAACGTGATCTATGACAACGTCGGCGTCGCGAGCAACATCCCGTTCGCGGCCGCGTTCGCGTTGGTTCCGGTCGCGATCATGTCGATCTACCTCTTCGTCGCGTGGCGCCTGCGCGCATTCGAGGCGCTCTAGGAGACACTCCGATGGAGTCCCGCGCCGCCAGGATCGCGATCAGGATCGGCATGGTTCTGGCGCTGGCGTTCCTGTACGTCCCGCTCCTGATCGTCGTGATCTATTCGTTCAACAACGACATCGGACAGACGTGGCCGATCGACTCGTTCACCACGAAGTACTACGCGCTCGCGTGGCGGAACCCCGATGTGCGGGTGGCGCTCGGTACGTCCTTGCTCGTCGCGACGATCGCGACGCTGCTTGCGTTCCTGCTCGGAAGCCTTGCCGCATTCGCCGTGCATCGGTTCCGCTTCTTCGGACGGAACGCGGTGTCATTCGTCCTCGTTCTGCCGATCGCGCTGCCCGGGATCCTCACCGGGATCGCGTTGAACAACGCCATCAACAACTACGGGATCCCATTCAGCATCTGGACGATCATGATCGGCCACGCGACGTTCTGCATCGTGGTGGTCTACAACAACGTGCTGGCCCGGCTGCGGAGAACCGCCGGCTCCCAGATCGAAGCGTCGATGGACCTTGGCGCGGATGGGTGGCAGACGTTCCGGTACGTGACGTGGCCCGGGATCCGCACCGCCGTGGTTGCGGGCATGTTGCTCGCCTTCGCGCTCTCGTTCGACGAGATCGTCGTGACGAACTTCACGTCCGGTTCCCAGGTCACGATCCCGAAGTTCATCTACGACAACCTGCGCCAGCCCCGGAACCGACCGATCGTGAACGTGGTGGCGGTCATCGTGTTGGTGGTGATGGTGGTCCCCGTCTACATCGCGCAGCGGCTAGCAGGTGGCGGGGAGTCGGCCACCGGTGGCGGGCAGCGTGCCGCCCTGCGGAGCGAAACGGAACCCGGGCTCTAGAGGTACTGGCCGCCGCGGGGGGGCGGTTCCTGGTCCGGTCCCGGGCCCGCCTGCGGGTTCTGCGCCAGCAGGCCCCGGCGCCGGAGCTCTTCGAACTGCGCCCGTGCCGCGGCTTGCTGCGCGAACATCGCGGCCTGGATCCCGTGGAACAGTCCCTCGAGCCAACCGACCAGCTGCGCCTGGGCGACGCGAAGCTCGGACTCCGTGGGGACGCCGCCCTCGATCGGAGGCGCGAGCGACTCGAGCTCCTCGCGGAGGTCACCGGAGAGGACGTCGGCGAGCTCGCCGACCGCCCGACCGTAGATCTCGGCGAGCCGCTTCCGTCCCGGCTCGTCGAGGGACGTCTGCCGCGTCTCGTCGAGCAGCTCTCGGACCATGCTCGCGATCCGGAGCAGCTTGGCGGGCTCGGTGATCGTCTCGGCTCCGGGGGTCGGGGCCTGCTCGGGCGCCTCACCGACCGGGACGGCCTGGACCACGCCTGGTGTCGGGATCTGACCGGGGTCTTGGCTCATGCGGCCAACCTAGCACCGGGGCGCGACTAGGCTTCGTCCAGGAGCACGCCGAATCCGTCGCGAGCCAACCGGCGGATCACGTTGCCCGGTCGGCCGAGGTCGGCGACCCGGCCTGCCGACAGCTCGCCCAGCTCGACGACCTTCGCTCGCAGCGGTGCGGGGCCGTCGCAACGGGCCAGCGACAACGCGCGGGCGTTCCTCCAGACCTTGGCGCGGGACTCCTTGAGGAACCGCGTCGTTGCACGCCGGTTGAAGGGCGTCATCAACCGATCGATCAGTGTCCGGTCACCGGGCTGCTCGGATGCCCGGAGGAGGCGATCCTCAGCGGGCACGCGGCTCGCGAGGATCGCGTCGATGTGCGCATGATCGGTCGCTCGGCGGTCGATCATCTGCGGATCGTCGAACTCCCTATCCGAGATGACGGCCAGCAGCGCCTGCGGGAGGTCGAAGTTGATGTGCGCGTTCATCCCGAGCAAGAGATGGCGGATCGGGGGAACCCTCGGCTGCGATCCTGCGAGCCCGAACGCCACCTGCCATGGACCGGGGGCGGTGCCGTCGTCGTTCCACCGTTCCAACGCTTCCAGGTAGAGCTCGGCGAAGGCCAGGTCCCACCGCTCGGTCCACCGGGGATCCACGAACCCACCGAGCGATGGATGCGCGAGCTCGTCGCGGACCGCGGCCGTGGTCCGCCGGTAGACGGACAGGAAGTGGCGGCGCTCGTCGTTCGACGCGACCATGGGCGCGAGCAAGGCATCCATCCGAGCGAGCAGACGGTCGATCGACGTCTCCATGCCGAGCTCAGCGGTCCGGGCCGTCTCCCGCGAAGCTCTGGAGGAACAGGGCCTCCGCCATGGCCATCCGCTCGAGGTCCTCGACGTCCACGCTCTCGTCGATCGAGTGGAAGTTCGATCGGTGATCGCCAGCTCCCCAGATCAGCACCTCGATCCCCTGGAACGTGTCGGCCAGCATCGGGACGAGCGGGATCGATCCTCCCGATCCCATCTCGACCACCTTGCGGCCGAAGGCGGTCGAGAGCGCCGAGGTCGCGCTCCGGTAGGCAGGGGTCGTGGGATCGACGATGTACCCGGCACCGGGCTCCTCGGTTTCGATCTGGACGCGGACGCCCCAGGGCGCGGCGGCGCGCAGGTGCGCGACGAGCTTCTCGACCGCGCCCTCGTAGTCCTCCCCGGGCGCCATCCGCATCCCCACCGCAGCGCGGGCGGTCGGGACGATCTGGTTGGCGACCTCGTCGATCCGGGGTGCCTCGAAGGCGAGGACGTTGATGGCCGGCTTCGAGAGGGTCCGGTCGGCGATCGTACCCGTTCCCAGCAGCTCGATCTCGGGGAACACGCGCGACTCCGCGCGGAATTCGTCCTCGGGCACCTGCGTGCCGGGCCACGCGAACCCGTGAAGCCCACCGATCGCGACCTCGCCCTTGCCGTCATGGAGCGATGCGAGCATGCGGCTGAGCGCCATGATCGCGTCGGGGAGCGGTCCCCCGAACGCGCCGCTGTGCTGCGCGATCGGGAGCACGTCGACGCGTACGGTCACGTGCGTGGCGCCGCGGATGCTCGTGCCGATCGTCGGCACGCCGGTCCGGTAGTTCCCGCCGTCCGCGATCACGGCGACGTCGCTCCGCAACAGATCGCCATGCCCGCGGACGAGGTCCGGGAGGTGCTCCGTGGAACATTCCTCCTCGCCTTCGACGATGACCTTGATCGAACAGGGGAGCGGGCCATCGGCGCGGACCGCCCGGAGCGCGGCGGCGTGGATCACGATCCCGGACTTGTCGTCGGCAGCCCCGCGACCGAAGAGCCGTCCGTCGGTGATCGTCGGCGCGAACGGAGGCGTCGTCCAGGCCTCCGGGTCGGCAGCCGGTTGCACGTCGTGGTGCGCGTACAACAGGACGGTGGGACGATCGGGCGGTCCCGGAACGCTGCCGAAGACGGCCGGATGTCCACCCTCGATCTCCAGCAGGTCGGCGCCGACCCCGGCATCGCGCAGGATGTTTCGCGTCAGCTCTGCACTCGCGCGGACGTTGGCGGGGTCATACCCCTCGTATCCGATCGACGGGATCGCAACGAGCCGGGAGAGCTCGTCGAGCACCCGCGGCATGTCCTCGTGGATGCGGCTCCGCAGCTGCTCGGTGTCCATGGCGCGGCAGGCTACCGCGTTGGCTCTAGGGAGAGAGCCGCTCCAGCCGCCACCCGGTCGGTTCGCCCGCGTCCGCCGTGTACAGGAATCGGTCGTGCAGCCGGAAGGCTCGACCCTGCCAGAACTCGACGGTGTCGGGTGTCAGACGGTATCCGCCCCAGTGCGGAGGCCGGGGGATGGCATCGTCGCCGAAGCGGGTCGCCGCTTCCTCGACCCGGTCTTCGAGCTCGCGGCGATCGCGCAGCACCGAGCTCTGCGCCGACGCCCACGCTCCGATCTGCGCCTCGCGAGACCTGGTGGCGAAGTACGCATCCGATTCGTCGTCCTCGACGCGCCGGACCGCGCCGGTCGCGGACACCTGCCGATCGAGTTCCTTCCAGAGGAAAACGATCGCCGCTCGGGGGTTCTCTTCGAGCTGTCGACCTTTCCGGCTCCCATGGTTCGTGTAGAAGACGAAGCCTCGTTGATCGGCCGCGCGGAGCAGGACGTGCCGGACGGACGGCTGCCCGTCTGCACCCGTCGTGGCGAGCGCCGTAGCGTTCGGCAACGCGATCCCGGCGGCCCCCGCGTCTTCGAACCAATCGAGGAACTGGCGGATCGGGTCGGGATCCAGATCTGCGCGCCGCAGCACGCGATGCTCGTGCGAGCCCTGCGAGTGCGTCCCCTCGTCCCCGGACATCTGGTCGGAAGCGGCTATCCGGACGAGCGGAGAAGGACCCCGATCGCGTCACGCGGGTCGTTCACCTCTGACCCGTGCGAGAAGACGAAGCGACCGACATCCAGGCCGGCAAGACGCTCGAGGGACGTGCGGGCCCGATCCGGATCCGCGGTGAAGGCGGGAGGGCCGAACGAGAGCGGCCCACCGACGCTGCCGACGGCGTCCCCGACCAGGACCAGCGAGTTCGCCTCGTCGAGCAGGCTGAGATGGCCGGGCGTGTGCCCCGGGGTCTCGAGAACCACGAGATCGCGCACGCGATCGGCTTCCGCGAGCGGCTCGATCGCGCGGCCCTCGAGGCGGATCTCGGAGAGGTCGGCGGCTCCAGCGGACACGACCGCCTGCTGGGCATGCTCCGCGGCCTCGGCCAGGCCGCCGATATGGTCGAGATGAGCGTGCGTGAGCACGATGTCACTGACGTCCGACCACGCCGCACCGATCTGACCCAGCGCAGCCTCGATCTTGATGCCGGTGGAAGGGGGCCCGACGTCCACGAGGACCACCCCGTCTGGGCGCGGAACGAGGAAGCAACGCACTTCGATGCTCATGGGATCCGAGCCGAGCATCCCCGGAGGTACATCGATCTGCGTGACGACCGGTTGGATGGCGGTGCTGCCCGGCCGCGTCACGATCCAACCTCCTCGTCAAGGAGCTGCGCCCCCGGCAGGACTCGAACCTGCGCACCCGGCTCCGGAGGCCGGCGCTCTATCCTCTGAGCTACGGGGGCGAACGGGCACCGAGTCTAACGTTCCGATCCGAGCCCACTCACCCGTATGCTCGGGGCGTGCCGACCGTCTTGCTGGTCGATGACGACCCGGTGATCCTCCGGTTGTTGGAGGTCAACTTCCGGTTGGAAGGGTTCGAGACCATGACGGCCTCCCGGGGGCCGGAGGCGATCGCCCTCGCCGCCCGACAGCCGGACGCGATCGTCCTGGACCTGATGCTCCCCGAGATGGACGGCCACGAGGTCTTTCGGAGGCTCCGCGAGGATCCGCAGCTCGGTGCGATCCCGGTCGTGTTCCTCACGGCCCGCGCCCTCGACACCACGCCGGTGGCCCCCGGCGTCCGGTACATCACCAAACCCTTCGACACCGCGGCCCTGATCGAGACGGTCCGCGGTTCGATCCAGGCGGCCGGAACGTGATCGAGGACGAGCTCCGGGGATGGTTCCGGTCGGGCCTCGAGGCCGCGGCGTCCGGCCTCGGGCTGGACGGAGACCTTCCCGAGCCCGACGTGATGGAGCCTCGGCAGAAGGAGCACGGAGACTTCGCCACTAACGTCGCGCTCGCGGTGGCGTCCCGGATCACGGCGTCCCCGCGCACGGTCGCCGAGGCGATCGTCGCGGCCTTGCCGCCCGCGGCGTTCGTCCGGAAGGTCGAGGTCGGCGGTCCGGGCTTCATCAACGTGTTCGTCACCGAGGGGTGGCTGCACGACATCTTGCGTCGGATCGCGACCGAGGGGGCGTCGTACGGGACCGCGCCGCGGACGGAGCGGCGCGTCCAGGTCGAGTTCGTGAGCGCGAACCCGACCGGCCCGCTGCACGTCGGGCACGCGCGGAACGCGGTGCTCGGCGACGCGGTCGCGCGGCTGCTCGATGCCGCGGGGTGGCGCGTGGAGCGCGAGTACTACTACAACGACGCCGGGGGTCAGATGGACCGGTTCGGGGCGTCGGTGGACGCCAGCTACCTGAGCCACCTCGGACGTCCGACCCGGATCCCCGAGGACGGCTATCACGGCGCGTACATCGATGACCTCGGTCGGGACCTCGCCGCCGAGGAGCCTGGATGGGCGGAGCTGCCCGATGAGGAGCGGTTCGCCGCGGTACGCGGGGCGGCCGCCGCACGGGTCCTCGGCTGGATCGACGCGACGCTCGCGCGGTTCAACGTGCGGTTCGATTCCTACGTCTCCGAAGCCGCGCTCGAACGCAAAGGCGAGATCGCGCAGGCGATCGACCAGCTCCGCGCCTCGGGCCATGTCTACGAGTCCGAGGGCGCGGTGTGGTTCCGGTCGACGGACTTCGGCGACGACAAGGACCGTGTCCTGGTGCGGAGCGACGGGCGCCACACGTACTTCGGCGCCGACTGCGCGTACGTGATCGACAAGTTCGCTCGCGGGGCCGACCATCTGATCTACGTGTGGGGTGCGGACCACCACGGAGACGTCGTGCGCGTCCGCGGCGCCGCGCAGGCGCTCGGCTTCGATCCGGGTGCCGTCGAGATCGTGATCTACCAGTGGGTCTCGTTCCTCCGAGGCGGCGAACCCGTGCCGATGAGCAAGCGCGCGGGCACGTTCGTGTCGCTCGACGAGTTGATCGACGAGGTGGGAACGGACGCGGCGCGGTTCCACCTGCTGCTGTTCGGCAACGACCACACGATGCGGTTCGACATCGAGGCCGTGAAACGACAGTCCATGGAGAACCCCGTCTATTACGTCCAGTACGGTCATGCGCGGATCGCCTCGATCCTCCGAACCGCGCGAGAGGCGAGGGTGCCGCTCCGGCCCATCGATGAGGTGGACCTGTCGATCCTGGTCGAGCCGGCCGAGACCGAGCTGCTCAAGGCGCTGGCGGAGGTCCCGACGTTGATCGCCAAGGCCGCGTCGCTTCGCGCGCCGCATCGCGTCGCGCACGCGTCACAGGATCTCGCCGCTCGTTTCCACCGGTTCTACACCGAGTGCCGCGTCGTCTCCGACGACGCGGCACGGACGCAGGCGCGCCTGTGGTTGTGCCAGGCGTCGGGCACGGTCCTCGCCAACCTGCTCGGGATCCTCGGCGTCTCGGCTCCCGAGCGGATGGACCGGGTGGAGGGTTGACGTGGGCGAACCGACGATCCGGATCGGGATGCTCGGCTGCGGGATCGTCGGCGCGGCGGTCGTCCGGATGCTCGCCGAGCACGGTGACGACATCGCCATGCGCGCTGGCGTCCGTCTCGAGGTGACGCGCGCGGCGGTCCGCGACACCGACCGCGAGCGCGAGGTCCCGCTGCCGCGGGACGTCTTCACGACGGATCCGGCCTCGGTCGTCGCCGACGCCGACATCGACGTCGTGCTGGAGCTCCTGGGAGGCATGGATCCGGCGAAGGAGCTGATCCTCCGTGCGTTCGCTTCGGGCAAGCCGGTGGTGACGGCCAACAAGGAGCTGTTGGCGAACGCCGGCAAGGAGCTGTTCGATGCGGCGGACGCGGCCTCTCGCGACATCCGGTTCGAGGCGGCCGTCGCCGGCGGGGTCCCGCTGATCGCGCCGCTCAAGGAGTCGCTCGTGGGTGAGCGCGTCCGGCGGTTGCTCGGGATCGTGAACGGCACGACGAACTACGTGTTGACCCAGATGTCGGAGCACGGATGGACGTTCGAGGACGCGCTCGATGAGGCCAAGCGCTTCGGGTACGCGGAAGCCGATCCGACGGCCGACATCGATGGGTTCGACGCGGCGGCCAAGTGTGCGATCCTCGCCTCGATCGCGTTCAACACCCGGGTCGTCGCGGGCGACGTGTATCGCGAAGGGATCACGCGGATCACCCCGCAGGACATCGCCGACGCTGCGCGCCTGGGCTACGTGGTGAAGCTGCTCGCGATCGCCGAGCTCGAGGATGGCGAGGTGTCCGCTCGCGTGCATCCCGCGATGATCCCGGACGCCCATCCGCTGGCATCGGTCCGCGACGCAAACAACGCGGTCTTCGTCGAGGGCGCGAAGGTCGGCCAGCTCATGTTCTACGGGCCGGGAGCGGGTGGCGACGCCACAGCGACGAGCGTCGTCGGCGATCTGGTGCACGTGGCTCGTAACCTCGCGTTCGGGGGACGGGCCATCGGATGCACGTGTGTCCTCGACCGTGCGATCCGCCCGATGGACGCCACGACGGGGCAGTACTACCTCAACCTCCACGTGGAGGATCGCCCGGGTGTGCTCGCGGAGATCGCGGAGGCGTTCGCGCACAACGGCGTCTCGATCGAGCGCGTGTGGCAGGAGGGGTTCGCCGAGGAGGCCACGCTGGTGTTCATCACGCACCGGGCTCAGGAGGGAGCCTTCCAGAAGACGGTGGCGGAGCTCCGCAAGCGAACGAGCGTGCGCGCCGTCGCGAGCCTCCTCCGGGTCGAGGGCGAGGAGTGAGCGCCCCTCCGGCCGGTCCCCGTCAGTGGCGTGGCGTGATCGAGGAATACCGCGAGCGCCTCCCGGTATCCGACGCGACACCTGTGATCTCCCTCGGTGAGGGCGGTACGCCACTCGTGCGATCCGGCCCGTTCTCCGTCGAGACCGGATGCGACGTGTGGTTGAAGTACGACGGCGCGAATCCGACGGGGTCGTTCAAGGACCGTGGCATGACCCTCGCCATCTCCAAGGCGGTCGAAGACCGCGCGAAGGCCGTCGTGTGCGCCTCGACCGGCAACACCAGCGCGTCGGCCGCCGCGTACGCGGCGAGGGCCGGTCTCACCTGCGCCGTGCTCGTGCCGAAGGGGAAGGTCGCGCTCGGCAAGATGGCGGCGACCCTCGTCCATGGGGCCCGGATGTTGGAGGTGGACGGCAACTTCGACGCGTCGCTGGACGTTGCCCGTGATCTGGCCGAGCGATTCCCCGTGACGCTCGTGAACAGCGTCAACCCGTTCCGGCTCGAAGGGCAGAAGACCGCCGCCTTCGAGATCTGCGATGCCCTCGGGCGAGCGCCGGACATCCACTGCGTCCCGGTGGGCAACGCGGGGAACATCTCGAGCCACTGGATGGGGTATTCCGAGTACCTCGTCGACGGCGTGATCCCCGAGCCGCCCCGACTGTTCGGGTTCCAAGCAGCCGGCGCCGCTCCCATCGTGAAGGGGGCGCCGGTCGCGGATCCGCAGACGATCGCGACCGCGATCCGGATCGGGAACCCCGCATCCTGGGAAAAAGCGGTGGCGGCGGCGACCGCCTCCGAAGGCGCGATCGGATCCGTCACCGATCGCCAGATCCTGGCCGCCTACCGTCGCGTGGCGCGCGAAGGGCTCTTCGTCGAGCCCGCGAGCGCGGCGAGCGTGGCGGGCATGTTGCAGTTGCACGCGGACGGGCGCCTCCCCGCCGGACGAACGGTCGTCTGCATCCTGACGGGGCACGGCTTGAAGGACACGGAGTGGGCGATCGCCGGAGCAGCCCAGCCGGTGACCATCCCCGCCGAGGCGGACGCCATCGCCGCGGAGCTCGGTCTGTAGTTCGAGCCGCGATAGGCTCCGCGCCACGATGCGCGTGACGGTCCGCGTTCCCGCCACGGCGGCGAACCTCGGCCCGGGGTTCGACTGTTTCGGGCTGGCCTTGGAGCTCTGCAACGAGCTGGTGATCGACTCCGGTGGGCCGCCCGGCGTCGCATGGGAGGGCGAGGGAGCCGATGAGCTCCCCACCGACGGTTCGGATCTGATCGGCCGCGTGATGTCCGTGGTCGCCGGGCGGATGTCGCTCCCGCTCGCCCCGCTCTCGCGTCGAGGCCGGAACCGGATCCCGCTCGAGCGGGGGCTCGGATCGTCCTCGGCGGCTGCGATCGCCGGCGTGGTCGCGGCATCGGCCATGCTCGACCTGGGGATCGACGCCGACCCGCTCTCCGTGTTCGCGATGGCCGCGGAGATCGAGGGGCACCCCGACAACGTCGCGGCCGCCGTGTTCGGCGGGTTCACGATCGCCTTGGATGACGGCACCGTGCAGCGGCTCGAGCCGCATCCGGACCTCCGACCGGCCCTCATCGTGCCGGACCTCCGGATGCCGACGGCGGCGGCGCGGGCCATCCTGCCCGAGATGGTTCCTCGATCCGACGCGATCTCGAACGTCGCCCGCGCGGCGATCGAGGTCGAGGCGCTGACGCGGGAGCCTTCGCTCCTGTCCCGGGCGTTGGCCGACCGGCTGCACGAGGACGTTCGGCTCGCCTCGATGCCCGAGGTGGCGGACGTGGTCGCGGCGCTCCGCCGCGACCACGTCCCGGTATGCGTCTCGGGGGCGGGCCCGTCGCTCGTGGTGTTCGAGCGGCCGGACCGGCCCCCGATCACACTCGAGACCTTGGGGGTCTCCGCGTCGTGGCGGATCCTTCGCCCCGGGGTCCGCAGCCGCGGGTTCGAGGTCGAGATCGACGGCGCCTGAATGTCCCGTGTGACCCATCGCGCCAGCGAGGGTCGGTAGGGTAAGGCCGTGGTCACGATCGCCCACATCTCGGACCCGCACGTCGGGTCTCCGCATTTCGTGCCTAACCTCATGAATCGCGTGATCGCCGAGCTCAACGAGCTCCAACCAGACGTCGTCGTCGTCTCGGGCGACCTGACGACCGAGGGGTTCCGCCCCGAGTACAAGGCGTGGCTCGCCTACGCCGATCGGATCGAGGCTCCGCTGCTCACCGTTCCCGGCAACCACGACTCGCGCAACGTCGGGTACCTCCATTTCGAGGATCTGATCGGGCCCCGGATGTGGGTCCGCGACGTCGACAACGTGCGCGTCGTCGGGGTGGATTCGAGCGAGCCCGATCTCAACGAGGGGCAGGTCGGACGTGTCCATTACGACTGGATCACGGACCAGTTCGCCGGGCCGGCGGCGCTCAAGGTCTTCGTCCTGCATCACCACCTGATGCCGATCCCCGGGACCGGGCGGGAGCGCTCGATCGTGATGGACGCCGGCGACCTCCTCGAGGTGCTCGTGCACGCGGGGGTCCACGTGGTGCTCTCCGGCCACAAGCACGTTCCGTACGTCTGGCGTCTCGAGGACCTTTACATCGCGAACGCCGGGACGGTCTCCTCGCTCCGGCTGCGCGGCTATGGCAAGCCGTGCTACAACGTGCTCGACTTCGACGGGGACGAGGTCTCGATCCACCGCGTCTTCCCCTTCGAAGGCGAGCGCCACCTGATGGCGAGGTTCGTCTTGTTCGAAACGGCGAGGCACCATCGCGAGGCACCCGTGCAACAGGTCGCCGGACCGCCCGGATCCTAGGACGGGACCGACCGCCCACCACGAGTGGCGAGAGAGGGACAACCGGGACCATCCGATGCGCGCGATCGCTCTGGTCGACGGCGAGCACTACCCACCGGTCACCAGCTGGGCGCTCGAGGTCGCTCGTTCCCGAGGGGTGGAGGTGGTCGTGGCTCTCGTCGTCGGGGGTATCGAGAAGCTCCTGCCCGGTGACCTTCCCGACGTCGGCGTGCCCGTCCGGTCCGTGGCGGACGACCGAGCCGAGGGTCTACGCGCGGCCATCGCCGAGTGGCGACCCGAGGTCGTGCTCGACCTCTCCGACGAGCCGGTGCTCGGGTACCGCGAGCGGATGGAGCTCGCGTCGGTCTCGCTCGTCCTGGGGGTCCCGTACCAGGGAGCGGACTTCCGGTTCGACCCGCCGGTCGCGGACCCGCCGCCCGTCGGCGTCCCCGTGCTGGCCGTCTACGGGACCGGCAAGCGAACGGGGAAGACGGCCATCGCCGGCGAGGTCGCGCGGCGGGCGGCTCGCCGCGACCTCGCGCCGATCGTGATCGCCATGGGGCGCGGCGGCCCGCCGGCCCCCCAGGTTGCCGAGGCAGGCTCGGTGACGCTCGATTCCCTGATCGCCCTCGTCCAGGCGGGGGAGCACGCAGCATCGGACTACCTGGAGGACGCCTTGACCACGGGGGTCACCACGATCGGCGCTCGCCGCGCGGCCGGCGGGTTGGCGGGCGCCCCTTACGCGACCAACGTCGCCGACGCGGTCGCGATCGGTGCCGCCCGCCACCCCGGGCTGCTCGTCCTCGAGGGGAGCGGGGCGGCCCTGCCGCCCGTCGCCTGGGACGCGGGGATCCTCGTTGTCCCGGCGACCTGCCCGCCGGAGTACATCCGCGGCTACCTCGGCCCGTACCGGCTATTGCGAGCGGACCTGGCTGTTGTTACGATGAGTGCGAGCCCGGTTCCCGGGTCAGAGAACATCTCCCACCTCTCCGCTCACCTGCGTCGTACGCTGGGCGATGCGCGGGTCTTGGTGACCGACTTCCTTCCAGTGCCGCTCGCAGATGTGCGAGGACGGGATGCGTTCTTCGCAACGACGGCCCCGATCGCGATCTCCACGGCTCAGGCCCAGCATCTGGAGACCGCGTACGGGGTTCGGATCGTGGGATCGAGCGCGAGGCTGGCCGATCGTGCCGGCCTGGCGGAGGATCTCGAGGCCGCCGGGAGGTATGACGTGCTCCTCACGGAGTTGAAAGCGGCAGCCGTCGACGTCGCGTGTCAGCACGCGGCCGCACACGGGGCCGATGTGGTCTTCGTGGACAATCGGGCAGAGGTGACCGAAGGAACGACGGACCTGGGAACCGCCTTCGGAGACGTCATCGACCTGGCGATCGCCAGGGGGATGGCGCGGGGGAGCGAACCCTCGAGAGGGACCGACGGATGAGCGAACGAACGAGAACATCTCAGATCGTGATCTCGGATCGCGAGTCGGGACTGCCGTTCTCCAAGGGGCTGCTCGCCTCGCAGGTCATGGTCACCGGGTTATCCCCGTACCGCGCGTACCAGGTCGCGGAAGAGGTCGAGATCCGTCTCATGGAGCGGCGGCGAGCGTCCGTAACGTCGACCGAGCTGGCCGAGGTCGCGATCGAGGTGATCGGCGAGGTTGCGGGAGAGCGCTACGCGACCAACTTCGTCCGGTGGCGGGAGATCGAGAACCTCGACGTCCCGCTCGTGATCCTGATTGGCGGGGCGACCGGGGTCGGGAAGTCCACGATCGCCACGCAGCTGGCCGCGCGGCTCGGCATCGTTCGCGTCGTCGCGACCGACGCGATCCGCGAGGTCATGCGGGCGATGCTGTCGAGCGTGCTCATGCCAACGTTGCACGTGTCATCATTCCAGGCCGATCAGGCGCTCCGGGAGCCCCCGACGAAGATGGCCGACGCGCTGACGCTCGGCTTCCGCGAGCAGACCGCGGCCGTCTCGGTCGGGGTCAACGCCCTGATCGATCGGGCCGCCGCCGAAGGCACCAGCATCGTCATCGAGGGAGCGCACATCGTCCCGGGGTTCTTCGAAACCGACGCCCACGCCGAGCGGATCCTCGCAGTACCGTTCGTGGTGGGGGTCGACGACGAGGACCGCCACCGATCGCATTTCGCGGCCCGCGAAGATGCGATGGCCTCGCGGCCCGCGACCCGGTACGTCGAAGGATTCGAAGGCATCCGCCGGCTGCAGCGCTACGTCAAGAGCCAGGCGCTCGCCCACGGGGTGCCCGTGATCCCCAATTACAGCTTCGATCAGTCGATCGCCGCGGTGATCGACCTGGTCATGGAGCGCGCCACCGCACGTGCGGGGGCGCCGCTCATCGGCGGAGCCGTCACGACCGCCGAAAGCAACGGACAGGAGAACCCGAAGGAGGGGAAAACAGCATGAAACTCTTCCTCGATACCGCAAGCATCGAGGAGATCCGCGAGATCAACCGATGGGGCGTGCTCGGTGGGGTGACCACCAACCCGTCGCTGCTCCAGAAGGAACACGCGGAACCCGACAAGGTATGGCGCCAGATCCTCGAGGAGGTCGCGGGTGACGTTTCGCTCGAGGTGACCGCGCCGGACGCCGATGGGATGGTGGCGCAAGGCCTCACGCTCGCTGCGATGGGGACGAACGCGGTAGTGAAGGTCCCGATGACCCCGGACGGGCTCGAGGCGGGCTCCCGGTTGGTGGACGAGGGCATCAGGATCAACGTCACCCTCGTCTTCTCACCCGCGCAGGCCATCTTGGCCGCCGAGGCGGGCGCGTACATCGTGTCGCCGTTCCTCGGGCGGGTCGACGACGTCGCGAGCGATGGGATGGCGCTGTTGCATTCGATCTGCGACATCTATGCTGTGCAGGGCTACGGGACCAAGGTCCTGGCCGCATCGCTCCGACACCCGATGCACGTGGTGGAGTCGGCGCAGGCCGGCGCCGACATCGCCACGATGCCGTACGAGGTCTTCACGAAGCTCGTGAAGCACCCGTTGACCGATCTCGGCATGGAGCGGTTCCAGGCCGATTGGGAGAAGCTCCAGCAGCAGCTGGAGGGAGAGGCATCCACCTGATGGATACAACGATCGAACGAAGCGCTCTCGAGGGCAAGCTCCTGCCGGAGCTGCAGCAGATCGCCCAAACGATGGGCGTCGAGGGCACACAGAAACTGCGGAAGGCTGGTCTGATCGACGCGATCGTCGCCGCCTCGAGCAACGGCGAAGGCTCGGGTATTCGCAACGGCGATGAGGCCGCGAAGCCCGTGGCCTTGTCGACGTCGGTCGAAGAGGCGCCCGCCACGAGCGGCGACGATCGTCGCGACGCGGCCGACGAGGGTGACCGACCCGAACGGAGCGAGCGCAACGACCGCGGCGAGCGGAACGATCGGAACGATCGCGGTGAGCGGAACGATCGCGACGATCGGAGTGATCGTCCGGGCACGCCGCGCCCGGTCGGGCAAGGTCCCTCGGACGCCGGCGAGCGCGACCGTCGGCGCCGTCCCTCGCGGGAGGATCGCCGTCGTTCGCGCGAAGAGCGGAAGGTCCGCGACGAGCAGGACCGGGTCGAGGAGCTCAAGAGCGCTCCGACCCGGACCGGGATCTTGGACATCCTCCCGGAGGGATACGGATTCCTCCGAACCTCCGGGTATCTGCCCGGCCAGGAGGACGTCTATGTGTCGTTGTCCTACGTGCGCCGGCACCAGCTCCGCAAGGGCGACACCGTGACGGGCAAGATCCGCGAGCCGAAGAACAACGAGAAGTATCCGGCGCTCCTGTCGGTCGAGGCCGTCAACGAGATGGACCCCGAGAAGGCCGTCGCGAGGCCGCAGTTCGACAAGCTCACGCCGCTCTTCCCGGACGAGCGTTTCCGACTCGAGAGCGGTCCGCTCGCGATCACCGAACGGATCATCGACATGATCGTGCCGATCGGCAAGGGTCAGCGCGGCATGGTCGTATCCCCGCCGAAGGCGGGCAAGACCACGATCCTCAAGCAGATCGCGAACGGGATCATCCACTCGAACCCCGAGACGCACGTGATCGTTCTCCTCGTCGACGAACGACCCGAGGAGGTCACGGATTGGCAGCGCACGGTTCGCGCCGCCGAGGTCGTCTACTCGACGTTCGATAAGCCGACCGACCAACACATCCAGGTCACCGAGCTCGTCCTCGAGCGGGCGAAGCGGCTGGCGGAGATGGGGCAGGACGTCGCGATCATCCTCGACTCCCTGACGCGCCTGACGAGGGCGTACAACCTCGGGATGCCAGCCTCCGGCAAGATCCTCACCGGCGGCATCGACTCGGCTGCGCTCTACCCTCCGCGCCGGTTCTTCGGCGCGGCGCGCAACATCGAGGAGGGCGGCTCCGTCACGATCATCGCCTCTGCGCTCGTGGAGACCGGTTCCCGGATGGACGAGGGCATCTTCGAGGAGTTCAAGGGCACCGGGAACATGGAGCTCCGGCTCGATCGGCAGCTCTCCGAGAAGCGGCTGTTCCCGGCGATCAACGTCGACGCCTCGAGCACCCGGAAGGAGGAGCTGCTCCTGCCACCCGAGGAGCTGGCCCTGGTGATCCGCCTCCGTCGCGTGCTGCATGCGTTGGAGACCGGTGCGGCGCTCGAGCTGCTGATCGACAAACTCCGGTCCACGAAGTCGAACGAGCTCTTCTTGAAGGACATCGCGAAGGCACCGACCGGGGGTTGAGTCGGTCGGCGGGATCCGGGAATAGGGGAGCGTTGAAACGGATAGCATCCCGACGCTCACGAAGGAGATCGATCCGCCATGAAGCAGGGCATCCACCCCGACTACCAGATCGCGAACGTCCACTGCTCGTGCGGCAACACGTTCCAGACCCGCTCGACGGTGAGCGAGATCCGCTCGGACATCTGCTCGAACTGCCACCCCTTCTACACGGGCAAGCAGAAGCTGGTCGACACGGGCGGGCGCGTGGAGCGCTTCCAGCGCCGCTACGCGAAGACCCAGCAGGCCCAACAGGCCGCGAAGCAGAGCTGAGCCGCCGGTGGGCCAGCCGCCCTCGGTGAAGGCCCACCTCTACGGCGGTCAGGCCGTCGTCGAAGGGGTCATGATGCGCGGATCGGACCACTGGGCCGTGGCCGTGCGTGAGCCTGCCGGCTCGATCTACGTCGAGTCACACGACATCCGTTCCGTCGCGTCGCAGCACCCGATCTGGCGGAAGCCGTTCTTCCGGGGGATGGTCGTACTCGGTCAGTCGCTGTCGATCGGCATCCGGGCGCTGATGATCGCGTCGAACCATGCCGTGGCGGAGGAGGAGCAGCTCTCCGGCCGACAGATCGGCGTGTCGCTCACGATCGCGATGATCGCGTTCATCGCGATCTTCATCCTCGGTCCCACCACGTTGTTCGCGTGGGCCGAGCACCGCGTCGACGCCAACGGCGTGCTCGTGAACGTCGCCGAAGGCATCTTCCGAGTGGCGCTGTTCGTCGGCTACCTCTGGCTGATCGGGCGGACGAAGGACATCCGTCGCGTCTTCGAGTATCACGGCGCCGAGCACAAGACGATCGCCGCGTACGAGCATGACGAAGCCCTGGTTCCCGATCGCATCGAGCCCTTCCCGAAGGAGCACGTTCGATGCGGGACGAACTTCCTCATCATCGTGATGATCATCACGATCTTCGTGTTCACGTTGTTCGGGACGCCGGGCTTGGTGTGGCGACTCGTTTCCCGCGTGATCGCGATCCCGATCATCGCCGGGATCGCGTACGAGGCGCTCCGCCTCGGCGCGCGGTTCCCCCGCTCCGCCGCGATGCGCGTGATGATGGCGCCCGGGATCTGGCTGCAGAAGATCACGACCCGCGAGCCCGATGTCGGCCAGATCGAGGTCGCCGTTTCCTCCTTCAAGGAAGTGCTCCGTCGGGAAGCTGAGGCTGCCGACACCGCCTGAGGCCTACGCCTGTCGGTCGTTGCATCCTGCGCCCAGCGCGAAGAAGATGACGTGTCCGATCGATCGACGGGCCGGTCGAGCTGTGCCCGAACGGCCGGAACGTGATGGCGATACCCGGGAGGTGGCTCCATGAAGAACGACCTTGACCTGCCCCTGCTGCCGAGCGCCGAGCAGATCCGCCGACGGGAGTTCGCGACGGTGCGGCGCGGCTACGATCCGGACCAGGTCCGCGAGTACCTCCAGGGGGTCGCGGGCCAGGTTGAAACGCTCGAGCGCGAGTTGCGCGACCAGCGGAAGGAGGCGAAGGGGCCGCGCCCGGCGACACCGGGTGGGTCCGCGGCCTCCCCGGTTACGGCCGGACAGGTCATGACCCCGGCCCCGACCACGCCGGCGCCGGCGACCCCCGCGCAGGATCCCTACGAGGCCATCGCCAAGCGCTTCGCGGGTGTGCTCGAGTCCGCGGACAAGGAAGCGACGACGGCACTCGCCGAGGCCAAGGCCGAGGCGGACCGCGTCCTCCAGGAAGCCCGCTCCGAGGCCGACCGGATCAAGCTCGACGCCCAGGGGAGGGCGGAGGCGGCCAAACAACAGGGGACCGATTCCCTCGCCGAAGCCAAGCGCGAAGCCCAACGGATCCTGGGCTCGTTGTCGGAGCGTCGTGAGGTCCTCGTCACCCAGATGCACGACATGCAGGCAAGACTCCTGTCGGTCGCGAAAGAGCTCGAGGCGTCGATCGACGCGCCCGAGGGGAACGATCCCGCGCCCGCTCCGAGCCATGGTGGGACCTCCGATGACGTCGTCGACCCCCGGTACGAGGACATGTGGGCGATCCCGAAGGGCAAGGGCATGGTCGACATCCCGGACCTCGCGGCACTCGACGTCAACTTCGAGGACGAACCCGGCCCCGACTGACGCATCCTCTCGGTCGCTCGGCGGCCGCGCCTGCGACCATAGGACGCATGGCGTCCGGCATCGAACCGAAGCTCGACGAGATCGAGGAGAGCTACGAACAGGCCGCGGCCGAGTTGGCCGCTCCGGACGTCGCGGCCGATCCCGTCCGGCTCCGCGACCTCGGGAAGCGGTTCGCCGAGCTGCAGGACGTCGTCGTGCCGTACCGGGAGTACAAGGAGGTCTCGGCGCAGGCGAAGGAGGCTCGGAAGCTCGCGAAGGGCGAGGGCGACCCCGAGATGGCCGCCTACTTCCACGATGAGGCCGAGCGGCTCGACGGGAGGGCAGCCGAGCTCCGCGGGCGGCTCGAGCTATTGCTGGTTCCCAGGGATCCCGACGAGGGCAAGGACCTGATCCTGGAGATCCGGGCGGGCGCCGGCGGCCAGGAGGCCGCGCTGTGGGCGGGCGACCTCTTCGAGATGTATCAGCGGCTCGCCGATCGCCATCGGTGGAAGACGGAGGTCCTCGCATCCTCGCCTTCGGACCTCGGCGGGTTCAAGGAGATCTCGCTCGAGGTCCGCGGAGCGGACGCGTACGGTCGGCTCAAGTACGAGGCCGGCGTGCACCGCGTACAGCGGGTCCCGGTCACCGAGTCCCAGGGCCGCATCCACACCTCGACCGCGACGGTCGCGGTGATGCCGGAAGCCGAAGAGGTGGAGGTGGACCTCAAGCCGGACGACCTGAAGATCGAGGTGTACCGGTCGAGCGGTCCCGGCGGCCAGTCCGTCAACACCACGGATTCGGCGGTCCGCATCGTCCACAAGCCGACCGGGATCAAGATCGAGATGCAGGAGGAGCGCAGTCAGCTCCAGAACAAGGAGAAAGCGATGCGATATCTCCGGGCGCGGCTCCGCCAGTTGGCCCTCGACGAGGCCCAGGCGAAAGAGGCCGCGGCCAGGCGTGCGCAGCTCGGCACGGGAGAGCGCTCCGAGAAGATCCGCACCTACAACTATCGCGAAGAGCGGGTCACCGATCATCGGATCAAGCACACGTCGCACCAGCTCCAGGACGTGCTCGCGGGCGGCGAGGAGCTGGATGGCTTCGCCGACCGGCTCCTCGCGGCCGAGCGCGCCGCACAGCTCTCGGCGGACGGAGACTGATCGTCGATGCGGCCGGCCGAGGTCGTGCGGCGCGGATCGGGATACCTCGAACGGCACGGCGTCGAGGCCCCCGAGGTGAGCGCGGAGGTGCTGATGATGCGGGTCCTGGACGTCGGTCGCGCCGCTCTGTACGCCCGCGACCGGGGCCTCAGTTCCGCGGAGGCCCGCGCGTATGGACGCGCCCTCTGTCTGCGGTGCACCGGGACGCCGTTGCAGCACCTAACGGGTGAACAAGGGTTCCGCCGCCTCACGCTCACGATGCGGCCCGGGGTGTTCGTCCCCCGGCCCGAGACCGAGGTCCTGGTGGAGGTCGGGCTCGAGCTCCTCCGGGGCACCCGGGTGCCGTGCGTGGTGGATCTCTGCACCGGGTCCGGCGCGGTGGCGCTCGCGATCGCCGACGAACATCCCGGCGCGCGGGTCATGGCGACGGACGTCTCCGAAGATGCCGTAGCCCTCGCCCGTGAGAACGCAGAGCGGCTTGGGCTCGCGGTCGACATCCGGGCCGGCGATCTGTTCGAGCCTCTGCCCGCGGGAAACCGCGGCGCCGTCGATCTGGTGCTGGCGGATCCGCCCTATCTGTCGATCGACGTCGCGTCGGACCTTCCCCCGGAGGTCCTTGCCGATCCGCCGCAGGCGCTGTTCGGCGGGCTCGAGGTCACCCGTCGCCTGATCCCCCAAGCGACGGCCTGGCTCCGCCCGGGTGGTGCGCTTGCGATCGAGTGTGACGAGACCGCCGCGCAGGCCGTCGCCGCCGCGGCGCGCGATGCCGGCTTCGAGGAGGTGTTCGTGCGCCGCGACCTGAACGGTCGTGACCGGGTCGTCGGGGCGCGGCGGCCATGACGGCGAGCGGAACGGTCGAGGCCGCCGCGGCCGCCGCGCGACGCGGCGAACTGATCGTGTTCCCGACCGACACCGTCTACGGGATCGGCACGCGTCCGGACGACCCGGTCGCGACGGCTCGCATCTTCGCCGCGAAGCGACGACCCCGGGACCTGACGCTCCCGCTCCTCATCGCGACGAGCGACGCCGCACGGCGGATCGCCGTCTTCGACGAGCGCGCCTCACGCGTCGCGGCCGCCTGCTGGCCGGGTGCGCTCACGTTGGTGCTTGCGCGGACCGCCGTCTCCCGGGGGTGGGAGCTCGGCGGCGACGGCGCCACGATCGGCGTGCGTGTCCCGGATCATCCGGTCGCAAGGGCAGTGCTCGAGCGCACGGGAGCGCTGGCGGTGACGAGTGCCAATCGATCGGGCGGGACGCCGGGGCGAGATCGAGATGAGCTCGTCGCGCTGTTCGGTGATGCGGTCGCCGCGTACGTCTTCGACGATCGGCCACTCGGAGAGGCTGCGTCCACCGTGATGGATCTGACGGGACGGGATCCGGAGATCCTGCGTCGGGGCGACGTCGATCCCGACCTCGCGATCGCCTCAGCGGCGGGGCGGTGACGTTCGGCGATCGTGCGCAGGAGCCTCCTTGTTAGAATCCGACCTCCTGACATGACCGCCGTCATCGTCGTGTGCACCGGCAACGTGTGTCGCTCCCCGATCGCCGAGGGGCTGGTGCGACGCGCGACGGAGCACCGGGCGGGTGGCGCTCGCGTCACGGTGTCGTCGGCCGGAACGGCCGGCTGGGAGGGTTCGCCGGCCATGCCGGAAGCCGTCGAGGTCGCGGCCGAGCGCGGCGTCGACATCTCGGGCCACGTGGCCACCCGGCTTCGCCCCGGCATGGCGTCCGCCGCCGATCTGGTCCTCTGCATGGCGGGGGAGCATCGAGACCTGATCGCGCGCGAGGAGCCCCCGGCCGCCGGGAGGACGTTCACGTTGAAGGAGCTGGTTCGGCTGCTCGAGGACGGCGGGCACGCCGAGGCGACGCCCGCCGCGCGGATCGCCGCCGCGGCCCGGGACCGCGAGGCGGGAACCGTCCGCCCCGACGAGGACGTGGCCGATCCGCTGGGGCTGCCACTCGACGAGTATCGCGCGATCGCAGCCGAGCTCGACGACTGGATCGCGCGGCTCGTACCGGCGCTCTGGGATCCCATCCCCGCAGCGCTCGGCTCCGGGGATACCTGAGGTGCGCATCGTCCTGGCCAGCGACCACGCGGGATTCCCGTTGAAGGAAGCGCTGAAGCCGTTCCTCGCGTCGGGCGGACACGACGTGACCGATGTGGGCACCCATTCGCAAGAACCGGTCGACTACCCGAGGTTCTGCGCGGCGGCTGCCCGCGCCGTCGCGACCGGTGATGCCGATCGCGGGATCGTGCTGGGTGGATCCGGTCAGGGCGAGCAGATCGCCGCGAACAAGGTCGACGGCATCCGGGCCGCACTGTGTCACGACGTCACCCTCGCGCGGCTGTCGCGCGAGCACAACGATGCGAACGTCCTGAGCATGGGTGCGCGGATCATCGCGCCTGCCTACGCCGAGGAGATCGTCGGTGTGTGGTTGTCCACGCCCTTCGCCGAAGGGCGGCATGTGCCGCGGATCGAACAGATCGCGGCGATCGAACGAGGGGAGCTCTGAGCATGCGCGAGTACGCGGCGGACTGGGAGGCGTTGAAGGCAAGCGATCCCGAGGTCGCCGAGGCGGTCGCCGGTGAGCTGGAGCGAGAGCGCACCACGCTCAGGCTGATCGCGTCGGAGAACTATGCGAGCCCGTCGGTGCTCGCGGCGGTGGGCTCGACCCTCAGCGACAAGTACGCCGAGGGGTATCCGGGGCGGCGCTACTACGGTGGGTGCCGGTACGTCGACGTCGTCGAACAGCTCGCGATCGATCGAGCGAAGGAACTCTTCGGCGCGGACCATGCGAACGTTCAACCGCACGCGGGCGCCACCGCCAACATGGCCGTGTTCGGGGCGTTCCTCCAGCCTCGCGATCCCGCCTCGACCGTCCTGGGCATGAAGCTCGCCCACGGCGGGCACCTCACGCATGGGTCGCCCGTCAACGTCTCGGGGATGTGGTTCAACTTCTTCGGGTACGAGGTCGACCGCGAGACGGAACGGCTCGACATGGATCGGATCCGCGACCAAGCGCTCCAGGAGCGCCCGCGTATCATCCTCGCCGGATACACCGCGTATCCCAGGACGATCGACTTCGAAGCGTTCCGGCGGATCGCGGACGAGATCGGAGCCCTCTTCTGGGTCGACGCATCGCATTTCATCGGACTCGTAGCGGGCGGCGCGTTCCCCAACCCGGTCCCGTACGCCGACGTCGTCACGTTCACGACGCACAAGGCGCTTCGCGGCCCACGCGGCGCGATGATCCTGTGTCGGGAAGAACACGCGAAGGCCATCGACAAGGCGGTGTTCCCGATGATGCAGGGCGGACCGATCGAGAACAACATCGCCGGGAAGGCAGTGGCGCTGAAGGAGGCGATGACGCCCGCGTTCCGCGAGTACGCGGAGCGAACCATCCGCGATGCGAGGGCGCTCGCGTCGGGCCTCGCTGACGAGGGGCTCCGCGTGGTGTCGGGCGGCACCGATTCGCATCTCGCCCTGGTCGACGTTCGACCGCTCGGGGTCGACGGGAAGGCCGCCGAGGCGCTCTGCGACGAGGTCGGCATCACGCTCAACAAGAACCAGATCCCGTACGACCCGAACCCGCCGTCAGCACCATCGGGGCTCCGCGTCGGTACGCCGGCCTGCTCCACCCTCGGGATGGATGAACCGGAGATGCGCGAGATCGCCGAGATCATCGGTGACGTCCTCCGTCACCCCGAGGATGCCGGCTCGAAGGAGAAGGCGCGCGCCCAGGTTCGCGATCTGATGCAGCGGTTCCCGCTGTACCCGTAGCACGAGGGTTGCCGCCCGGCCACCGCGACGCCCACACTGCTCGGGTCGTGGACGCGCACCTGGCGCTCTTCCTCACTGCTGGCCTCCGCGCGTACGCGAAGGTCTTCGGCATCGCGGCGGCGGTCACGTTCGTGGCGACCCCACTCGTGAGGAGGTTCGTGGTCGCGGCCGGGGTGATCGACCAACCGTCCGACCGGCGGGTGCACCCGAAGGCAACGGCGACGATGGGCGGCCTGGCGATGTACCTGGGGTTCCTCGCCGCGCTGGGGCTCTCGCGGGTCGTCCCCTTCTTCCGCGACGTGAATGCCGCGAATCCGGAGCCACTCGCAGCGTTGGTCGGATGCACGCTCATGGTCGGGTTGGGCGCGATCGACGACGCGCGCGGCACGACCGCGCTTTCCAAGCTGACGGCGCAGATCTTCATCGCCGGCGTCGTGGTCCTGTTCGGAGAGCGGCTCGCCTATTCGTGGCTGCCCGGCAGCAGCGGCATCGTGGTGCTCTCGGGCGATCTGCCGGTGATCCTGACGATCGTGTTCATCGTGTCGGTCGCGAACGCCGTCAACCTGGTCGACGGGTTGGACGGCCTCGCCGCCGGGATGGTCGCGATCGCGGCCGGCGCCTTCTTCATCTACATGGTCCGGAGCCCCAGCCCCTACGGCGACGCGTCCCAGGCGGCGCTGCTCTCCGCGATCACGGTCGGGATCTGTTTGGGGTTCCTGCCCTGGAACTTCTTCCCCGCACGGATCTTCATGGGTGATACCGGCTCGATGCTGCTCGGGATGCTCTTGGCGATCGCGACCATCTCCGGAGTGGGCCGCAACCCGCGTCCCCCGAGCCCGGGTGAGCTGGCCGCTCCCCTCGCCCTCGTCGTCGTCCCGCTGCTCGTGCTCGCGGTCCCGATCCTCGACGTCGTGCTGGCGATCGTCCGGCGAACCTGGCGCGGACAAGGCATCGGCCACGCGGACAAGGAACATCTCCACCATCGCCTGATGGAGATCGGACACGGTCACCGTCAGGCCGTCCTGCTGATGTACCTGTGGAGCGCGCTGATCTCGGGCTGCGGTCTGGCGATCGGGCTGATCGACGGACGGTTCGTGGTCGGCCTGATCCTGATCGGTGCGGCGATGCTGTTCTCCGCGACGGCGTTCCCTCGGCTCGCTCGCCGGCGTAACGGGGAGCACCAGGTTCCTGCGCAGGACAATGGATCGAAGCAACACGAGCCGGTGCTCGGGCCGC
>DASWDB010000137.1:0-14842 GCA_036395715.1 Actinomycetota bacterium | reverse complement strand
CGTTGGGGGTCGAAGCGGGCCGCCTTGCGCCAGGCGGTGAGGAAGACGTCTTGGGTGAGCTCCTCGGCGGCCTCGCGGGAGCCGAGCAACCGGAGTCCCATCGTGTAGACGGGACGTCCGAATCGCCCGTAGAGCGCGCGGATCGCAGCGTCGTCACCGGCCAGGAGCCCTTCTATCAGTTGCTGCTCCTCCCGCGGGAGCAGCGGACCTTCGTGTCCAGCGGGTCCCTCCACCAGGGACGCTCCTTCCAGTACGTACGTGGGCTCCGGGGTGCGAAGCTTGCCCTTCCGTCGATGGTCCCACGACCCCGGCCCGGGCGCCATCGCCTCACTGTCCCTTCGTCGCCGCACGGGATAGGCGTAGGCTCGCAACAGGAACGCAACATCGGCGAACCGGACCGTTCGGCGCGCCGTACGACCTGTTGACGGGAGGAGAAACACCAGCGTGACCCGCATCGCTTCGGCAACCGCGCGACTGGTGTTGGGGGCCACGCTGGTCGCGGTAGCAGCCTTCGGGCAGATCGCGGCACACGCCCAAACCTCAGGTCCGGTCATCGTGTCCCTGACCCTCCACGGCGTCGTCGACCCGTTCACCGCCGACTACATCACCTCGAACGTCACGCGTGCGCAGGCCGACGGAGCCGAGGCCGTCCTGCTGACGATGGACACGCCCGGCGGCCTCGGATCGTCGATGACGCAGATCACGCAGTCGTTCCTCGCCTCCACGATCCCGGTCATCGCCTACGTCGCCCCGAGCGGTGCCCGGGCCGCCTCGGCCGGCGCGTTCATCCTCCTGTCGGCCCCTGTCGCCGCCATGGCACCGGCGACCAACGTCGGAGCATCGACACCCATCGGGCTCTCCGGCGGCGATATCACGGGCACGCTCGGCGAGAAGGTGAAGAACGACGCGACCGCGAACATCCGAGGCCTCGCGCAGACGTACGGTCGCAACGCGAACGAGGCCGCGACCTTCGTCACCGACGCGGCCAGCATCACCGCCGAGGAGGCGCTCCAGGACAACGTGATCGACCTGATCGCCACGTCCACGCAAGACCTCCTCACCCAGCTCGACGGGACGAACGTGCGACTCGGGAACGGAACCGACGTCACGCTGCACACGGCCGGCGCGGTGCTCCAGGACCAGACGATGGGTGCGTTCGTGAACTTCCTGCACACCCTGTTGGATCCCAACCTCGCGTTCATCTTCTTCTGGATCGGCCTGGGGTTGATCGTGCTCGAGCTGATCATCCCGGGGCACATCTTCAGCGGCACGATCGGCACGATCCTGCTGGTCCTGTCGATCGCGTCGTTCGGGCTGTTGCCGGTTCGGGTCATCGGCGTGGTGCTCCTGATCGCCTCGGTGGTGTGCTTCGTGATCGAGCTCAAAGCGCCGGGCCTGGGGATCTGGGGTGCGCTGGGGCTGATCTTCCTGCTGCTCGGCGGGTGGTTCCTCTACGACCGCTCGGGCGGCGTGTCCGTGTCGCCGTGGGCGCTGCTCGGCGTCGCCGTGTTCGTCGGCCTGTTCTTCGGCGTCGTCGTCGCCGCTGCGCTCAAGGTGCGCCATCAGCCTTCGATCTGGAACCGATCGGTCGTCGGGCAGGAGGGGGTGGCGCTCGCGGCCGGCATCGGGCCGAAGGGCGGCGTCGTGCGGGTCGCGTCCGAAGAGTGGCGGGCGATCGCTCCCTCGGGCCCGATCGAAGGCGGCGCCAGCGTGCGTGTCACCTCGGTCGACGGGCTCGTGCTGACCGTCGAGCCCGCCGACGGGGAGCACGAGGAACCGGCGCGCTCGCCGACCACTACCTCGTCGACCGCTGCTCCATCGACGAACCCAGAAGGAGGCACCAACTGATGCCGATCGTGTGGATCATCGTCGGGCTGCTCGCGCTCTTCGCGCTGCTCCTGCTTACCAAGGCGATCAAGATCGTCCCGGAGTACCAACGCTTAGTCGTGTTCCGCCTCGGACGACTGCACGCCACCCGTGGACCCGGCCTCGTGGTCCTGATCCCGTTCATCGACCGGGGCGTGCTGGTGGACCTCCGCGAGTTCTTCCTGGAGATCCCGCGACAGGACTCGATCACGAAGGACAACGCCGCGATCGCGATCGATTTCATCATGTACTACAAGGTGTTCGACGCGGCGACCTCGGTCATCGGCGTCTCGAACTTCGCCGGCGCCGCCACCAACATCGCGGCCACCACGTTGCGAGCCGTGGTCGGCGACATCTCGCTCGACGACGTGCTCGCGAAGCGCGATGAGATCAACAGCTTGCTGCGCGTGAAGTTGGACGAGGTCACCGAGCGCTGGGGCGTCAAGGTCACCAACGTCGAGATCCGCGAGATCAGCCCACCGCCGATGGTGCAGGAGGCGATGACCCGGCAGATGTCGGCCGAGCGCACGCGTCGCGCGGTCGTGACCGAGGCCGACGGGCAGAAGCAAGCCGCGATCACGATCGCGGAAGGCAACAAGGAGTCGGCGATCTTGAACGCGGAAGGCTCGAAGCAATCGGCGATCCTCACCGCCGAGGGTGAACGGCAGGCCGCGATCCTCCGGGCCGAGGGCTTCGCGAACGCCCTCAACAAGATCTTCGAGGTCGCGAGCACCGTCGACGAGAAGACGATGCGTCTTCAGTACCTGGACGCGTTGAAGCAGGTGGGCGCCTCTCCGTCGTCGAAGGTCGTGGTTCCGATGGAGCTCTCCGGGCTCGTGTCGACGTTCACGGCGATCGCGGAGGCTGCGTCAACGAACGGGTCGAGCGGGGACGGATCCGGCTAGCGCCCGACCGTGCTCGTGGCTACGCCGGAACGGCGATCCCGGCCTGCTGCATCGCGAGCTCGAAATCGTGGCGACTGCTGACGGCCTGCATCGCGTCCGCGATCGACACCGAACCCTCCTGGATCAACCGCAGGAGCCACTGGTCGAACGTGACCATCCCGTAGAACGCTCCGTCCTTGATCACCTCTTTGATCTCGGAGGTCTTGTCGGGATCCTCGATGCGCTCCGCGACGCGTCCCGTGTTCACCAGGATCTCGAGCGCGGGAACGCGCCCTCCGTCGACCGTCGGCACGAGCCGTTGACACACGATGCCCCGGAGGCTCGCCGCCAAGGCCAGCCGAACCTGCTTCTGTTGGTACGGCGGGAAGAAGTCGATCACGCGATTCACGGTCTCGGTTGCGTCGGTCGTGTGCAGCGTCGAGAGCACGAGGTGGCCGGTCTCGGCCGCCTGGAGCGCCGCCCGGACGGTCTCCGTGTCGCGCATCTCGCCGATCAGGATCACGTCGGGGTCTTGGCGGAGGGCCGCTCGGAGCGCGGCCAGGAAATCCTCGGTGTCGTTGCCGACCTCGCGCTGGTTGATCGACGCGACGTCGTCCCGATGCAGCACTTCGATCGGATCTTCGATCGTGACGATGTGGACCGGCTTGGTCTGATTGATGTACGAGATCATGGCGGCGAGGGTCGTGGTCTTGCCCGAGCCGGTCGGTCCGGTCACCAGGATCAATCCGCGGTGCTCGTCGGCGAGCGTGCGGACCGCATCCGGCAGTCCCATCTCTTCGAAGGAGGGCCCGCCGAAGCGAAGCTTCCGCAGGACCATCGAGATCGAGCCGCGCTGCCGGAACACGTTCGCGCGGAATCGTCCGACGTTCGCGACCGAGTAGGCGAAGTCCACATCCCCCCGCTCGGCGAACGTGGCCTTCCGATCATCGGGCACGATGCCGTCGGCGATCGCCTGCGTCTCGATCGGGCCGAGCGGATCTCGCTCCAGCCGGATCAGTCCGTGGGGCAGCCGGATCATCGGAGGAGACCCGACCTTGACGTGGAGGTCGGAACCTTGGCCTTTCACCAGCTCCTCGAGCCACGAGTTGAACTCGGGCACGATCGGTGAGCCTGTTTGCATCCTCGAGGCCTCCCTGGCGCCGTCGATCGTTCGGTCGCGGAGCCGCCCCCCGCACCGCTGTTCCATCGGCGCGTTCGGAAGGCGACTTCAGTCCGGCCCTGCGCCGAGGGACCGCCTCAACCCCCGCGAGCCGTCAGCCGACAGACGGCCGTCCGCTCGGCGAGCGGCTCGAACGATGTCATGCGGAGCGCCGGCCGAGACGCCGCGAGCATCCCCTCGAGCAGTCCGCGATGGACCGCACACACGAGCTCTCGATGCTCGTCCAGTAGATCTCGGAACGGGCAATCCCGCAGGGTGATCTCCACCGTCGCCTTGCTCGTGCGGCGGAACCGCGGCGTGAACCCGGCCCGGGCGAGCCCGTCCTGCAAGGTGGCCAGGTTCGGACCGGACGGTCGTCTCGCGCCCGGCCTCGGCGCGGTCCGGCCCACCAGGTAGGCGCCCCACTCGCGCGCGAGGGCCTCGGCCTGGTCACGCTGCTTCGAGGTCGTGAGCAGGCCCGACAGGATGTCGGCGAGCAGCTTGTGATCTCGGCCCTCGCGCGGCTCGACGTCGACCGCGACGTAGAGGGTCTGCGGCCGGCCGACGGTCGCCGCGGTCCTCCGCGTCTCCCGTGCGACGAGTCCGACCTCCTCCAGGCGGCGGAGATGCGGCCGGAGGGTGTTCGGATGAAGGGACAGGCGGGTCGCCAGCTCGCGAACGGCGACCGGGCGCCCGGAGAGCCGGAGGTATCGGTAGAGGCGGTAGCGCGTGTCCTCCGCGAGCGCCTTGTGGACCTCGATCGCGACCGGCTCCGGCATGGGTCCCCCGTCGTAGACTGCATTTGCACGGTCGGCACCGTGCATATGTGCGAATCGTACCTGGGAGACGAACGCCGATGGTTACCGAGGAACGGATCCGCGAGGCCCTCAGGGGCGTTCGGGATCCCGAGATCGGCAAACCGATCGAAGACATCGGGATGCTGCAGCGGATCGAGGTCGAGGGCGGGCTCGTTCGGGTCCACGTCCTGCTGACGATCGAGGGCTGCCCCCTCCGAGACCGCATCACGACCGACGTCACGGCGGCCGTGCAACCGATCGCCGGTGTCGAGCGGGTGGAGGTCTCCCTGACGCCGATGAGCGACGAACAGCGCCAAGCGCTCGTGGGACAGCTCCGCGGCGCCCCGGCGGGGCAACCCCCTCCCCCATCGAAGATCTCGTTCCCGCCGCAGACCGCGCTGATAGCGATCGCGTCGGGCAAGGGCGGGGTCGGGAAGTCGAGCGTGACCGTGAACCTCGCGTGCGTGCTGGCGAAGGAGGGCGCGAACGTCGGGATCCTCGATGCCGACGTGTGGGGCTTCAGCGTGCCCCGCATGATCGGCGCCGAGGGCAAGCCCGTCGGGTTCGACAACATGATCATGCCGCTCGAGTCCCACGGCGTGAAGGTGATCTCGATGGGCCACTTCGTGCCGGAGGAGACGCCGGTGATCTGGCGCGGCCCCATGCTGCACAAGGCGATCGAGCAGTTCCTCGGTGACGTCTACTGGGGCGACCTCGACTTCCTGCTCTGCGATCTTCCGCCGGGCACGGGCGACGTCAGCATCTCGCTCGCTTCGTTCATCCCGGGCGCATCCATGGTCGTCGTCACCACGCCGCAGGAGGCCGCTCGGAAGGTCGCGGAGCGCGCGGGCAAGATGGCCGAACGGACCAACCTGCGACCGATCGGCGTGATCGAGAACATGTCGTACTACGTGTGCCCGCATTGCGGCGAGCGCGAGTCCTTGTTCGGGGAAGGGGGCGGCCGGCTCGCGGCCGACACGCTCGCCGTTCCGTTGCTCGCACAGGTGCCCCTCGTGCCCGCGCTGCGCGAGGGGGCGGACGCGGGCGCCCCGATCGTGTTGCGCGATCCGTCATCCCCGGCCTCCGAGGCGCTGCGCGAGGCGGCCGACGCGGTCCGCAAGGCGACGAAGTCCAAGATCGGGAAGCCGCTGTCGTTGATGGCTCGATGACGACCCCGTCCGACGTGCTGCGCTCGATGTTCGGGCACCACGTGTGGGCGACGACCCGGCTGATCGATGCGTTGGCGCAGCTGGATCCGGTGCATCTCGACGCGAGGATCGAAGGCACCTACGGATCGACGATGCAGACGCTGACGCATCTGGTCGACGCCGACGAACGGTACGTGCGACGTCTCACGACGCCGACCTTGGCGTCGAGCGAGGGTGCGGAGACCCGGCCGCTCGCCGACCTACGGACGGAGATGCGCGAGCACGGCGGCCGCTGGGCGGGGATGTTGGACGCGCTGGAGCGGGGCGCCCTGCACGCTGCCGTCATCGGGAAGTCGGACTACCCGGACACCGATCCCGCCGAAAGCATGCTGCTCCTCCAGGCGATCCACCACGGCAACGACCACCGGACGCAGGTCTGCTCGACGTTGGGGGCGTCGGGCCTGGACGTCCCGGATCTGGACGGGTGGGAGTACTGGGCCTCCGAACGACGGTGAGCCCCGCGGCCATCCCCGGACGTTCGGAACGCATTCAGGCGGCCTCGGTGGGGGACGGCTGCGCCGCACCGGTTGGATCGTCGCGTGTCCGGACCCTCCCCGGCGTGGTCGGCCCCGGCCCCTTGGTCACCGCCCGAACGATCAACAGCGCGATGCTCACCACCACCACGGTGAGCGCCGTCCATTGCGAGCCCGTCAGCGGGCCGAAGCGCTTGTCGATCCGCAGGAAGTCCTCGAGCAGCCGAGCGCACCCGTACCAGACCGCGAACGCGAGGGTTGCCGTCCCCTCACGCCGGGGCCCGCGGGTGAACCACCAGAGGAACCCGAACAGTGCCCACGCGATCAACATGTCGTACATCGCCGTTTGATGGACGCCGACGCCCGTGGCGATCGTCTCGAGCCCGGCGTGGAGCTCGGTGCTGCCACGCTTGATGATCTCGATCTTGTTGCCTTGCAATTGGGCTTGGCAGCTCGTGGCGTTGCAGACGAACGGCGGCGCCAGCCTCCCGCCGTGGTAGGTCCAGGCCAACAGCCAGGACGTCGGCTTGCCCAGGTGATCGCCGATGATGAGATCGCCGATCCGTCCGATCGCGATCCCGAGGGCGAGCGGTGCCGTCAGCGCGTCGGCGACCTGGAAGAACCGAAGTCCGAACCGGCGGATGTTGACCGCGTTCGCGATCGTCGCTCCCGCGATGCCTCCGAGGAGCGAGATCCCGCCCTTCCAGACGTAGAGCCACTCGAGGGGTGAGGCGAAATCGGAGACGTGGGCGATCACGTAGGCGGCGCGAGCACCGACGATCGCGCCGATCAGCGACCAGAACACGATCGAGTTGACCGCGTCGACGGAGATCCCGCGACGCGCCGCCAGTCGCCCGAACAGCCACGCTCCGGTCGCGAAGCCGATGGCGATGAACACGCCGTGGGGTGAGAAACCGAGAACGCGGTCGACGACCGGCCAGCCGACCGAGGCGAGCGAGGGACTCATCGCGCCGAGCGTAGCAGCGGGCTCACGAACGACCGCGGGGCCACAGGCGCGCCATCGCACGTCCGAAGAGCAGCCCGCTCGCCACGTCGCTCGGATAGTGCACGCCGAGGTACACGCGCGACGTGGCGACGCCGAGGTCCAGCCCCGTGAAGGCCGTTCGGGCGGCCGCGCCCGATCGCAGCTCCCGGGTCGCCACCCGGGTGAAGGTCGTGAGCACCGCCGGATGGGACGACGGCCACGAGCTCCCCTTCGGTCGTGCGATCATGAGCCGGGTCGCCGTCGGATCGATGTCGGATGGCCGTGGCCGGACGACGACCCGCTTGATCCCTTGCAGCGCCAGCCAGGTGACGCCGGCCGCGCCGAGGGCGCGGAAGGCCGCTCGGCGCCGGCCGGCGGCCAACAGCACCCCGGCGGCCGCCCCCGCCGCGTAGAGGGACCCGAGCTCGGTGATGCCCGCGAACACGCGATCGGCCTCCGGGCCGTGGTCGCGGTTCACCAGCGCGAAGAGCTCCCGGTCGACATCGGGGCCGTCCTCCCCCTTCGACGCCCCAAGCCCGATGGCGCAGGCGCCCGCGGCCAGCGCGCCCGCCCACACGAACCTCGTCGCGCCCATGGCGATCGATGATGCATGATGTCGAGCGGAAGCGTCAGACCGGCGGGGGCAACGACGTGAACGAGCGCGAGGACATCGGCGACGGCGACCGCCGCGGGAACGACGGTGACGGCGGCTGGGTCGAGCGGCGTGAGGGGCCGAGCGTGAAGCTGATCGTGGTAGGCGTCCTCTGCGTGCTCCTCGTCGTGTTCCTGCTGCAGAACGCCGAGACGACGAAGATCGCGTTCCTGTTCCTGGACGGGACGTACCCGCTCTGGTCGCTGCTCGTCGTCGGGGCCGCGCTCGGCTTCGCCGCCGGGTGGCTGCTGGCGGCGGCCCGCGGTCGTCGTCGCCTCCAGCGCCGTCCGCAGGACGATCGCTAACGGGCTCCGGCCCGCGCTTCGATCTCTCGTTTCTGCGCGAGCGTGCCTCGTTTCAACGCGTACTGGGCGCCGCCGACCGCGTTGACGCTCGCAGCCGCGAACGCGCCGAGCGGCCCACGGAACACGTAGTCGATCTGATGGCGCAACACGCTCCGGTCGAACGGGAGCGAGGCGATGGACGTCGTCACGGTGGCGTTCAGCACGCCGCCGAGATTGATCTTCGCTCGCCACGGCGGTTCCCACTCGAGGACCTCGCACGGGACCGAGGCCCGCACGCCCATGAAGCCCATCACGGCCGAATACGTGGAGCCCTGCAGGAGTCCCCCCTCGGGGACCTTCACGGCGACGATGTGCCGATCCCAGTGCGGCAGGTTCCGCGGGTCGCTCGTGACCTCCCACACGGCCTCGGGAGGCGCATCGATCTCGACCGAATACTCGGCGGTCGTCATCCAGGGATCGTGCTTCCGCTCGTCCAACCCTTCCACCACACGACGCGGCGAGGGGTGAGGCGCACGAGCGCGTCGGCAGATGGTGCGACCCCCTGGACGATCGTTCGCATCGTCTTGGCGCCCGAACCGATGCTCCCCTCCACGAAGAACTCGGCCACCCCTTGGAACATCGCGCCGACCATGTCGCGGGCACGCCAGGCCGACGGACTGTCGACGGTGAGCGCGACCGTCGCATCACGATCCGCCGCTGCGATCGCGAGGGTTTGGGCCGGGAGCGCCGCGTACAGCGTGTTGGCTTCGGCGCGCCAGCGGATCGGGAGCACGACCGGGCCACGCTCGCCGGCCACGGCCAGCGCACCACGACCGTCCCGGCCGATCTGCGAGACCACGTCGTCCGGCAGCACGGCCAGGGGGTCGCCGCCCGTCGAGGAGCGCCGGAAGGTCGTGTGCGAAACCGCCTCCCCACCCCAGCGGCCGCGACCCTCCTGCACCCCCTCGTCATCGAGCAGCGCCGTGCGTTCCAGGTCGACGCCGACGAAGACCCGCCCGGGAGGGGTCCAGGCGAACGGCACCTGGCGCGCGTCGAAGGCATAGCCCGCGAAGAAGCGTGCGTTCTTCCGGCTGAACCCTGCCGTCGCGCGCGCGATCGAGGTCGCGCCCGCGACGGCGGCCCCCCAGGTCCGCTTGTCGAGCGCGTCGTAGGTCTTCACGGTCCCCGTGAAGGCCACGGACAGATCTCCGTCCCGGATCAGCCCGGCGGTCGATGGGTCGACGCGCCACGCCCTGGCCTTCACCGACCGGCGCGAGGTCGTCAACCAGATCCTCGCGCCGCTGTAGGCGAACACGAGCGGGGTGCAGTGCGGGCCGTTCGGTGTCGGGGCGGCGACCGCACAGAACTGGCCATCCTCCAGCACCCGCTGGACGGCCGTCGACACGAAGCTCACGCCGGCACCTCCCGGCCGACCCTCGGGGGAAGCACCAGCATCAGTCCGGTCCACAGGATGTGGCTCCCGAGCGGTGCCGCGAGCCCGCCCGACCACCACGCGAGCGCTCCCCAGACCGCACCGCCGACGACCGCCCCGGCCACGATCGGAAGCGACCGCGACGGGAGGTTGCCGAGCACGTACAGCAGCAGCACGGCGACCGCGGCGCCGCCGGCACCGACCGGCGTCCCCCACAGCGTCCGCTGGACGAGCCCTCGATAGAAGATCTCCTCCGCAGGGACCGAGACCAGCAACGAGAGGACGAGGGCCGCCCGGACGGGTTCCTCGGCCGCCTCCCGATAGGCCTCCTCGACGTGACGAGCGAAGGGCCCCCAATGGGAGGCGATCGCGACGAACACCCGGGTCCCGAGGAACAACGCGAGGCCGCTGGCGAGACCCACCGAGAGCGCCACACCCACGCCGGTCGTCCGTGCCGGCGCCGGCATCAGCAGCAAGGCCGCGATCCCCATCGCACCGAGCACGAAGGGCATCAGCTGCCAGACGGTCACGCGGCCGGAGGAGATCCTCCACCATGCGACCATCTGGGCGACGATCCCGACGACGATGACGGTTGCTCGCACGGCTATCCTGGGAGGAACCTCGTCTTCACGGCGATCTCTGCGGTGAACGCGGTCACGACCGCAAGGTAGTAGAAGCCCGTGGCGGATCGCACGGCCGAGGCGCGCTCGCCCCGCAACGCGGCTCGGACCACGACCGCGATCAGCAACGTCGCCGCCGCCATCCCGAGGGCGATCCAGGGTGCGAGGGCCCCGGCCGTGAGCATCGGATTGAGCTGCGCGGAAGAGGGCGTCCCTCCGAACCCACTCGTCACGATCGCGATGATCTCGACCCCGCTGGCGACGATGAGCGCCAGCGTGGCGCGGCCGATCGGCCGCCGCGTGAGCTTGCGGTCGGTCAGGTACCAATGGCCGAGGAACAACCCGTGGTACGCGGCGCCGAGGAAGGCTGCACCCGCCCAGAGCTGGAACAGCGACACGGCGTAGCCTTGCCGTCCCGTCGCGGCCATCACGGTGAGCACCGCGAGCGCCACCGGGACCGAGACCAGGCCGACGACCCGGCCCAGGGTCGGCCGGCGCAGGAGGAAGCCCACCGCGGCGAGCGTCCCGAGCACCGCGACCGCGAGCGCGAGCCGGGTCACCCACCCTCCCGCGGTGTCGCCGGCCACGGCGCCCGAGGACGCCGCGAACCATGCGGGCCACGCGAACAACAGCGTCGTGAGCACGCTCCACAGGGTGAAGTACGACCGCTTCGTCTCGGTCCAGAGCGGCGAGACCCAGGTGAAGGTGCCGGCACCCGCGACCGTCTCACCGAGCACGAGCGCCAGGACGCCGGCGACCCCCCTCACGCGCTCGACCCTGCGACGGACCCCGACATCGCGGCACAGGGTAGCGGGCGCCGAACGGCCGGAGGACGTCCGGCGCCGCTCACAGCGTCCCCCGGTACCCTTGCTCCCTCATGGATGACTGGCGGTCGTACGACGACGTGGCGCTCACCTACGAACGCGTCCACGCCCCACGCTTCGCCGAGCCGGCGCGCGATCTGCTCGCGCTGGCCGGCGTTCACGCCGGCCAGCGCGTGCTGGACGTCGGCACCGGCACCGGCGTCGCCGCGGAGGCCGCCCACGACCTCGGCGTCGACGCCTTCGGCGTCGACGCCTCGCTCGGGATGCTCCAGATGGCCCACGCGGTCCATCCCGATCTCCGACTCGCTGCCGCCGAGGCGATCGACCTGCCCTTCCGCGACGGGGCGTTCGACGCCGTCGTCGGGACGTTCGTGCTAGCCCATTTCGCCAAGGTTGACACCGCGCTGTACGACATCGTCCGGGTCACCAAGACCGGCGGCACCGTCGGGTTCACCTCGTGGGCCGATGGCCGCGACGCGTTCAGCGACACGTGGCTGGAGCTGGTGACCGACGTGGTCCCGAAGGAGCTGCTCGAGCCTTCGATCGCCAAGGCGATCCCGAACCACGACCGGTTCTCGAAGCGCCAGGAGGTCGAGCAGGCGTTGCACGACGCGGGGCTCCGGCATGTCCGCACCGAGCCCGCGCGGTACGAGTGGAGCTACTCGCTCGACGACTACCTCGACGGGCTCGGGGTCTGGGCGGTGGGCCGTTTCGCGAAGGAGATGCTCGGAGACGCGGGGTGGTCGAGCTTCCGCGAACGCGCCCGGAAGGTCTTCGCCGACCGGTTCCCCGATCCGCTGCACGATCGGCGCGACGTGCTGCTGGCGATCGGCATCAAGGAGTAGCGCCGCGCCGGGCAGCTCGACGCTGCCGGCGCGGCCCGGTTTGCCATGCGCGCCGCGCGGGAACGTCTCCTCTGGAAGAGCCGAGGGAGCGATGGCGAGGAACGACCGGCTCCGGCGGTACCGCGAGAAGCGGAACCTCGCGCGCTCGGGTGAACCCGCAGGCGGACGGCGGCGATCCCGGCCGCGGTTCGTGATCCAGCAGCACGACGCGACCACGATGCACTACGACTTCCGCCTGGAAGTGGGCGGCGTCCTCAAGTCGTGGGCCGTCCCCAAGGGCCCATCGACGGATCCCCGCGAGAAGCGGCTCGCCATGCCGACCGAGGACCATCCTCTGGACTACGCGAGGTTCGAAGGCGTGATCCCCGAAGGCGAGTACGGTGCGGGTCCCGTGATCGTGTGGGATGCGGGCACCTACCGGAACCAGACCCACATCGACGGCGAAGCCGTCCCGGTCGAACGAGCGGTCGAGGACGGGCATCTCTCGGTGTGGCTCGATGGACGCAAGGTGTCCGGCGGGTATGCCCTCACCAGGATCGGGGCGCGCGGGCGTCCCCGCTGGCTGCTCGTGAAGGAAGCCGACGAACGTGCGGACGCACGCCGCAAGCCCGTGCGCAGCCGGCCGGAGTCCGTGCTCTCCGGTCGGACGATCCAGCAGGTGGCGGGCGAGCAGGGACACCGATGAGCGACATCATCGGATCGATCCCCGCGAGAGATCGAACCGCCCTGCTGCCGTCGAAGCAGCCGTCATGGACCGAACCGATGCTCGCGACGCTCACCGAGGAACGCTTCTCCGACCCGGCGTGGATCTTCGAACCGAAGTTCGACGGTGTCCGGTGCTTGGTGTTCCGCACCCCCGCCGACGTCCGGCTGCTGTCTCGGAACCGGAAGCGACTGAACGACCATTACCCGGAGCTCGAGGAGGCGTTCGAGCTCCAGCCGTCGGACCGGTTCGTGGTCGACGGCGAGATCGTTGCCTTCGAGGGGAAGCGAACGAGCTTCGCCCGCCTGCAGCGGCGGATGCAGATCGCGGACCCCCAACGTGCTCGCGCGAGCGGCGTGAGGGTGTTCCTCTACCTGTTCGACATCCTGCACGCGGACGGGTACGACCTCACCGGACTGCCGTTGCGGACCCGGAAGCGGGCGCTCCGGTACGCGCTCGAGTTCCGCGATCCCCTCCGGTACAGTCCGCACCGCAACGAGCGCGGCGAAGCCTACTTCCGCGAGGCGTGCGCTCGAGGCTGGGAGGGCTTGATCGCGAAGCGCGCGGACGCTCCGTACCGCCACGCGCGGTCCGGCGACTGGCTGAAGTTCAAGTGCGTCAACGAGCAGGAGTTCGTGATCGGCGGCTACACGGACCCGAAGGGTTCACGGCACGGGTTCGGGGCGCTGCTGATCGGCTACCACCGAGACGGAGAGCTCAGGTTCGCCGGGAAGGTCGGAACCGGGTTCGACGATGCGACGCTCGAGCGGCTCGGGCGCCACCTCGCGAGGATCGAGCGGGAGCGGCCGCCGTTCGCTACGGGACCGCTGCCCCGCCGCGCGGTCCACTGGGTCGAGCCCGAGTTGGTCGCCCAGGTGGCGTTCACGGAATGGACCCGCGACGGCCAGCTGCGCCATCCACGGTTCCGCGGTCTGCGCGACGACAAGCCCGCACGTGAGGTCGTCCGGGAGGGAGCGACGTGAGCGGACGACACCCGATCCGGGTCGGGCGACGCACGTTCGAGGTCTCCAACCTGCAGAAGGTCCTGTTCCCGGACGATGGCATCACGAAGGGCGAGCTGATCGAGTACTACACGCGCGTCGCCGAGCCGATGCTCCCGCACGTCACGCAGCGTCCCGCCGCCATGGAGCGATACCCGGACGGCATCCGCGGGCCTCGCATCTTCCACAAGGACGTCCCCGACCACTTCCCGGACTGGATCGAACGCGTCCGCGTCCGGAAGGCGGGCGGATCGCTCCACCAGGTGGTCTGCTCCGAAGCGGCAACCCTCGCGTACCTCGCGAACCAGGCGTGCATCACGCCGCACGTGTTCCTGTCGCGGATCGATCGCATCGACGAACCGGATCAGATGATCTTCGACCTCGACCCGCCGGGCGAGGGGTTCGACGACGCCCGGAGGGTGGCGCTCTCGTTGCGCAGCCTCCTCGACGAGCTCGCGCTGCCGTCGTTCGTCAAGACCACCGGGGGCAAGGGGCTGCACGTCATGGTCCCGCTGGATCGCAGCGCCGGGTTCGACGAGGTGCGGGCCTTCGCGCGCGACGTCGCCGACGTGCTGATCGAGCGGGCCCCGGACAACCTGACCCGAGAGCCGCGGAAGGAGCGTCGTCGCGGGCGCCTGTTCCTCGACGTGATGCGGAACGCCTACGCGCAAACGGTGGCCCCGGCGTACGCCGTGCGGGCACGACCCACAGCGCCGGTCGCGATGCCGCTCGACTGGAACGAGGTGGAACATCGGTCCCTTCGGCCGTCGCGATTCACGATGTCAACGATCGGCGCGAGGCTCGAGCGCGACGGCGATCCGTGGCGAGGGTTCCGGCGCAGGAGCAGATCCCTGCGCTCGGCACGTGGCCGGCTCGACCGGCTCCGTCGGGAGGGTTCGGACATGCCCCGGCGAGCCGTTCGATGATGCGTGGCGTGGGAGCGGCGGTGGGACCGACGACGCCCTATCGGCCGAGGTGCGGCTTGAGCGTGGCGTAGATGGCCATCGCGTGGCCATGGCCGAGCCCGAAGTCCTCCTTGAGCCACGCGACGATCTGGCCAGCCTTCACGTCCGGCGTCATCAGGCCCTTCGCTCGGGCGAGCCGCTGGA
>DASWDB010000136.1:0-9411 GCA_036395715.1 Actinomycetota bacterium | reverse complement strand
GACACGGATCCGAGCGGTCATCTCGTCGGCGTGCCGGAGATCCGGCCGGAGCACGTCGGGGATCCCGAGGCGGGCGGCGATCACGCGGGCGATGTCCGAAGCGGCGTCGCCCACCTTCTGGATCGCATCGGCGATCCACAGGACGCCGGCCATACCCTCGGCGTCCTCGGGGCTCCGGGCCGCCAGCATCGCGATCGTCCGGAGCCTGCGGAGGTACAGCGTCGAGCGCTCCTCGAGCCTGCCGACCTCCTCGGCCAGCTTCTCCTCGTTGAAGAAGACGGCCGCGTACGCCAGGTCCACCATCAGCTCGGAGGCGTCCTTCAGCTCGACGAGGAGGTCTTTGACGGTGTTCGGCTCGTGGTCATCCATGCAGCACTCCCGATGATGTCATGACGATCAGGATCACCGCCACGCCGGCCAGGTCCATCACGCTCGTGATGATGGGAACGCCCTGGTTGTCGGGGTCGAGTCCGAACCGGTAGGTGACGATCGCGAGGTAGTACCCCGCAAGCACCGTGAGCGGGGTGACCAGCAGCCCCGCGAGAAGCGTCGCATCGATGAGCGTCCACACGCCGGGCATGCCGGGCAGTCCGGTCTCGGCCCCGAGCGCCCACGAGATCGCCCCGATCATCGTGAAGACGACCAGCGACAGCCCGAGCACGATCGATCCGTCGACGATCGCCGGCGTGTCGGGACGACCCGACGGGGTGATCACGCCGATCTGGAGCTTCGAGGTGATCCGGGAGGAGAAGATCCCGCCGAGCGCTCCGGCTTGCGAAACGAACGGGGGGATCAGCAACAGCAGGACGGGGACGGCCGTGAGCTCGGCGAGCCGGGTCTGCTGGAGTCCGCCGGAGAGGATGTCGAGGATCGGCGTGAGCAGGATGGTCGCGGTCATCTCGAGCACGATGCGGCGGACGCGTGGATCGCGAGCGACGTACGAGCGGATCGTCGCGGCAAGGGCCACGCCGATCGCGACGATCCCGATCGCCACGGCCACGGCTTCGTTCCGCACCAGGAACGTGGCGAGGAACAGGCTCGGGAGCGTCGTCATGTCGCCGAGCGCGGTCACCATGGGCGTCGACACCGAATCCAGGTCCCACTCCAGCCGGTAGGACAGGGCGGACAGACCGATCGTGATCGTGAGCACCAGGACCGAGCCGATCGCCCCGCCCACGATCGAGATCACGGCCAGATCCCACAGGGAGACCGACGGTTGCCCGAACAGGGCGCCCGCATACCGGGCGAGGAGGGCGAGCCACAGGGAGGACGAAAAGGTCGTGAGGATCGCGACGTCGACGTTGCGACGAAGGACGCCACCGGGCTCCAGGTTGATCTCCAGCACGCCGGCCGCATTCGCGGTCCCGAGGCGTGCCCCGATCGCACCGAAGATGGTGCCCTTCATCCCGACCGCTGCCGGGATCAGGATCAGCAGCCCGGGGAGATCCGCGAGGGTGCCGGTGATGTGCGCGAGCGTCAGCCCGGCGACGAAGCCGGCGGCCGTGCTGATGACGAGCGCGACCAAGCCCTGGCGGAGCGTTCGGGTCTCCGAGCGCCAGTAGCCGAGGAGCCGTCGTGCGCGACGGACGAGGGCTGGGCGTGGTCCGGCCATCGGCACTCCTTCATCGCGCTCGACATCGTTCTGGCACCTCCGGTCAGGCGTTCCCTCGGGGGTTCGGACCCAACGAGGGGTCTTCGGCAGCCCGAGGCAGTATGCCCGTGGCCAAGGTCGAGGGCAACCCCTCGAGCCCGGAACCGGGCTCCGGGGCAACCCCTTTGGAGATCAGGCGGCCCAGTGCTTCGTGACGAAGAGCCAGAAGGCGAGCCCCGCGTCGTCGCCGTAGCGCCGGAACCGCCGCCCGATCTGGGCGTCCGAGGGAAGCTTGCGGCGCCCGGCGGCGCGGACGTAGGCCGGGCGGGACCACGAATCGAGGATCAACCGTGAGCTCCGACCGAGCGTCATCATCACGTTGGCCGCCGCGTACGGGCCGATGCCGGGGAGCGAGCGGAGGAGCGCCTCCACCTCCCCGTCGGGGAGGTCGAGGCGCGACGCGTTCGCCAGACCCTCGAGGTCGACCTCGCCGCCCGCGACCATCTCCGCGAGCCGAACGAGATATGGCGCCCGGTACCCCGATCGAACCACATGGCGATAGAATCGCTCGTCGCGACCGGCCATCGCGACCGGGGTCGGGAACGCGTTCGCGAGTGGCTCGTCCGCGAACCCGGCCGCCGGCTCGCCCAGCTCTCGCACCAGCGCGTTGACCATCGTGGTCGTGAGGCTCCACGAGCAGTTCGTCGTGCAGAGCGTCTTGACCACGTCTTCCCACACGGTGGGGGACCGGAGCATGCGTCCGGCACCCGTCGTGACCCACGCCAGCTCGGGATCGCCCGCCGCGAGCGCGTAGAACGCCGAGAGATCCTGGTCGAGCCGAAGCACCCGGGCGACGCCGGCCGTGATCGCATCGCGGGTGGTGACCGAGGTCGCCGGGCGACCGAGGATCTCGACCCGGGCGTGGCCGTCGTCGCCCGCGGAGATCCGCACCCGTCGGGGCATCCCTCGGGGAACGCGCAGCGTGAGGTCGAGCGACCGCGCGACCTCGTCGATCGCCATCGGCGCCAGGTCGTGGAAGCCGTGAGAGATCAGGGTTCGCCACAGGTCGACGCGCTCGCCACCCGCACCGCGGAGCTCCAGTTCGATGAGTTCCGCCGACGTCACGCCGTCATGCGCTCCCGCTCGCGGTACGCACGGACCTTGGCTCGGTTGCCGCAATCCTTCATGGTGCACCACCGACCGGAGCGGTTCTTCGAGCGATCCCAGAACACCGCCCGGCAGGTCGGGCTCGAGCACTCCTTGAATCGCACCCACGAGCCGTCGAGCTCGGCGAGGAACGCGACGGCCAAGATCCGCCCGACCGCACCCCGGACGCCCCTCGCCTCCGGTCGGAGCGCCTCCTCACCGAAATGGACGCTGAGCCCGGTCTCGCGGGCCGCTCGGTCGAGCGCCCGGATCGACCCATGGTCTCGCGCCTCGCCCATGTTCTCGTGCACCCGTGCACGGAGGGCCTCGAGGATCTCCGCGGCCCAGCGGAGGTCGATCTCCTCCGTGGCCTCGTCGGCCTCGACCAGACCATGGTCGTGGAGCCACCACGCGATCGTCTCGGAGCTGGGAGGCAGCGAGTCCCTGCTGCCGTCGGCGTGATCGTGCAACGACAGGAAGCCGCGGACGAGCTCGAGGTCGCCCGGTGCCGGTGGGGTCGTGTCGACGTCGGTGTTGGGGGGTCTCTGCGTGGTCTGCACGAGCGCCAGGATACCCCACGACACCGGATATCTCCACTTGACCGGTTACGAGTGAACCGGTATCTTCTAAGTAACCGGTTACATACTTCTGGTCGGTTACGGAAGGGAGGGAGGACACGATGCGACGCAACATCGTCGATGAGCTTGAGCTCCTTCGGCTGCGGGAGGCCGAGGAGCGGAGCTCGAGGCCCACGAAGCGTTCGCGCAGGCACCTGAAGCGAGCGCTCCGGAAGGCCAGGGCGCAGCTCGGACGCGTCGAGCGGAACCCCGACGCGCGTCCGGCGCTGGATTCGCTCGACGACTGGATCCTGTTCGGACCTCGGATGCACTGAACGGTCGGAACTCGGGACCGCGCGTACCATCGCGGTCATGGTGGAGCTCACCCCACGCGCCCGCGACGCGCTCCTGACCTCACAGACCGCCGCCCGGCGCTTCGATCCGGATGCGCACGTCCGGCTCACCCGCGACGGCCACGCGATACGCGCCGTCCTCGCGTCCCAACCCGAGCCGGACGATGTGATCGTCGAGGTCGGAGCGCTGCGGGTCTTCGTCGCGGCCGGCATCAGGGGCACGGTCGACGCCGGCGAGCACAACGAGCTCACGGCAGGCTGACGGCGGGTGGATACCTCGAGGATCCGCGACACGCTCGTGGAACGCCGCTCGGCGCTCGACGCGGAACTCCGCGAGCTCACGGCGGTCCCGCGCGATCCTGCCGCGGCCGTGTCGTTCGGCAAGCGGATCGGCGACGGGACGACGGAGGCGGTCGATCGCCTGGCCAAGGTGGGCGCGGCCGAACAGCTCGACGCGATGCGCGCCGACGTCGTGCGAGCGATGCAGAAGTTGGACGACGGCACGTACGGGTTCTGCGATCGATGCGGCCGGCCGATCGCCGACGATCGGCTTGACGCGAGGCCGTGGTCGGTCCTGTGCGTCGGGTGCGCGTCCCTGCGCTGATGTGGGCCCTGCGCTGATGTGGTGGCGACACGCCTATCGGTGGATGTACCGCACGGGTCGCACACCGTGGGATACCGGCGTCACCCCGCCGGAGGTGGTCGACCTGATCGATGGGCCCGATGCGCTCGCCCCCGGCCGGGCACTGGATCTCGGTTGCGGCACCGGGACGAACGTCCGGTACCTCGCCGAGCACGGATGGGAGGCGACCGGGGTCGACGCCGTGCCGGCCGCGATCGGCCGTTCGGCGGTGAAGCTCGCCGGCACGTCGAACGCCCGCGTCCTCCTCGGGGACGTGACCGAGCTCGAGCGGCTCGACCTCGATGGTCCGTTCGAGCTCGTGCTCGATATCGGATGTTTCCACTCGATCGAGCGGCGCCGTCGCCCGGCGTACGTATCGGGCGTGGCGTCGCTCACCCGTCGGGGGTCCCGGCTCTTCGTGTTCGCGTTCGCTCGGCGTCGGGCGCCGTTCCCGCTCGGCGTGACCCCCGGCGAGATGGCGACGCGGTTCGCCCCGTGGTTCGAGCCCGTCGGGAGGATCCGCGGAACGCACCCGCAGGGGGCGGCCTGGTACCTGCTGCAACGGACGCCGTGAGGCCGTCGGGCGGCCTTCAGGCCGACAGGCGCCCGGGCTCGCGCGGCGCGACCCAGCCTCCGTCGCCGGCGGCCAGCTCGTCGCACGAATCCGGTCCCCACGAGCCCGGCGCGTAGGGCTCCACCGGGGGCGGATCGTCCAGCAGCGGTTGAACGATCCGCCAGGTCTCCTCGATCACGTCCTGCCGTGGGAACAGCGTGCCGTCGCCGGCGAGTGCGTCCATCAGCAGACGCTCGTACGGGCCGGGCGCGTCGCCGAGCTGCTCATCGAAGGAGAGATCCAGGTGGACCGGTTGGGTCGCGGGCGCTCCCGGCTTCTTGAGCAGGAGCCCGATGCTCGCGCCCGCGTCCTCGCCGATCCGGAGCTTCATGTGGTTGTGGTGGCGCAGGGCGCGCACCCCGTCCCCGAGCATGATGGCGGGCGGCCTCCGGAACCGGATGTCTACCTCGGTCGCCGTCATCGCGAGACACTTGCCGGCTCGCAGGAAGAAGGGGACACCCGACCATCGCCAGTTCTCGATCATGAGCCGGAGAGCGGCGAACGTCTCGGTCGTCGATCCTGGTGCGACGCCGTCGACCGCGCGATACCCCTCGTACTGGCCGCGCACGTAGTGCGAGGGGTCAGCGCCGGGCATCGCCCGGAAGACGTCGAGGCGGCGGTCGGCCAAGGCTTCAGATCCCCCGGAGAGAGGCTCCATCGCAACGAGGGCGAGTACCTGGAGCAGATGGTTCTGGACCACGTCGCGGAGGCATCCGACCTCGTCGTAGAACCTGCCTCGCCCCTCCACCCCGAAGCGCTCGGCCATCGTGATCTGCACCGACTCGACGTGATCACGGTTCCACAGCGGCTCGAACATCGCGTTGGCGAACCGGAGGTACACGATGTCCTGGACGGGCTCCTTGCCCAGGAAATGATCGATCCGGAAGATCTGCTCCTCCCCGAGGACCGAGAGCAGCTCGCGGTTGAGCTCGCGCGCGGAGACGAGGTCGTGTCCGAACGGCTTCTCGATCACCACCCGCGCCCCCTCGGTGAGCTCGGCCTTCGCGAGCCCGTGAACGACGGTCCCGAACAGCGACGGCGGGGTCTCGAGGTAGAACAACGGATGCTCCGCCCCGCCGAGGGCCTCGCGGAGACGGTCGAAGGTCTCGGGGTCGTTCGTGTCGCCCTCGACGTACCGGAGGCGTGCGAGGAACCGACCGAGGGCCTCCTGGTCCGGCGGGCCGTGTTCCTCGATCGCCCCGCGCGCGTGCGCCCGGAGCTCGGCGTCGGTCCATGCCGTCCGCCCGGACCCGATCACCGGTACCTCGAGCAGCATGCGACGCTCCAGCCGGTAGAGCGCGGGGAAGGTCTTGTGTCGCGCGAGATCGCCCGTGATCCCGAAGATCACCAGTGCGTCGGATGGGCTTCCGTCGGTCATGTCGATCGCGATCCCTCCGGCGCCGTGACACGGCGCCAACCCGAGGATACGGTCCGACGCACGAAGAGCGACGGGAGGGTTCGATGACGACGGCGACACCGACCCAGCTCGGGATGGTGGGGCTCGGCCGGATGGGCGCCAACATCGTCCGGCGCCTCATGCGCGACGGTCACCCCTGCGTGGTCCACGACCTGTCCTCGGAGGCGGTCGCGACGCTCGCCTCCGAGGGCGCGACCGGCGCCAACACGCTCGACGCGTTCGTTGCCGCCCTCACGCCGCCCCGAACGGTGTGGGTGATGGTGCCTGCGGGCGAGCCGACCGAGCACGCGGTCGGATCGCTCGCCGACGCGCTCGCTCCGGGCGACGTCGTGATCGACGGAGGCAACACGTACTACCGCGACGACGTGCGGCGAGCGGGAGCGCTCGCCGGTCGCGGGATCGGCTACGTCGACTGCGGCACCTCGGGCGGGGTCTTCGGGCTCGACCGCGGCTTCTGCCTGATGGTCGGGTGCGACGACGACGCCGTCTGGGACCGGATCGAACCGATCTTCCGTTCCCTGGCGCCGGGCGTCGCGGCTGCGCCGCGGACGCCCGGCGCCGCCTCGAAGGTCGCGATGCAGGAAGAGGGGTACCTCCGGGTGGGTCCGGTCGGCGCTGGGCACTTCGTCAAGATGGTGCACAACGGGATCGAGTACGCGCTGATGGCGGCGTATGCCGAAGGCATGAACATCCTGCACCACGCGAACGTCGGCGGGGTCGCGCAGCAGCACGACGCCGAGACCGCGCCGCTCGGCGATCCGGCCTTCTACCGATACGACATCGATGTGGCGGCGGTGGCGGAGCTCTGGCGACGGGGGAGCGTCGTGTCGTCCTGGCTCCTGGACCTCGCGGCGGCGGCGTTGCACGACTCGCCGACCCTCGACGGGTTCGCGGGGCGCGTCGCCGATTCCGGGGAAGGACGTTGGACCGCGATCGCGGCGATCGAGGAGGGCGTGCCCGCCGACGTCCTCACGGCCGCCCTCTTCGGGCGGTTCTCGTCCCGCGGACAGGCCGAGATGGCCAACCGGCTGCTGTCCGCGATGCGCTGGCGGTTCGGCGGCCACGTCGAACCACCGGCCTGACGGGGATTCAGGCGACCGCGGGCGGCCTGGCACCCGCGTCGTACCGCCGGAGCTCCGGGTAGCGGATGGTGCACGCGAACGCGCCGACGATGCAGGCGAGCCCGCCCGACACGACGCTGAAGGTCGGTGAGACCGCCGCCGCCACGAGCCCGGCCTCCAGGTCGCCGATCCTCGGGCCCCCCGAGACGACGAGCAGGAAGATGCCCCCGAGGCGGCCGCGGAGCGCATCGGGGGTGCTCACCTGGAGGATCGTCGAGCGGAAGATCGCGCTGACGACGTCGGCCGCGCCGGCGACCGCGAGGAACAGGAGCGCCCATCCGAGGTGCGGGCCGACGAGCCCGAACGCCGCGATCGCGGCGCCCCACCCGGCAACCGACCAGATCACGGCCTCCCCCTGCCGGCGGATCCTCGTGACCGACCCGGCCACGAGCAGTTGCGCGAGCGCTCCGACCGCGGGAGCGGCGAAGAGCAGACCGACGACCTCGGGCCCGCGGTGGAACTGCTGGACCGCGAGCACCGGGAACAACGCCGCGGGCATCCCGAAGATCATGGCGATCAGGTCGATCACGAACGTCGACCGGATCAGGCGATGCCGCCCGACGTACCGGAGGCCCTCGCGGATCGCACGGACGCCGACCGGCCGCTCCCCGTCGGCGCTCGGCAGCGGCGGGAGCGGCTGGATCGCGATCGCCGCGATCAACAACCCCGCGTAGCTCACCAGGTCAACCGCGTACGCGGTGGTCGGGCTCGTGCGCGCGATCAGCACGCCGGCGAGCGCCGGCCCCACGATCCCGGTCGTTTGCCACAGGACCTGGTTGAGGGCGACGGCCGAGGGCATCAGCTCCGTCCCGACCAGTCGGGGCGTCGCCGCCTGACGCGCCGCACCGTCGATCGCCCCCAGCCCCCACGTCAAGAGGTTCGCGATGTGCAGCAGCACGAGCTGAGGATGACCACCGATCGCGCCGGCAACGAGCCACCCCGACACCGCCATGTGCCCGACCTGTGCCCAGATCAAGACCCGCCGGCGATCGTGCGCGTCGATGAACGACCCACCGATGAACGTCCCGGCGATGTTGCCGACGAGTGCCGAGACGCCGAGCAGTCCGACCTGTGCCGGCGATCCCGTCAGCGCGTAGACCTGGACGTAGAGCCCGACGCGAACGAACTGCGAACCGAACGCCGAGATCAAGGAGCCGGTCCACAGCAGTCGGAAGTCGTGCGAGACGCGGAGCGGCGTCACATCGATCGCGATGCGACGCAGGCGCCCGGACACGGTTCGACGCTAGCAGGGGGGCGGGCGCAGAGGTTGCGACCTACGCCAGCGTCACGTCCACCGCGTGCTCGAGCACGTCGATGCCGTCCACCAACAGCGGCTCTTCGATCGTGAGGGGCGGGAGCAACCGGACGACGTTGCCGTACGTGCCGGCCGTGAGGACGATCACCCCGTCCTCGAGCGCGCCCCGCGCGATCCGGTTCATCGTGTCGGCCGCGAGCGGTTCCTTCGTGTCCGGGTCCTCGACCAGCTCCATCGCGCACATCGCCCCGCGGCCGCGGACCTCGCCGACCTGCGGGTGGCGTTCCTCGAGCGCCCGGAGCCGGGCCATGATCATGCCGCCGACGACGTTCGCCCGGTCCAGGAGCGCGTCGCGCTCGATCAGGTCGAGCACGGCGAGCGCCGCCGCCGCCGCAACCGGGTTCCCGCCGTACGTGCCGCCGAGCCCCCCGACGTGCACCGCGTCCATCAGGCCGGCCCGGCCGCTGATGGCGCTGATCGGCAGCCCGCCGCCGAGCGACTTCGCGCTCGTGACGATGTCGGGCCGCACGTCCTCGCTCTCGATCGCGAACCACCGTCCGGCGCGGCCCATCCCGCTCTGGATCTCGTCGGCGATGAACACGATGCCGTTCGCCGCGCAGAACTCCGCGATGCCCTTCACGAACCCCGGTGCCGGCACGATGAAGCCGCCCTCGCCCTGGATCGGCTCGAGCACGACGCAGGCGATGTTGTCCTCGCCGATGTGCTTGTGCATCTC
>DASWDB010000135.1:0-8038 GCA_036395715.1 Actinomycetota bacterium | reverse complement strand
CTGCCACCCGGTCCACCACGGCCATCCGGTCCGCCTCATGGAACAGGTGGAGCCTGCCGCGATCGCTCCGCTCCTGCCGTGCTCGCTCGATCAGTTCGTCGAACGGCGGGTAGGCGAACCCGCCTTCGTTCGTCCGACTGTCCGACTGGAACAGCAGGCGGAGGAAGTACTCGGGGTCGGCGTAGCCGGGGAGCCATCCGGTGAAGTAGATCGGCGCGATCTGCCGTGGCGGTGGCATCGTCGCCAGCTCCGCGAGGGACCACGTCCGCACCTCGATCGAGAGCCCGAGCACGTCGCGCCATCCCTCGACGGCGGGTTCCAGGAAGGAGCGGTCGTCGTCCAAGCATCCGAGCGCGAGCTCGCGAGGAGGATCGACCTCCGCCAGCAGTCGCCGGGCCGCCTCCGGGTCGAACCGGAGCGCGATATCCGGCGTGTGCCCCTGGAGCGCCGGCGGGACGATCCCCCCGGTGGCGACGGCGAGGTTGATCGGTGCGACCGACCGAAGCGCCTCACGGTCCACGGCGTGCGCCAGCGCGCGACGGACCGAGAGCTCGCCGACCACCGGGTGCGCGTGGTCGAACGCGATGTAGCCGGACCAGGCGGCGGCGCCCGCGTGCGTGTCTTCGACGCGGTCAGGAACGACGTCGGCGAGGCGAGGCGTGTAGCGGACCGTCACCATGTCGAGCTCGTCCCGCTCGTAGGGCTCGATCGCATCCCGGATCGAGGTTCGAAGGTACCGGACGCACCGGACGTTCCCGGAACGAGCCGCGTTCGCGTCCGGACGCCGTTCGAGCTCCAGGTCATCGTCCCCACGGTCCTGGATCCGGAACGCGCCGCTGACCACGCCCCGCTCGAGCCACGCGTCACCTTCGGCCTCGATGACGTGACGGGGTTGCGGCCCCCCGTCGGGTCGATTCATCACGGACAGGAAGTAGGGGGCCGGAGCAACCAGGCGGAACTCGAGCGTCCGGTCATCGAGGGCCCGCACACCGATCCGGTCCGCGTCGGCGTTCCTCCGCAGGTAGTAATCCTGGCCGTTCTCCAGCATGAAGTAGATCGCCACCGACGAGCCGGGCGCGTCGGGGTTCAGCACGCGCTTGATCCCGAACTCCACATCGTGCGCGGTCAGCGGCACGCCGTCGGACCACCGCAGCCCGTCGCGGAGGTAGAAGACGTATCGGAGACCGTCGTCGGCGATCTCCCACCGCTCCGCGAGCGACGGCACGATCGTCCGCTCGGGCCACTGCTCGACGAGCCGGTCGAACAGCTGCATGCAGAGCTGGACGTTGGGCCACGCGATCGCCGAGCGGGGATCGGGGTCGTTCGGGAGGAAGCTGGACGCGACCTGGAGGGAGGCGGTCGCCGGGGCGTTCGGGGGTTGCGGCGCGGACCAGAGCGGGAACGCTCGCTGGTACGCGTCGTTCGCCTCGCGGAAGCGGAGCGACATGTGCAGCGCGAGCGCGAGCTTGAACAGCACCAAAGCCATCTCCTGGCTCGCGCCTCGGCGTTCGAGGATGGGCAGCAACTCGCGGTAGTACCCGACGGCCTCATCCAGTGCGTACTCCTGGCGCGCACGGTCCCCCGCACGCGCCAGGTACGCGACGGCCTTGTCCTCATCCTCCGCCGCGAGCCAGTGGTGGGCGAGGAGCCCCGCGACCTCGTCCTCGCGACCGGCGTAGCGCTCTTCGAGCCACGCCGCCGCTCGCCCGTGCAGCGCACCGCGGCGATCGGCCACCAGCGTCCGGTAGGCCGCCTCCTGGATCAGCACGTGCTTGAACCGATATTCGGGCTCGGGCCATCGGCGTCCCTCCCGGAGAAGATCCAGCCGCTGGAGCTCGATGAGGGATGGGCCGATGTCGCCGTCGCCCACAACGGCCTCGAGGTGCGGAAGGCCGAACGACCGGCCCAGCACGGCGGCCGCGAGCAGCGCGTCGCGTGCGCCCGGATCGAGCCGGTCGATGCGCGCCACGATCACCTTCTCAACCGTCGGCGGGATCTCGACCTCGATCTCGTGGTCGAACCGCCAGCCGGCGTCGGCGCGCACGAGCGCGCCCGCGTCGACCAGGGACCGGACGATCTCTTCGAGGAAGAACGGGTTGCCCTCGGCCGGCTCCAAGATCCGCCGGCCCATGTCCGGCGGCAGCTCGACGCCGCCGATCAGCGAACGAAGGAGCTCCCGCCCGCCGTCGCCCGAGAGCGCCTCGAGCGCGAGCTCGCGCGTGCGGTGCGGCAACTCGCGGGCGGCGGACTCTTTCAGCCGCCAGGCCGCGTGGTCCCGTTCGGGCCGCAGCGTGAGCACGAGCAGCAGCGCCGACCTCTCGGTATCGGCGAGCAGCCCCTCGAGGAGCTGCAGCGACGTCGCGTCGGCCCAGTGCAGGTCCTCGAACGCGGCGACGATCGGGCCCTCCTCGGCGAGTCGCGCGAAGAGCGCACGGATCACCTCGAACGTCCGGTACTGCGCCGCCTCGGGAGAGAGCTCGGCGAGCCGCGCGTGCGCCTCGGGCTCCAGGGTCAGCCCGAGCATCGCCCCGAGGTACGGGTAGTACTCGATCGCGCGGTCGCCGAACAACCGACCGATCTGCCGGCGGAGGGTGACGCGAACACGGAGTTCGGGCTCGTCGGCGAGGACGCCGAGCCACGATCGCAGCAGATCGCGGAACGGCCAATAGGGCATCGCCTCGCCGTAGGACACGCAGCGACCCTCCAGCCAGACCGGCGTCCCGCGGGCGGCGTCCATCGACTCGAAGCTGGCCCGTAGCTCGGCCAGCAGACGACTCTTGCCGATCCCGGGCTCGCCGGTCACGACCAGGACGCCGCCGATGCCGGCCGCGACGTTCTCCAGCACCTCGGCACCGTGGGCGAGCTCCGCTCCGCGTTCGATCAGCTGCGCCTGCACGCCCTCGAGCCCACGAGGCACGACGGACGCGCGGCCGGCGCCGACGACGGCGAACGCGGTGACGGGCTCGGACTTGCCCTTCAGGTCGAGGCTCTGCGCTGCGTTCCAACCGAAGAGCGGCTCGACCAGACGATGCGTCGCATCCCCGACGAGCACCGTGCCCCGTGACGCCGCCCCCTGCAACCGTGCCGCGACGTTGACCGCGTCGCCCAGCGCGGCGTATTCCACCCGGCCGCCGGCACCGATCTCCCCGACGACGACCAGGCCGGTGTGGACCCCGACGCGGACGCCGAACCCGGGGACATCCCAGCCGCGCTCGACCTCGCGCGCGTACTCCTGGATCTCGTCCCGAACGCGGATGGCGGCCCGGACCGCTCGCTCCGGATCGTCCTCGTGGGCGATCGGCGCGCCGAAGAGCGCGAGCACGCCGTCGCCGGCGAGATCCTTGATCGTTCCGCCGAACGACTCGACGGCCGCGATGATCCGCGCGATCGCCTCACCGACGATCAGCTTCAGCTCCTCGGGGTCGAGCCGCTCGGCCAGCGCCGTGGAACCCACCAGATCGGCGAACACCGCCGTCACGATGCGCCGTTCGTCGCGTGTGGACGCGTCGGAGCCGCTCATGGCCAGCATCCTCCCATCCTCAAACGACCAGGGATGCCAGGGCTTGGGCCTCGGTGGCGATCGCCTCGCCGTCGGCGAGGCGATCGAACCAGTCGGTCGGGATCTCGTTTCCGCCGTGGCGGGCGCCCAGGACGGCGCCCGCCACGGCAGCGTTCGTGTCGGTGTCGCCCCCCAACCCGACGACGTGGCGGAGCCCTTCCTCGAAGCCGAGCCCTTCGCCGACGACCTGCAGCGCGATCCCTGCCGTGAACAAGGTGAAGCCCATGGCCGGCCCGTCGATCTCGCGGGCGCGGCCGGCCTCACCGACGAGATATTCGAGCTCCTCGCCGCCCTCGCGATCCAGAACCGCGGACAGCGCTGCGAGGACCGCGGCCGCGTGCTCCTCGCCACGGACCAGCGCCGCGACCGCCAGCGTCACGGCCAGGCATGCCGTCGCGCATCGCCCGTCCCAGTGGGTGATCGCGGAGAGCGCCGGCGCTTCGACGAAGAGCCGCTCGGGGTCGCGCGCCCGCACGACCCCGAGCGGCGCGCAGTACATCACCGAGCCGTTGCCCGCAGAGACCTCGGGACCCCGGCGCTCGAACACGGCGCGGGCCGCCTCCGGCGTCCCGCGCCTCGCCTCCTCGAGGGCCTGACGCGTCTGGTTCCCGACGTCCGGGGGACCCTCGGCGAGCCAGCGCAGGTGCCTGGCGAGCACGTCGTCGGGAGCGAACGCACCCCCATTGTCGAGCAACGACGTCCACAGGTTCCGGGCGAGTGCGGTGTCGTCGGTCCAGGTTCCCGGTGGCATGCCCATCCAGGAGAGATCGAACGCGGGAAGGGGATCGGGGATCTCCTGTCGGCGGCGGAACTCGAACGGAGCTCCGAGCGCATCTCCCACGGCGAGCCCCAGGATCGACCCCGCCGCACGGTCGCGCAGGTCTTCGTGCATGGCGCGAGGATACGCAGGGCAGACGCATCCTCGCAGGTCACGCCAAATGAACGTCTGGTAGCCTTGCCAACCGCATGGACAAGAACGGCCCCAAACACAAGATGTGTCGGCGTGTCGGCGCGCCGCTCTGCGGGCGCCCCAATTGCCCTTCCAACAAGCGACCCTACCCGCCGGGACAGCACGGCCGCGGCCGCAAGCGGATCTCCGAGTACCAGACGCGGCTGCTCGAGAAGCAGAAGCTCCGCCACATCTACGGCATCGGCGAGAAACAGATGCGCCGCTACTACGAGCGTGCCAACCGGAGCACCGCGGTGACCGGCGAGGAGATGATCCGCCAGCTGGAGACGCGCCTGGACACGGTGTGCCTGCGTCTCGGTCTGGCGCTCACCACCAGCCAGGCCCGCCAGCTGGTCTCCCACGGCCACGTCGCGATCGACGGCCGTCGGAACGACGTCCCGAGCGCGCAGGTCAAGCCGGGACAGGAGATCACGTTGTCGTCGAAGGCGCGGAACTTCATCTACGTCCGCGAGGCCCTCGAGGTGACGCCGGAGCCGCCCGTGTACCTCTACCGGAACAAGGACGAGGTCTCGGGGACGCTCTCGCGGAGCCCCGAACGTGACGAGATCCCGCTCCCCGTGACCCTCGACGAGCGCCTCATCGTCGAGTTCTACTCGTAGCCCGAGCCATCCGATCGGTCCGTCTCCGGATACCCTTGGACCGATCGGTCCGATATCTTCTTTGTTATCATCCCGTACGTGGACGCGGCGAGGACCCTTCGAGACGCACGGCGGCGCGCGGGACTCACCCAGCGCGCGCTGGCGTCGCGGACCGGGACCCCGCAGCCCGCGATCGCGCGGATCGAACGCGGAACGGTCGTCCCTCGGGTCGACACCCTTGATCGGCTGCTCGCGGGATGCGGAGAGCAGCTCGGCACCGAGCGGCGGCCGGGGATCGGGGTCGATCGGACCGCGATCCGCGCGCTCCTTCGGCTGACGCCGGTTCAACGGCTCCGCGTCGCGACGCGCGAGGGGAGGAACCTCGAACGGCTCGAGGAGATGGCCTCCGCGTGACGCAGGCGGCGTTCGATCCGCTCCGGGCGCTCCGAACCCTGACACGACATGAGGTGCGGTACGTCGTGATCGGTGGGCTCGGCGCGCGCCTGTACGGATCGCCTTCCGTCACGAACGACACGGACGTGTGCTACCAACACACGCCCGCGAACCTCGATCGACTCTCGGCGGCGCTCCGACAGCTCCACGCCGAGCTCCGTGGAGCGGACCCCGACGCACCGTTCCAACTCGACGCGAAGACCCTGGCGGCGGGAGATCACTTCACGTTCACGACCGACGCCGGCAACCTCGACATCCTCGGAACGCCGGCGGGCGTCGAGGGCTTCGACGCGCTCGAACGGGAAGCGAAGGCGTTCGAGCTCGATGGACTGACGATCCCCGTGGCATCGATCGAGGACCTCATCTCGATGAAGCTGGCGGCAGGAAGACCGAAGGACCTGATCGAGGTCGAGGTCTTGGGCGCCGTCAGGGACGAGGTCGAACGGCGGGGAGAACCACCCGCGGATCCGACGGAACGGATGAAGGAAGGGCGGCCGTAGCCGCCCATCCTCATCCCGTCGCACATCGGCGACGGAACGACATCAACCCCCTATGGGTCGACCGAGATGCCGTTCGTGGTGTCGGTCACCGTGATGTCGCTCCAAACGACCGTCATCGGCGGGGTGCAGTCCGGCTTGAACGTGGCCGTCGCCGTGAGGCTGAAGTCGGCCTTGCCGTTCTGAACCGGGAAGGTCCCCTGGGCCGTGACGGAGGTCTTGTTCGCGGCCTTCGGGTGGTGATCTCCCGGGTTGACGCACGACGCTGTCGCGGTCACCACGATGTGGATCTGTGCCTCGCCGCCCAGGCCTGCTTCCTTGCCGGATACGGTGAGCGTGTTTCCGTCCGTGGCCTTGGTAACGGCACCCACGAAGTGCGGGCTACCCGCCCACGCGGCGGTCGCTCCCAACAGCAACATCATCGTTGCGATGGCCGCAACCGCGACCATCCTCACTGATCTCCTCATCTGGCTCCTCCCTCTTGATCCGTCGGGTCGAGGCGCCACCGTGACTCTTCGAACCACCTCCCCGCGCTACGGTGCTCGCACGACCCATCTAGCCCACACGAGATGTCGTACGCGCCGCACCGGGTGATCGCTGGAGGTCGCACTTCTCTTCTCCAGGGAAGATCTCGTAGGGTCCTCGCTGGAAAAGAGCCGCCCTACTCGGCAGATGCCCATAGCATTTCTGTGCAATGCAGGAGTACGCTCCCTACGGAGGTCGCACGACGGCGAAGGGCAGTTGCCCACCAGCGATATCCGGACCCCCGCCGGGGCGCCTGAGGCCGGAGTCGACATCCTGCAGAGCTAGCGCGGCGCGAGGGTCCGTCAGATCCTCGCTCGTCGTGTCGGCGGGAGAGGTGTGGGAACCGTGGGGATCGAGGGCCCCGTCTTGGTCGCGAGCGCCGACGCGCAGGCACGAGCCGTGATCGTTCGCGTGTTCACGAGAGATGGGTACGAGACGTCGGACGTCGCGAGCGGAGAGGAAACGCTGGCAAGCGTCAAGGAAGACCCCCCATCCATCGTGCTGCTCGATCTCGAACTGGACGACATGTCGGGGTACGAGGTCTGCCACGAGATCCGTCAATACTCGGGAGACCAGTTGCCGATCATCTTGCTCTCCGGCGTGCGGACCGAAGCCCGCGACCGTCTCGTCGGCATCCTGATCGGCGCCGACGACTACGTGACCAAGCCGTTCGACCCCGACGAGCTCCTCGCACGGGCCCGACGGCTCCTGACTCGAGCACCCAAACCCTCTCCCATCCTGGACGTGCAACTGACCGCACGGGAGATCCAGGTCCTCCGGATGCTCGCGAACGGATCCGGCCAGGACCGGATCGCCAGGGAACTGTTCATCAGCCCGAAGACCGTTGGCTCGCATATCCAGAGGATCCTCGCCAAGCTCGGCGTGCACAGTCGAACCGAGGCTGTCGCGCTCGCCTATCGTGAAGGATTGATGGGCGAGGCTCGACAACCGAACAAGGTGTGACCTTCGCGAAACGCCTTCAGTCGGGTGGTCTCAGCGAAGCCCGGACCAGCTCGACCACCTCGGTCTCGCGGCGTTTGAGCGAGGACCGGGCGTCGTCCGCCCCGACGAACGACGACAGGACGCTCGCCTCGGTGAGCGAGCCGATCACGGCCGTGTAGAGCGTGAACAGCAGGAGCGCCGGATCCTGCTTGCGGATCAAGCCGGCTTCCATCCCCGTTTGGAGGAACTCCATCGCGCTCATGCGCAGCGGCTCGAGCGATTCCGCGAAGCGCTCGAACGCCGTCGGGCCCAGCCTGCCGGCCTCGCGGATGAACATCGGGAACTCGGGCCACTCCTCGGCCAGCGAGTAGACCGCGTGGATCACGTGCTCCGCTCGCTCCCCGGGCGTGGCTGGCCCTTCCAGCGCGGACCCGATCTCCTCCGCGACCCGCTGCCCGGCCGCGGCGAGGCAGGCCTCCAAGAGGTCGTCCTTCGTGGGGAAGTAGTAGAGGAG
>DASWDB010000134.1:0-9305 GCA_036395715.1 Actinomycetota bacterium | reverse complement strand
CGCAACTACCAGTCGATCGGAGAGGTCCTCGTCGCGGTCAAGACAGAGTTCCCGGACATCACGATCTCCAAGATCCGGTTCCTCGAGTCGGAAGGTTTGATCACCCCGGAGCGGACGCCGTCGGGCTACCGGAAGTTCTATGTCGACGATGTCGACCGGCTCAAGTCGATCCTGCGGATGCAGCGCGATGAGTACCTGCCCCTCAAGGTGATCAAGGAGCGACTCGCGAGATCCGACGCCGGTGCCGAGGGAGACGATGTCGATCTCGAGGATGCTGCGGCGGATGGGGAGGGCGGCTCGGTCTCGGAGGAGCTCGCCGAAGCTCCCACGGGTCTGCAGATGTCGCTCGAAGAGATGTCCGCGGCGACGGGCGTCGAGCGCGAACGTATCAAGGAGCTCGAGTCGTTCGGCATCGTGTGCACGCACGGACCGGAAGGAGCCCGCTACTACGACGGCGAGGACTACATCGTCCTGTCGATCGTGAAGGACTTCCTGCGCCATGGGATCGAACCGCGGCATCTGACGATGTACAAGCATTTCGCCGATCGGGAGTCGTCGTTCTTCGAGGCGCTGGTGGCTCCGACGCTCCGTCAGCGGAACCCGGATGCCCGCCGAGCGGCCACCCAAACGCTGAGCGATCTCAGCCTCACATCCCGGAAGTTCAAGCAAGCCCTGTTGCGCAGTGCGCTCCGTGAGCACCTGACGTCCGCGTGAGCCGGGTCCTCCAACGCAAGATCGTGACGGCGATGGTCGTCGTCGCGGTCGTCTCCGGCGATGCGGCCCTCACGTCGCTCGCGTCACCGCGGGGCAGCGCTCCGCCACCGACGCCGGTCCCTCCGCACGGGAGCCTGTCTCCCTTCCCGACGACGCTCGCGACACCCGCGGACCCGACCGTGGCCCCGACGCTCACCGCGCGATCCGCTCTTCTGGCCGAGCTGACGTCGGGCCACGTCCTGGACGAGAAGGCTCCCGACCAACCGGTGCCGATCGCCAGCCTGACGAAGATCATGACGGCGCTGATCACGATGGAGCGCACCCGGCTCACCGACTTGGTCACCGTGGATCCGCGAGCCGTCTTCGGCCGGCGGGAGTACGGGGCGAGCTCGATCCTCGGGCTGAGGGCGGGGGAACGGATCAGCGTCGAGAACCTCCTGTACGCGATGATGCTCGGATCCGCCAACGACGCCGCGCTCGCGCTCGCGATCCATATCGCCGGGAGCGAGGAGGGGTTCGTCCGGGTCATGAACGCCCGGGCACATCGGCTCGGCATGCGTCGCACCGTGTTCTTCTCGGCCAATGGACTCGACGACCGCGGCCGCTCCACCGCCCGCGATCTCCTTCGATTGGTTCGAGCGACGGAGGCGATCGACGGTTTCGACCGCATCACCTCCACCAGGTTCCGGACGATACCGGCTCCGAAGGGTCGGGATCGTCGGATCCAGAACCGGAACGCCCTTCTCTGGCTGTTCCCGGGCACCTTCGGGACGAAGACGGGTTCCACGGTGCTCGCGGGGTCATGTCTGATCGCGTCGGCCGCCCGCGGCGGTCGGCGACTCGTCGCCATCGTCCTGGGCGCGCCGCACGAGTCCATCTCCGACGCCGCGGCGTTGCTGGCGTACGGGTTCGGTGGATTCACGCAGCAGAGCCTTGCGTCGGAAGGCGGCGACGAAGGGACACTGGCGATCCGCGGGGGAGCGGTGCCGGTCGTCGCGGGAGCTGCGCTGTCGGCGCTCGTGCCCACGGCGTCGCTCGGCCGGCTCCGTCGGCGGGTGAGCGCTGATCCACGCGCCGCGTTCCCACCGGCTCCCGGGTCCCGCGTCGGGACCCTCGTCGTGTCGGTCCCCGGGCTCACGATCGGCTCCGTGCCGCTGATCGTGAGCGTGGTTCCGCCGCCGCCGACGTCTTCGGGGCCATGGTGGGCCCGTGCAGGCATCTCCCTCGGACGGTCGATCGCAGGAGCGGTCCGCGCGATCTCCTCCTGATGGCGCAGGCTGATGGCGCAGGCTGATGGCGCAGGTTCCACGGCCCGGGAGCGCCCTGGTAGCCTGCTCGGCGACATGACGGAGGTCGCGAGCGTCCTATACGGACGCGAGGACGTCCGGCGCCGGGTAGAGGAACTCGGCCGCACGATCACCGGGGACTACGTGGGGCGGGAGCCCGTGCTCGTTACGGTCCTCACGGGCGGCGCCGTCTTCCTCGCCGATCTGATCCGTGTGGTCGACCTTCCCGTGGAGACGCACTTCATGGCGATCAGCCGCTACGGGGGTGCGGAGGAGTCGTTCGGACGCGTTCAGATCCTCCTCGATGTCGAGGTTGACCTCGCCGGACGCGACGTCGTGCTCGTCGAGGACATCGTCGACACCGGGCTCACCTCGAGGTACATGCTGTCGGTGCTGGGCGCCCGGGCTCCGGCGAGCCTGGAGATCTGCACCCTCCTCGATCGCTCGGTCCGCCGGATCGTGCCGCTCCTGCCGCGCTACGTCGGCTTCGATTGTCCCGACACGTTCGTCGTGGGCTACGGCCTGGACTACCGGGAGCGGTACCGCAACCTGCCGGACATCCTGCGGGTGGACGATCTTGCGGCCTTGCGGGCCGACCCCGACGTGCTCGCGCCTCTGCTCACCGATGCCGCGGCCTGAGCGCCGAGTCGGATGCCGGTGAGTTGCCCGTTCCGAGGGCCGTCGCTACGCTGGCTGGAGTCACGATGATCGGGCCGCCATGATCGAGATGGAGCTGACCGGCGTGCGTGTTGAGCTGCCCACCAACCAGCCCATCGTCCTGCTCAGGGAACGCGGGGGAGAGCGGTACCTGCCCATCTGGATCGGAGCTGCGGAAGCGGCAGCGATCGCGCTCTCCCTCCAGGGAGTGGTCACCCCGAGGCCGATGACGCACGACCTGCTGAAGAACATCCTCGACGATCTCACCGTCGAGGTGCAGCGCATCGTCGTGACGGAGCTGCGGGACAGCACGTTCTACGCCAGCATCGCGTTGCAGCGTGGTGCCGACGGGTTCGAGGTGTCCTCGCGGCCCTCGGACGCGATCGCGCTCGCGGTGCGGATGGCGGTCCCGATCTTCGCCGAGGAGGGGGTCCTCGATGAGGCTTCGATCCTGATGACCGGAGACGAGGACGAGGAGGTCGAGAAGTTCCGCGAGTTCCTGGACAACGTCAGCCCGGAAGACTTCGCACCCTGACGCTCGGGATCGTGGGTCGGGCGCCGACGCAGGGTGGATCAGCTGTAGAAGAACACGGTCACCCACAGCACGCCGTCCACGCGGACCGCCCCGATCGCGACGTGCCGGAACGTGCTGTGCAGGATGTTCGCTCGGTGCGGCGCCGAGGCCATGAACGCGGACTCCATGTCCCGGACGGTACCGCCGGTCACGCCGACGTTCTCGCCCCAGTAGTGCCACTTGATGCCTTTCAGGTAATAGCCGGCCGGGTCCGACGTGTGGAACAGGGTGTTCGAGTTGGCCATGGCGAGCGAGTGCTTCCGGGCGAGGTCCGACATGTCGCGGTTGATCCACACCCGGTGCAACGAGTGGTGGTAGCGGCTCGCGTTGGTCGCCCGCAGCATCGCGTGGCGAGGGCGAAGGGGCGTGGTGGTCGCACCGTTGGCACCGGAGGGCATCGCCCCAAGGAGCAAGCCCCCGAGGGCCGCCACCAGCGCCATCCGTACGATCTTCGTCCTCATCTCCGCCTCCCCTCCAGACCGGGCCGGGTCTGCTAGTCCGACCTGACTAGGAGGTTCATCGGCCGGCCGCTCGGGAGACTTGAGAGGCGGCGGATCGGAGGGGCCCCGGCGGATGGCTTGACGGGACGCTGAAGGGCCCGTACGCTGCTGAATCACAACGTCGTGATTCCCGTCTTCGGTTCGGAGCGCAGCAGATGAGCGAGCAAGGGTACCGGGTCCCCGAGGTCTGTCGGATCGTCGGCATCACGTATCGACAGCTGGACTACTGGGCTCGAACCGAGCTCGTCACCCCCTCGATCCGCGACGCAACGGGAAGCGGGTCGCAACGCCTCTACTCGTTCGAGGACCTCGTCGCCCTCAGGGTGATCAAGAACCTCCTGGATACCGGGGTCTCGCTCCAGCGGGTACGGACGGCGGTGGAGCATCTCAGCGCGATGGAACGGCCGGTCGCGGCCGTGACCCTGATATCGGATGGCAGGGGCGTGTACGAGGCGGATTCGCCGGAGGCGGTCGTCGACCTCCTCCGGCAGGGTCAGGGGGTATTCGCGATCGCGTTGGATCGGGTATGGGAGGACGTCGAGAACGCCCTGACGAAGGCGAAGCGTGGCTCCGGGAAGCGACGGGCCGCAGCAGGAGGGCCGTGAGCGCCGAGCCGCTCGCAACATCCCTGCTGAAGAGCGACACCGTTCGGTTCGCGCACGCATCCGAGCGCCAGTTCGCGCGTCTGCTCGATTTCTACCAGCTCGCATGGGAGTACGAGCCGACGTCGTTCGACATCGGGTGGGATCGTGACGGCAACGTCGTGCAGCGGTTCACGCCCGACTTCTACCTCGTCGAGTTCGACCTCTACATCGAGATCACCACGCTGAACCAGAAGCTGGTGACGAAGAAGAACCGGAAGGTGCGTCGCCTCCGCGAGCGCTACCCGGAGATCCGATGCAAGGTCTTTTACCAGCGCGACTACCTCTCGTTGGTGACCAAGTACGGACTCGAGGATGCCTCGGGCTGAGGGGCGGCGACCGGAGCCACCGACCGTACACTCGTGGCGTGAGGTTCGCACCCCACACCGACGACGACGTTCGCGAGATGCTCGCGGCGGTCGGCGTTCCCTCGATCGACGACCTCTTCTCGCAGATCCCCGAAGACCTCCGCCTTCGACGCCCGTTGGAGCTTCCTCGCGGGGTATCGGAGCAGGAGATCCTGGCCGATCTCGCGGCCCTTGCTCGTCGCGACCGGTCCGGGGATGACCTGGTCTGTTTCGCGGGACGCGGCGCCTACGACCACTTCGTCCCGAGCGTCGTCTGGGCGCTCGCCGGTCGGTCCGAGCTCTACACCTCGTACACGCCCTACCAACCGGAGCTGTCCCAAGGTGTCTTGCAGGCGCTCTTCGAGTTCCAATCGATGGTGTGCGAGCTCACGGCGCTCGACGTTTCCAACGCATCGCTGTACGACGGTGCGACCGCTCTCGTCGAGGCCGTCAACATGGCTCGTGCCGGCGGGCGATCGCGCGTCCTCGTATCCGCCGGCGTGGACCCGCGCTACGTCGAGACGCTCCGCACGTACGGACGTGGGTCCGGCTACGTCCCCGAGGTGATCGACGCTCGCGAAGGCCTCAGCGGCCCGCCGCCCGAGATCGACCTCGACGTCGCCGCGGTCGTGATCCAGCACCCCAACGTCTTCGGCCTCCTGGAAGACGTGATGGCGTTCGGGACACCGGCTCGCGCCGCAGGGGCGATGGTCATCCAGGTCTTCGATCCAACGTCCCTGGGGATCTTGGCGCCGCCGGGCGATCTCGGAGCGGACATCGCCGTCGCCGAGGGGCAACCGTTCGGGAATCACCTCAACTACGGTGGGCCGTACCTCGGGATGCTCGCCGCGAAGATGGAGCACGTTCGGAAGATGCCCGGCCGGATCGTTGGTGCGACGGTCGACGTCGACGGCCGATCCGGCTACGTCCTCACGCTCCAAGCCCGCGAGCAGCACATCCGCCGGGAGAAGGCGACATCGAACATCTGCACGAACCAGACCCTGATGGCACTCGCCGCGACCGTCCACATGGCCTGGCTCGGACCGCGAGGGCTCGCCGAGCTCGGTCGTCAGTGCGCCGCGAAGGCCGGCTACGCGTTCGCCTCGCTGACCGGACTTCCGACGGTGGAGGCCGCCTTCCCGGACACCTCCTTCTTCAAGGAGTTCGCGGTGCGACTGCCGAGACCGGCCGTCGAGATCCGCGATGCGCTGATCGATCGCGGGTTCCTCGCGGGCGTGCCCGCACCGTGGGTGGACGACCGGACCCTGATCGTGGCCGTCACCGAACGCCGGACGCGGCCGGAGATCGACGCGCTGGCCGCTGCGATGGGGGAGGTCCTGGGCTCGTGAGCCTGGGGGCGCCGGTACGGCGTCAGGGGCCGCCGGGTGAGGGGACCGTTCGGGATCTCACGCAGCCCGGGCGCACGGCATGGAGCTTCCCCGACCTGGACGTCGAGCCGACCGAGATCCCCGAGGCCCATAGGCGCCGCGAGCCCCCTGAGCTGCCGGAGGTCGCCGAACGCGATCTGGTGCGGCACTACACACGCCTGTCGCAGATGAACTACGGCGTCGACACCGGGATCTATCCCCTCGGCTCCTGCTCGATGAAATACAACCCGAAACTTGCCGAGGTGGCCGCCGCGGCGCCGGGCTTCGCGGGGCTCCACCCGCTGCAGCCGGACGGCACGGCGCAGGGGGCCCTCGAGATGCTCTGGCGGCTCGAGGCCGCCTTGTGCGAGATCACGGGGATGACGCGAGCGACCCTGCAACCTCCGGCGGGCGCGTGCGGCGAGCTCACGGGTCTGCTCATCATGCGGGCCCATCACACCGAGCTCGGGAACCCACGGAGCACGGTCTTGATCCCCGACTCGGCCCACGGCACCAACCCCGCGAGCGCTCGGCTCGGTGGGTACCGGGCGGTCCCCGTGCCCTCGACCGCACGGGGGCTCGTCGACGTGGAGGCCCTCGCCGGCCTCGTGAACGATGACGTCGCCGGCCTGATGCTGACGAACCCGAACACGCTCGGCCTGTTCGAAGAGGACATCGCCCGGATCACGGCGATCGTCCACGACGTCGGTGGTCTCGTGTACTACGACGGCGCGAACCTCAACGCGATCATGGGCCGCAGTCGACCGGGGGACATGGGTTTCGACATCGTGCACATCAACACCCACAAGACGTTCGCGACGCCGCATGGCGGCGGCGGCCCCGGCGCAGGACCCGTGGGGGTCGTCGAGCACCTGGTGCCGTATCTCCCCGTGCCTCGCGTCGAGCGCGATCCGGACGGGAGCTTCCAGATGTCCGAAGACGCGCCGCGCTCGATCGGACGGATGCACGGCTTCCACGGCAACTTCGGGGTCCTCGTCCGCGCGTACGCCTACGTGTTCTTCCACGGGTCCGACGGGCTCCAGGAGGTGAGCGAGCTGGCCGTCCTGAACGCCAACTACCTCGCGTCGTCGATCGAGGAGGACTTCCCGCTCGCCTACCCCGGTTCGCGTCCGATGCACGAGTTCGTCGCGACGGCCGCCGGCCTCGAACGGGACGCGGGCGTCCGCGCGATGGATGTCGCGAAGCGCGTGATCGACCTCGGCTACCACCCTTCGACGGTCTACTTCCCGCTCGTCGTGCAGGAGGCGATGATGGTCGAGCCGACGGAGACCGAATCGAAGGAGAGCCTGGACGGTTTCGGGGCGGCGTTGCGGCGGGCCGCCGCCGAGGCCCGGTCCGACCCGCACCTGCTGCATGAGGCTCCCGTCACCACCCCCGTCCGGCGGCTGGACGAGGCGCGCGCGGCGCGCCACCTCCGGCTGACCTGGCGGACAGGGGGGTCCGGGAGCGACTGAGGGGCCGGGCGGCTCTGCCGCCCGGCCCCTCAGGGTTCACCCAACCTCCGGAGGTTATGCCTCCCGGCGCCTCCGTCCGAGCACGATCCCCAGCAGGCCGAGCGCGAGGAGCACGCCCGCGATCAGGCCGAGCCGCGCCGCGTCGGAGCCGGTGAAGGCCGTCGGCGGTGTCGGAGGCGGCGGCGGGTTCTTGCCCGCGACGATCGTCACGAAGGCACCGTCGTCGTCGGAGACCTTCGTTCCGAGCACGTCCGTCCCCGTGGCTGTTCCGACGTTCGTGACGATCGGGTTCCCGGCCGGCAGGACGAAGTCCTTCGTGAGGGTGACGGACTGGCCGGGCTCCAGCTTGGCGATGTCGCCGATGTGCCCGATCACGTCGTCGTCGACGCTCACGTTGAACAGGGTCGTGTCTCCGGTGTTCGTGACCACGTACGTGTAGGTCACGGTGTCGCCCGGATTACCGCTCACCGGGTTGACGGTCTTGACGATGGTGATCGCCGGGCAGATCACCGTCAGGGACGCGCTGGCCTGGTCGTTGGCCGTGAACCCGGCGGTGCCCGGCTCGTTGAGCGCGGCCACGATCGCCGTGTTGTTTACGACACCGCAGCTCGTGCCGTCGGTCGGCGAGGTGATGTGCACGGTGTGCGAGGCACCCTCGGCGAGGCTGCCGAAGTCACACGTGAGGACGCCGGCGTCGATGGAGCACGGCGGCTGTGCGCCCTGCGCCTGTCCGTCGATCAGATCGATCGACCACTGGAGGCCGCCGTTCGTCGGCAGCGTGTCGGTGAGGGAAACGCCCGCTGCCGTTCCCGGCCCGTTGTTCCCAACGGTGATCAGGAACCCGATCGCGTCGCCACCTTCCACGAGCGGTGCGTCGGCCGTCTTGGTGACGAACACGTCCGGGCAGTCGACCGTGATCGTGGCGCTGGCGGTGTCGCCACCGTCGTTCGTGGTTGTGACGCCCGCCGTGTTGTCCACGACTCCGCAGCTCGCGGCCGTCGTGGACGAGATGATGTGCACGGACCTGCTCTCGTTGGAGCCGAGGTCACCGAAGTCGCAGGTGAGCACGCCGCTCGTGATCGAGCAGCCCGCGTCGCTGTTCGCAGCATCGATCGACCAATCGAGCCCGCCGTTGGTCGGCAGCGTGTCCGTGACCGTCACCCCATGGGCCGTTCCTGCGCCGTTGTTGGTGACCTCGATCGTGAATCCGATGCCGTCGCCGGCGGTCACGGTGCCCTGGTCTGCGGTCTTCGTGATCACCAGCGCGGGGCAGTTCACGGTGATGGTCGCCGTTGACGAGTTGTCGCCGACGTTCTCGACCGATTCGTTCGAGGCCGCCACCACGGCGGTGTTCGTGAGCGTGCCGCAGTCGGCGGCGTCGGTCGCGCCCGTGACGTGCACGGTGCGCGTCGCACCGTCGGTGAGGTCACCGAAGTCGCAGGTCAGGACGCCGGCCGCGATCGAGCAGTCCGCGGAGTCTTCGCTCCAGACGATCCCGCTCGGCAGCGTGTCCGTGAGGGTCACGCCGTGCGCCGTGCCGGGACCCTCGTTGGTCACGACGATCGTGAACGCCGCCGTGTCGCCGGCGTCGATCGTGCCCTTGTCGGCCGTCTTGAGGACCGTGACGTTGGGGCAGTTGACCGTGATCGTAGCCGTGGATGAGTTGTCTTGCGTGTCGGCCTGCGATTCGTTCGAGGCCGCCACCACGGCGGTGTTCGTGAGCGTGCCGCAGTCGGCGGCGTCG
>DASWDB010000133.1:0-10949 GCA_036395715.1 Actinomycetota bacterium | reverse complement strand
GATGAGCTTCAGGAAGGAATCGCGCTGGCCGAGCAGGGCGACCATCGATTGGTGACCCGGGACCAGGATCTTCATCTGTGTGGTGGCGGCTGCCACGTGTTCCGACATCCGGGGCGACGCCCCGTTCCCTCCTGCTCGAAGTGCGAAGGCCGTCCTGCGGACGGCCACCCGTATGCTACCCGTTGTCAACCCGGGGGCCAGCCCATCGGACGGCCGCCGAGCAAGTGGAAGTGCAGGTGGAAGACGGCCTGGCCGGCGTCCGGGCCGACGTTAGACACGAATCGCCAGCCTCGCTCGTCGATGCCCTCGGTGCGCGCCAGGTGCGCCGCACCCTGGACGATGTCGGCAAGCAACGCGCCGTGACCGTCCTCGACGTCGTTCAGCGATTCGATGTGGTCCTTCGGGATGAGCAGGATGTGCGTCGGGGCTTGCGGGTTGGTGTCGCGGAAGGCGACGACCCGGTCGGACTCCCGGAGGATCTCCGCGGGGATCTCCCGGGCCGCGATCTTGCAGAACAGGCAGTTGGGATCCCTCATCCGGACCGAGAGCCTACCCCTGCTCAGAACTCGGGGCGGCGGAGCTCCGCGGCGACCGCGCCGTTGCGCGGTTCGCCGCGGAGCTCTGCCAGCCGCGCGAGGAGCTCACGCTCCTCGCGCGACAGCTGCCTCGGCGTGATGACGTGCAGCGTCACGAACAGGTCGCCCCTCCCCCGCCGGTTGAGGTTGGGAACGCCCTTGCCCTTGAGACGGACGATCGTGCCGGAGTCGGTGCCGGGGTCGATCCGCACCGTTTCCGTCCCATCGATACCCTCGATCCGGACGTCGCCACCGAGCGCGGCGTACGAGACCGAGATGTCCAGGACCGAGAAGAGATCCTGGCCGCGACGCTCGAACCGCTCCGCCGGCTCGACCCCCAACCGGACGAACAGGTCTCCGGCCGGCCCTCCCGAGATCCCGGCGTGTCCGCTCTCGGTGACGCGAAGCTCCATCCCGTCGGAAACGCCTGCGGGGATCTCGACCGCGACCGTCGAGGCCCGGCGGATCCGGCCCTGGCCCATGCACGCTTCGCACGGGTCGGGGATCTCCTGACCCGTCCCCTCGCAGGTGCCGCATGGCGATGCCGTCATCAGGGTCCCGAAGACGCTGCGCCGCACGCTCTGGACCTCCCCGGTCCCACCGCAGGTCCGGCACGCGATCGGCGCCGTACCGGGTTCCGCCCCGTTGCCCAGACACCGATCGCAGATCACGAGCCGCTGGAGCTCCACGTCGCGGCGGACCCCGAACGCGGCTTCCTGGAACGATAGGCGGACCAGGACGCCGACGTCCTCCCCGCGACGGGTGCGCGTGGCCGGCCCGCGTCGCCGCGAGCCGAAGCCTCCGAAGCCGCCTTGCCCGAAGAACATCTCGAAGATGTCCGAGATGTCGGCGAACGGCTGGCCGCCCGGGCCACCCGTGCCGAACGCGTCGTAGCGAGCCCGCTTGTCGGGATCCGAGAGGATCTCGTACGCACCGGCAACCTCTTTGAAGCGCTCCTCGGACCGTGGTTCGGCACTCACGTCCGGGTGCAGCTCCCGCGCGAGCCGTCGATACGCCTTCCGGATGTCCTCGTCGCTCGCATCGCGCCCGAGACCGAGGACCTCGTAGAGATCGCGTGCCGGAGCCATGATTACTGTTCGAGCTCCGTCGCGGCCTCCGACAGACGCTCGGCGACCGCGCGGACCGAGGCCATCGCCGACAGGTAATCCATCCTCGTGGGTCCGACGATCCCGATCGTGCCGAGGTTCACCTCGCCCGCTCGGAACGGGGCCGTCACGATGGACGCTTCCCACTCGCCGGTCGTGGGATGTTCGGCACCGATCGTCACGCTCACGTCGTCGGCCGCGACGTCGTGGAGCACCTGAAGCATCTCCTGTTCGCGCTCGAGGGTCTCGAAGAGGCGCCGGAGCGTCTCCCGCCGCCACGTCTGCGCCTCGTCGGCGAGGTTCGCAACGCCGCCGACCATCACGTGGGTCGCATGGTCCCCGCGCGTCGCGAGGCGGAGCACGTCGGCGACCATGAGCAGGAGATCGTGCTCATCGGCCGGGACGGTCGCCGCCAGTTCCAGCAGTTTCGCCTGCGAGCCCGAATAGGTCTGTCCCTGCAACGCGCGGAGCTTCCGCTCGGCCCGGTGGAACGCCTCCGTGCTCCAATGCTCCGGTCGGTCGAGGATCTGCTTGTCGACCCGCCCATGCTGCCCGACCGCGAGCACCATCATCGTGGGCCCCATGTCGATCAGCTCGAGCCGGACGAGCTGCTCCTCAGCCGCTCCGGGCGGGACGGCCACACCGGCGTACTGGGTCAAACGGGACAGCAGCATCACGGAGCCCTTGAGCACCTCTTCGAGGTCGAGGATCGCTTCGGCGAAGTGCGAGGCGATGGCCTTGCGCTGAACGTCCCTCAGCCGGCCGCGGACGGGCAACGTGTCGACGTAGTGCCGGTAGCCCGCGTCGGTCGGGATCCTTCCGGCCGACGTGTGTGGATGGCTGAGGAACCCGAGCTCCTCGAGCGCGGCCATCTCGTTGCGGATCGTGGCGCTCGACACGCCGAGACCGCCGCGTTCGGCGATCGTCTCGGAGCCGACCGGCTCGCCGGTCCGAACGTACTCCTCGACGATCGTGTGCAACACGACAGCCTTGCGCTGCCCGAGCTCCCCGCGATCCGCCATGGGTCGATGATAGCTGGCACTCTCATCCGCAGAGTGCTAAGGATGGCCTTTCTGCTCCCTAGCAGGGGATGTCGGGGTTGGAGCGCGCCTGGGTCATGGTGGCCAGAGCCGTCGTGTCGTCGCCACCTTGGGTCTTCAGCGCGTCGCGATACCCGATGACCGCACGCCGGAGCGTTCGCACATCATCCGCCAGCTGCGCGTCCCCGGCGGCATCGATCGCGTCGGCGTCGGCCGAGAGCTCCGTGGCGACGCGCGTGAAGGCGCCGACCCGAAGGGTCTGGAGATCGCGGAGGTGCAGGCACATGGCCCCGACCGGATCGAGGCTTGCGCTCGGGCTGTGGGCGCCGGCCGTCTCGCCACCCTGGGTGAGGAGGAACGAACCCAACACGATGGCGGCGATCGCGACCAGCGCGATGACGCCCAGCCGGAGACGTCTTCGTGTCGTGGCGACACTTCCCGCGGATCTCATCGTCGGAGCCGACATCGGCGTGGGCGTGGGCGCGAGGTGGGCGGGCCCACCGTGCTGATGTCCGCAGTTCGGACACGTCCACGACGACGTCCCGGGCGGCATGTGGAAGCGCTCGCCGCAGTTCTCGCACGTGGCGAACACCCATCGCGCACCGCATCGAACGCACGTGTACCCCTCGACGCCGGCCTCGATCGGCTGGCGCGTCTCGCACCGCGGGCAAGTGACCTCGGGCATGGCCGCTCACGATATCCGATGGACTTTGACGTTCCCGAGACAACCGCACCCTTCGCTCGCGCGTCCTAGGCTCGGTCGAGGGGGCAGGATGGACGAGGTCGAGCTCCGGGAGTTCGTGCGCGAGCGGTACGCGCGCCTGGTCGGCGCGGTCGCTCTCATGACGGATGACTTCGCCTCGGCCGAGGACGCCGTCCAGGAAGCGATCGTGCGGGCGTGGGAACGGACCGAGCGTGGTGAACAGATCGTAGCGCTCGACAGGTGGGTTGCCGCGGTTGCGATGAACCTGTCCCGCAGCCGGCTGCGTCGCCTCCGCGTGGAGCGGCTCGCCCGGCCCCGGCTGGTCGCCGCGCAGCCGGTCCAGCCGAGCGGGGATCGGATCGACGTCGCCCGCGCGCTGGCGGATCTTCCGCGCCGCCAGCGCGAGGTGGCCGTCCTGCGCTACGTCCTCGATCTCAGCACCGAGGAGATCGCGACGCAGATGCGCACGAGCGAGGGCACGGTGAAGAGCCAGCTCTTCAAGGCACGCGGGCATCTGGCGGAGGCGCTCTCGCTGGTCGAGGACCCTGATGAGGAGAACAGCCATGCCGAGCATCGATGATCAGCTGAGGACCCGGATGCGGGAGGGAGCCCCGCGCCCTGGCAGCGACGGTGACCTCGTCGAACGCCTCGCCGCTCGCAAGCACCGGCGCGCCGCCACCCGCCGGATCGGCACGATCGGGCTCGTCGCCGTCGTCCTGCTCGCAACGGCGGGCACGTTCGTCGCCCTCGGTCGAGCCTTCAACACCGACCGGGTGCCGGGCGCCACTCCGGCAGCGACGCAGACGCCCCCCGATCTCGGACTCGGGTTCCCGATCTGCGACGTCATGTCGATGCCCATCACCGTCGCCGGCGCCCAGGGGAACGCGTACGTGTTCACGAAGGCGATCGATGGGTGTCCGAAGCCCGGCGATGGACATCGGTTCGTCGGCGCGGATCTCGACGGGGACGGCACGGTGGACGCCACCGCGCCCGAGCTCGCGGATTGCTTCGCACCGGTCGGGTGCGAGGCGTTCGCCGCCCCGGACGTCAACGGAGACGGCACATCGGAGATCGCGGTCTCGACCGCCGGGGCCGACGGGTATGGGGTGTGGCTGTATGCGGTGACGTGGTCGCCGCCGGCGCTCGAGCCGATCACGGTGGTCGATCCGCAGGGGATCGGGAACCTGCAGACGGGAGCGCTTCAGTTCGGATGGGTTGATGTGGTTGGGCATGCAGAAGGCGCCCGGTGCGACACGCTTCCGAACGGGAGCACGTTCACCATCTTCGGCGCGGACAAGATGGATCCGAACGCCAACGTTCAGGTCACCGATCTCCGGATCGCCGGAGCGACCGCGACGGTCGTCGGCGCTTCGCACGACAGGGTCCCGATCGCCGAGGCTCCCGCTCCGGGGAACACGCTCTGCGGGACACCGCTGCATGGATCAGCGGCGAACTTCCCCGAGGCCGGCGCGGCGAACGCTTCATAGCCCCGGACGGCACCACGTTCGACGGCATCGCACGATCGTCAGCCACTGACGCGCTGATCGGATCGATCGACTAGCCGGTCAACCCGAGCACGAGCTCGTTCAACAGCAGCATCCCGCGCTCGGTGGGTACGAGCTGACCGAGGTCGTCCACGAGCAAACCGCTCTGCACGTACGGCTCGTACCGTTGGTGGTCGAACCAGCTCGAGGGCACGCCTTCCAGGATCCGAAGCTTGAGGAAGACCTCCTCCAGGTAGGCGTCCGAGGGGTCCAGCGACTCGGATCCGCCGATCGGCAGCTCACCGGCCTCGACCTTCTCCATATAGGTCTCGGGCGGACGGACGTTCCACCAGCGGACGTCGTCGCGGTACGCGTGCGCGCCGGCGCCGAGCCCCAGGTACGGCCGCCGCTCCCAATACCCGAGGTTGTGGACGCATTCGAACCCGGGACGCGCCCAGTTCGAGATCTCATAGTGCCCGTAGCCCGCCTCCACCAGCGCCTCGCAGGCCAGCATGAACATGTCGGCTTGGAGGTCGGGATCCGGCCCGGACACATCACCCGCGGCGACCTTCCGCCCGAGCGACGTCGCGGGCTCGATCGTGAGCGCGTATGCGGACAGGTGCTCGGGTCCGAGCGCGAGGGCCTCGTCCAGGGTCCGCCTCCAGGACTCGAGCGTTTCCCCGTTCGCGCCATAGATCAGATCGAGGCTCACGTTCCGGAACCCGGCCCGGCGGGCGGCCTCCACCGCCCTGCGTACCGACGCCGGTTGATGGATCCGCTCCAACGACGCGAGCACGGCCGGATCGAACGACTGCGCACCGATCGACACCCGTTGGAATCCGGCGTCGAGCAGCTCAGCCAGGGATCCCTCGGTCACCGTATCGGGGTTCGCCTCGGTCGTCGTTTCGGCATCGGCCGTCAGCGAGTACCGGTCCCGTAGATGCGCCAGCAGCACGCGGAGATCCGCCGCCTCAAGCGTGGTCGGCGTTCCGCCTCCCAGGAACACGCTGACGAACTCGGTTCCCGTCCAGCCCGGCGAGGCGAGCTCCGCCTCACGGAACAGGGCTTCCAGGTAGCGCGGCTTCAGCTCGTCCATCCCCGCGTACGCGTTGAAGTCGCAGTAGCCGCATCGCGTGAGGCAGAACGGGATGTGGACGTAGATCCCGGCGGGCGTGCTCACTTCTTCCTCGCTCCTTCATCCACCCTGAGGGCGGCGATGAACGCGTCCTGGGGGACGTCCACCTTCCCGACGCGTCGCATCCGTTCCTTGCCCTTCTTCTGGGTCTCGAGGAGCTTCCGCTTCCGCGTGATGTCGCCCCCGTAGCACTTGGCGAGGACGTCCTTGCGCTTGGCCTTCACGGTCTCGCGTGCGACCACCTTCGAACCGATCGACGCCTGGATCGCCACATCGAAGAGCTGCCGCGGGATCAGCTCCTTCAGCCGCTCCGTCATCTTCTTGCCGTACTCGTAGGCCTTGTCGCGGTGCACGACCGAGCTGAAGGCGTCCACCGGCTCTCCGTGGAGCACGATGTCGACCCGCACGAGCCTCGCCTCTTGGAGGCCCCAGGGCTCGTAATCGAGGCTCGCGAAGCCCCGCGTCTTCGATTTCAGCTGGTCGAAGAAGTCGAACACGACCTCCGCCAGCGGCAAGAGGTAATGCACCTCCACGCGCTCGGGCGTGAGGTACTCCATGTCAACCATCTCGCCGCGTCGGGCCTGGCATAGCTCGAAGATCGCACCCAGGTAGGTCGCCGGTGTGATGATCGTCGCGTAGATGACGGGCTCCTCGACGCGGTCGTAGTCACCGCCCGGCGGCATCTCGGCCGGGTTGTGCACGACCGTCTCCTCGGTGCCGCGGAACACGTGGAACTCCACGTTCGGCGCGGTGGAGATCAGCTCGAGGTCGAACTCGCGCTCGAGCCGCTCGCGCACGATGTCCATGTGCAACAGACCGAGGAACCCCACGCGGAACCCGAACCCCAGCGCCTGCGACGTCTCGGGCTCGAACACGAGCGCCGAGTCGGAGAGCTTGAGGCGGTCGAGCGCCTCCCGCAGCGCTGAGTAATCGCTCCCGTCGGCCGGGTACAGCCCGGACCAGACCATCGGTTTGGGTTCACGGTAGCCGGGGAGCGGTTCCGCCGCGCCCTGCTTGCCGGCGAGCGTGATCGTGTCACCGACCTTGGCGTGGTGGACGTCCTTGAGGCCGGTCACGAGGTAGCCCACCTCGCCAGGACCGAGCGCGTCGACCGGCGTGGCCTCGGGCGCCATGACGCCGGTCTCCTCGGCCTCCGACGTCACGTGCGTGGCGAACATCTTGATCGTCGCGCTGGACGGCAACGTCCCCTGCTTCACGCGGATGTACGCGATGACGCCCCGATATGTGTCGAACGCGGAGTCGAAGATCAACGCTTGCAGCGGCGCACGCAGGTCTCCCTCGGGATGCGGCACGCGATCGATGACAGCCTTCAGGACGTCCGCCACGCCCTCGCCGGTCTTGGCCGAGACGTGCAGGATCTCGGCCGGATCGCTCCCGAGCAGCTTCGCGAGCTCCTCGGCCCGCTTCGCCGGCTCCGCTGCCGGCAGATCGATCTTGTTGAGCGCCGGGATGATCGTGAGGCCGGCATCGCGCGCGAGGTGGTAGTTGGCGAGCGTCTGCGCCTCCAGTCCTTGCGCGGCGTCAACGAGCAGGATCGCTCCCTCGCAGGCTGCGAGGCTCCGAGAGACCTCGTAGGTGAAGTCCACGTGCCCCGGGGTGTCGATCAGGTTGAGCTCATAGCCCTCGTGGAACAGACGGACCGCCTGCGCCTTGATCGTGATGCCCCGCTCGCGCTCGAGATCCATCCGATCGAGGTACTGGGCGCGCATCGCGCGTTGATCCACGGTATGGGTGAGCTCGAGCATCCGGTCGGCCAACGTCGACTTCCCGTGGTCGATATGCGCCACGATGCAGAAGTTGCGGATGCGGGAGATCTCGGTCGACACGGCGCACCAATGGTACGGGCGAGGACGGCGCGTATCAGAGCCGGCTGAGGCAGGCCGTCGTCCCCGGTCGACCTGTACCGAGAAGGCCACTGGTAGACTCCGTGGCTCTCATGGCGAACATCAAGTCACAGATCAAGCGAAACCGGCAGAACGACAAGCGCCACGACCGCAACCAGGCCGTCCGGAGCGCGCTCAAGACCTCGACCAAGAAGGTTCACATCGCGGTCGGCGAGGCCGACGCGGCAACCGCGATCGCACGTCAGCGTGAGGCAGCCCGAGCGCTCGACAAGGCGGCGAGCAAGGGCGTGCTCCACAAGCGGACGGCTGCTCGGAAGAAGAGCCGGCTGGCGAAGGCCGTCAACAGGACCTCGGCCGCGTAGCGGCCCCGAAGGCGCCAGCGGCCCGCGGCCGTCCTCACGCAGCGATCGCGGTGATCAGCGCGGGCATCACGACGTCGCCGGCCGCCCCCGACTTGAGCGCCTTGTCGGCTTCGGTGATCTGCCGGTGGACCGCGGCGAGCTGCTCGAGCGAGAAGTTTCCGGCCTGCTGCCGGTAGCGGCGCGCTTGCCAGTCGAATCGCAGACCAGCTGCTTTCGCCACCTGTGACGGCGGCAGGCGGTCCGACACCGACCGGACGCGGATCAGGTCGCGGAGCCGTGCCGCGATGCCGCCCAGCACCATCAGTGCCTCATCACCGCCCTCTTCGATCGAACGCAGCGCTCGGATCGCACCCGGCAGGTCTTTGCCGAACGCCTTGTCGCACAGGTCCCACGTCTTCTGCTCACCGAGGCCGCGGAACTGCCGGTGGATCTCGGCCGGACCGATCCGCTGCCCGGGGAAGGCGTCGGCGAGCTGCCGAACGGCTCCGACCAGTTGCGCCGCCGATGGGCCGATGGTCTCCACGAGCGTCCGTGCGGCAGGCGGCGACAGGTCGACGCCCACCCGTGCGGCTCGCTGGACGAGCCAAGGCTCGAAGTCCTTCCGTTGGAGCTGCACCTGGGTCACGACACCGACCGGTTCGATCAGCTTGAGCAGTGCGCCCGGGGGCTTCCCCCGCTCGGCGACCGTGCAGCAGAGGATGAGGGGCGCGTCCGGATCAGGCGAGCCGACGTAGCCGCCGAGCTCGCGCATCGCGTCCTTCGGGAGCGCGCGGACATCCGTCACGATGAGCGCGCGCGGCTCACCGAAGAGGGACGGCGTGGCCAGGTCCTGGAGCTCGCTCCCCCGCCATCCGTTTGCGTCGACCTCGGTCGGTCGCCGTTCGGCGACGAGCTCCAGCGCCGTCTCCCGAAGCAGGTAGGGATCCTCGCCCCAGAGGAGGGTGACGGCGGCAGGAGACGTCATCGCTCGGACGCTACCACCGGCCCCTGACCGGTGAAGGCGATCGTGATCGTTCCGTGCTGGTCGGTCCTCCAGATCTGCGCGCCGACCTGATCGAGCTCGGCGAGCGCGTTGGGATCCGGGTGGCCGTAGGGGTTGGGCTGGCCGAAAAGTGGCGTATTACCACCGCTTCCCCGAGACGTCGGGTCCGTTCACCGCGACCTCAGTTACGTTTCCAATAGACCCTTCTTTACTCCCGGGGCGCAGGCCTGCGGTTCGACGATCCGGAGGGGGGACAAGGCGGGCTAGAACAGGGCGCATGAAAATCTGGTCTGGACCCTGGAGCAACGACATACCGAACGTCGGGTTCTGTTCCTCTTGTCCTGGCGCAGCGTTAGGACTACAAAAGGACTCAACGACAAAAGACGAAGCTGAACTCAATGGGAGATGGGCCCACCGACAGGGGCCGAGAGGCTCCTCCGGAGATAGTCGTTGGCCTCCGGCCGCTACTGGTGTTTCTCATCGCCACGTTCGCTCTGGTCTGGTTGGCGGCCCTACCGCTCGGCGCGGCGTCCAACGTGCTTGCGATATTCGGGCAGCCGAGCGTTGTGGCATTCGTTGTGATAGCGCTCTATGTCGGCCGGAAGGGAACCGCCGGACTCTGGCGGGGTGGAACTCGTTGGCGAGTGGGTATCGGATGGTATGTCGTGGCCTTGGCCCTTCCCGGCCTGGCCGCCGGCGCCGGGTGGATCGCAAGGTCAGGCTTCAGCACAACGGTAACCCAACCGTGGCTGGCGGCGGTGGCGTCCGGCCTGCTGGCGGGGATTTTCGAGGAGTTTGGGTGGAGCGGCGTCGCGTTCCCTGCCCTCCAGGCGCGCTTGGGCTTTCTGCTCGCCGGGATCACCTTAGGGGTCATATGGGGCCTCTGGCACCTCCCCTCCTTGTTCGCCTCCGCGCCGGCCTTGCACCAGAGCTTCTCCTTCATTCCCTTCCTGTTGTTTGTGATCCCTTTGAGGATCCTGTATGGCTGGACATACAACGGGACGGGCGGAAGCATCCTAATAGCGGTGTTGTTTCACGCCTCAAGCGATACATGGCAGCCCGTCCTGCTGGGCCACGTCGTCGCGGATACAGCTTGGTTCGTGGTGATCCTGGTCTATGCGGTTGCTGTCGTGACGGTGCTGCTCAACAGGCGAGTCTCCAAACGGCAACGAAAATCCAGAACGTAGGCCGGGCCCCGGGAGGTCAGACATCCTCGGACCGGACCCCCAGGATGACCGCGAGCAGCGTGTAAGACGAGACGAACAGCCGGCAGAGGCGGGCGATGGCTGTTCGCGGGGGGTTGAACGCGTGAACTCCTCGTCTTGCTGTTGTGGCAGGAATAGGGCGCGTGAACTTCCGGTGTGGACCCTGGAGCCATCCGGAAGTCGCGCGTCCACCCAAGGTGACGCCTGGTCGACCCGGAGACCCAATGGCCCGACGATCCGCCGATCAGGTGCAGGACCGGCTCCTCCCCCTCGAATAACCGGTCCGGTACCCTCTCGATCCGCCGAGAAGGCACCTTGTGCGTACACCCGGGCAGGGCAGAGGTCCTACGCGCTGGGACGCAAGGACATTGTCGCCAACGAAATGGGTCGCGGCGCAATGGATAGAGGTGTTATGAAACGCCGAGCCGCCCGAGGATGAACCGAGCCGCCCATCGCACGTCGGCGTTGCGGTCCTCCAACCCGAGGCGGCTT
>DASWDB010000132.1:0-13480 GCA_036395715.1 Actinomycetota bacterium | reverse complement strand
CAGGGCTGAGACAACTCCGTCATCGTCATCCAGCAGCAGGACGGAGAGGGGGTTCAGCGACTGGTCATGCCACGGGGTGGTGTCAGGCGGGCAGTCTGAGGGCCACGCTTGATCCTGCAGCATGACCATCTGTAGGCGCAGCTCGTGAGGAACTTCTCTCTCGGGGCGGGAGACGATGCGCACGACCCCAGTTTGCCCAGGTCGATGTTCGCGTCAAGCCGCGGCTCGTCAGTTGCTTCCGGTGACGTGTGCGTTCCGAGAGCTCGGCCGCTTCTTCGATGCTGTCGTCGAGCGGCCTCAGGGGAGCGCCGCCGGTCGCTCGTGCAAGAGCGCGAACCAGCAGCGCGTCGGCGAAGGCCGGGGCGGTAGGGAGCATTGGTCCGTGCAAGTACGTCCCGACGACACTTCCGTTGACTGCACCCTCGGTTCCATCGACGCCGTTGTTCCCCTTGCCCTTCGGGACCGAGCACAAAGGAGAGACGCCCGCGCCCAGGAACGTACGGCCGGCGTGGTTCTCGAACCCCGACACGTCGAACGACCTGTTGTCGAAGCTCGCCCGCGTACTCACCCGACCCACGATCCGCGTCGCACCGGCGGTCGTGGTCACGTCGAGGAGGCCCAGCCCGCGTACTTCGCCGCCATCAACCCCCACATACCGGTGTCCCAAGAGCTGGTAGCCAGCACATACACCCAGGATCACGGTGTTGCCACCCACCAGCTCGGCGAGTTCTCGGCCCCGTCCGGCGAGATCGTTGCCGACCAATCCCTGGATGCGATCCGATCCTCCGCCGATGAGGATGAGATCGATCGTCGTGGGGAGCTGTTCCCTTCGCGCGACCCCGATGACCCGCACGCTGAAACCGCGCCACTCGGCTCGCCTCACAAGCGTGAGGACGTTGCCGCGGTCCCCATACGACATCAAGAGATCCGGATAGAGGTGGACGATCACCAGGTCAGCGGCGTTGCCGATCATCAGCCTTTCACCCGGACGCGGTCATACCGGCGCGTCCGCGAGGCTCGCGACCTGCCCGCCGAAGGCCTTCCGAACGCTGAGCATCGCCGTGTACGTCGCCAACACGACCGGCGAACGATCCGATGGACAAACGGCGAGTGCGGCCGTGATAGCGTCGAGCGGGTCGGGATGCTGGGGCTCGACCGATCCGCCGGTGTACTTGAGGCGGACCGCGACGTCGCCGACCCGCTTTCCGCTAGGGACCAACGGCAACCCCGCTCTCACCAGCCGTTCGAAGTCGACGTCCCAGATCCACGAGATGTCGTGGCCATCGGCGGCGGCATCGTTCACGGAAACGACCACTGACCCCACACGGGGATCGTCGGCGATCTCGTCGATCAGAACATGGGCCGCTCCCGGGTTCTTCATCAAGGCGAGCCACACGGACCGGCCGCCGACCTGCACCTGCTCGGCCCGGCCGAACCTCGGTTGGAACGATCGAAGCGTCTGCACCGCCTGCGACATCGAGACACCGAGCTGATCGGCGGCGGCGATCGCCGCGATCGCGTTGTACGCGTTGTGAACACCTCCAGTGGGGAGGGTGAGGCGTTCGCCCGCGACCTCGAGCGTCACCAAGCGCAGCCCCCCGCGCTCGGTGATCGTGCCCACGTACGTTGGCTCCGCCGATCTCCACGAGCAACCGCTGCAACCCGCCACGCCGAGGTGTGCGAACGTCCGCGACGTATAGACGAGGGGTTCGCCGCAACGGGAACACACCTCGGTTTCGACGCGCATCGAAGGGACCGACGCTGGGGCTTGAAGCAGCCTGATCCCGAAGCCGACCGGATCGCGGTGCTCGAGCGCCGGCCAGAGGAGCGGGTCATCCACGTTCGCGAGGATGGTGGCGTCTTCGGGCAGCAGGTCACATGAGCGCTCGAGCAGTTCGATGACTCGTTCGACCTCACCGAACCGGTCCATCTGATCGCGGAAAACGTTGGTCAGCACGAGCACACGAGGCTCAAGCTCCGGCATGACGTTCGTCAGCGTCGCCTCGTCGACCTCGAGCACCGCTAGCGCAGTTGCTACCGGGACTCTGAGCAGGCTGGTGGCGATGCCTTGACGAAGGTTCGCTCCAGACTCGTTGCCGACCGTCGAGGCCCCCGCCCCGTCCAGGATCGCCCGGAGCATCGAAGAGGTGGTCGTTTTCCCATTCGTTCCTGAGACGAGGGCCACGCTGGCGTACAGCCGGGCGCGACGGCGGATGAATCCCGGGCTCACCGCCTCGGCGATCATCCCGGGAAGACTGGAGCCGGAGCCCCAGTGTGACATCCTCGCCAACCATCCAGCGGCACGGCCGAGCCCGGCCCCGAGGTAGTCACGCGTACGATCCGAACCCGGTACCCGCAAGAACGTTGACAGCTTCCGCCGTGTCCTCACGATGCCACCATCATCCGAACGGCTCTTCGCCTGAGGCGAGCATCCAAGGCGCGTGTCCATGCAGGGGCGCTCGTCGAGCCCACACCGAGTCGGCGACCCGGCCCAACAGTCTCGCGATCGACATGAAGATCGCGGTTATCGCCTTCGATGACCGCGATCAAGAACAGCCGTCCTCGCATCGGACCTTTCCATGCCGGTGGCTGTCCGAGAGCGTGCCACAGGGCAGATTAGAGAACGGTGAGAAGGCACAAGGCCTCGCTGCCCGACCGGCTCCCGGCGGCTCGCAGAGCTCGGGGTCGACATCGATGCGGAGCATGCACGGCAGCGGTTCTCACATCACCCACCACCCCGCGAACGGCGCGGCGGCGCTTAGAGAGCCGAGAAGTGCTGGCTCAGCCGAACGGGAAGCTGATCGCGAGTATGACCGGGCGGTAAAAACACGCCCCATCAGGAGCGAGACCGCTGGCAGTTACTGCGCGTCGTAGGAACGATGAAGGTCGGGTGCGGCAACCTACCCGCCGCACCCGACCTTCATATGAGGAAGCCGTCCCGCTGGAGACTTATGCCTCCGCGAGGCGCTTCGCGAGCGTCCGCGCCCTGCGCTCGTCCCGGAAGACGCCTACACCGTAGATCGGGCCCTCGAGGACGGTGTTCGGAAGAGGCGGCACGTTCGCGCCCTGGACGAGGAACACGGAATGCTCCTTGGACGGGAACTGATCCACGATCTCGCCCTTCGTGAACTCCCTTTGGATGCTCTGCTTGTCGTCGGCTTCGACGACGACCCATGGGATCTTCTGCATGTGGTACCTCCTTTCCCATGCCTCATTTCGAACGTTGCCAGCCGTACCTGAGACCCCCATGAGTCCAGCGTGAGAGATCGTTCATCCGGTTGAAGGCGGTGCGAGAGAGGTCCTTTGTCGCTGGATGATCCGAAGGTCCAACATACGCATGCGAGCGACGGGCTCACGAGGGCGTCCGGCACCTTCGGGCAGCCTGGGCTGGAGGACAACCGTGAACGTGCTGGTCGTTCAGGACGAACCGCGGATCACCTCATTCATCAGACGGGGGTTGGAGGCTGAGGGCTTCGCGGTCCGAACCGCCTCCGACGGGGCGGAGGGCTTGCGATTGACCGAGTCATCCGACTTCGACCTGATCATCCTGGATCTCGTCCTGCCGACCGTGACGGGGGAGGAGGTTCTCACTCGATTGCGCGAGACGGGATGCGTTGTGCCGGTGATCGTCCTCACCGCGAAGGACGCGATCTCCGATCGCGTGGCCAACCTGGACGCGGGGGCTGACGACTACGTGACGAAGCCGTTCAGCCTCGCGGAACTGCTGGCGCGCGTCCGAGCGCGTCTCCGCGCCGCCGACCAGACGGTTTCGACGAAGATCACGCACGGACGAGTCACCGTCGACGTTCTTGCGCGGGAAGCGCTGATCGAGGGGAGGTCCGTCGAGCTGACCTCGCGGGAGTTCGCCCTCCTGGAGACGATGATGCACCATCCTGGCCAGGTTCTGTCCCAGCCCCAGCTCATCGATCAGGTCTGGGGTTACGACCACGACACGAGGTCCAACGTGGTCGAGGTGTACGTTGGCTACCTGCGGAAGAAACTGCGTCCAGATGTCGTCGAGACCGTCCGGGGCGCTGGGTATCGGTTCCGCGGCTGACCTATCTGACAGAAGCCTCCCAAGCCGCCTCGATCCGGTTCCAAAAGAGGGTCGCTAACATACGTTGCACAGCAAGGTGTATCGGGTGCCCCCGGGAGGAATCGAACCTCCGACACACGGTTTAGGAAACCGTTGCTCTTCTCCACTGAGCTACGGGGGCCGGGGGCGGGCTAGCAGAAAACGTGGCAGAAAACCCCTTCCGACTCGATCTGCGATGACTCGATCAGCAGTGTAAGAGGCATCAGCGGGGGCAGGCGCCGGAAAGATCCTCCTGAGCGGCTTCAGCGCACGGCTGAGCAAGGGGAGAGGGTTGGACTGATGTTTGGCGCTTAGGCCACGGCCGCGACCGGCTGCCTCGCCCTACAGCGAGCGAGCGTGAGGCGCGGTTGATGAATAGGGAGTCCTCGATGCTCGGTACATGCCCTCGACAGACAACGCAGGGTCGGCGGCCACGTGGGCATCTTGCATATCGCGCATATAGGGCGCGAATCGGGCCCGAATCGGGCCGAAGACTTAACGAGGGCACCAACCGCATGGAGGACGGGCTCTCTCGCCATCTCGGCACCGGATAGTGGACAGATCGTCGGAGCATCGTGGACACCGACGACGAGGGTCTGCGATGGATCTGGCTTGACGCAGCTCGCCCGACCGCTCGACACGCTGACGAAGCCTTTCCGGGTCGGGCGGGCCGACGGGGAGCTGTGTGCGATCGTCGGCGCTGGCCATCCTGGCGCTATGCCCCACTGATGCCCCGGCAGCACTGTGACCGATTTGTGTTACCGAAGAGGTGGTGGGAGCGTGGTACCCGAGACCGGCCGTCCCCCAAGGTGAGGCGCGAGCTTCCCTGCGGTCGGAGGGAGGTGATCGGATGAGAGGTCGTTCGCTCGTCCTCATCCCAGTCGCGGCGCTTGCGATCGCGCTCGCGCTGCCCAGCTCTGCGCTCGCGGGCGGAAACGCCCGCGTGAGCGTCGACAACGCGTCGGGCACCTACACCCGCTACGACGGCAACAGCGACGCGACAAGCGTCGCGTGCAGCACCGGGCTCCGCGCTCAGAACGAACCGACCGTGGCCGTCGATCCGCACGACACGAGCGTCGTCACGTCCGGCGCCAACGACTACTGCGCGGCGATCGTGAACGGCGACGTGTGGGCCGGTTACTACCGATCCACGGACGGAGGTAGCACGTGGCACGACAGCCTCGTCCCCGGCTACCCCGCTGACACGTCGAGTGCCGGGTTGGCGTCTCCGGTCCACGGATCCTGCGCGGCGGCAGGCGATCCCTCGCAGAGCTTCGACAACGCGGGGCGCCTGTTCTACGCGTTCATCTGCTTCAACCGGGCCAAGCCCATCAACGGGGGCGTGTTCGTGTCGCGATACACCGGCGACGGCGCCACCTACGGGGGCACCGCCCTCGTGAAGAAGGGGACGCCCTCGGGCCTGTTCCTGACCGGGTTGTTCCAGGACAAGATCAACCTCGTCACGGATCAGAGCGGCGGGGCGCACGACGGCAACGTGTACGTCGCGTGGTCCCAGTACAACGGGTTCGCCAAGAACAACGCGGTGTTGCTCTCGCGCTCGACCGACCATGGGGCGACGTTCTCCACTCCGATCCGGGTCAGCCCCGTTTCGCTCGGCACCGCTTCGTTCGCCGATCTGGCGGTCGGACCCGACGGAGCGGTGTACCTGACATTCATCACGTATTCATCCAGCTCGAGCCCCAACACGAGCATCTGGCTCTTGAAGTCCACGGACGGGGGGCGCTCCTTCGGCCCGCCGAGCTTGGTGTCGAACATCAACATCTTCGATTCTTCGCAGTTCAGTGGCAACGGCTCGGTCGACTGCGGCGACGTACCCTTCGACTGCCCGACCGGGCTGACCTTCTCGCGGTTCACGAGCAACTCGGCCGTCGCCGCGGACGGCAGCGGTGTGCACGTCGTCTGGGCGGCTCGAGAGGCCGACGGTCAATCGAAGGTCTTCGTACGGAACTCGTCCGACGGCGTGCATTTCTCCGGTCCGCCGGCCACCCTCGACAGCGTCGCCACCGGCCACCAGTGGACCCCGGACATCGCCTCGGACGGCGGCACGATCCGGGTGGTCTTCTACGATTCCCGTGCCGACACGGCCTACTCACCGAGCCTGCCTCCGGGCGATACGGCGAGCGGCGCGAACTCGGGCGACGTCGTGAACACGTTCCTGGCCAGCTCGACGAACGGAGGAGCGAGTTGGGCGGAGGCGCAGCTCACGACGGCCGCGAGCAACTTCAACTGGGAGACGCATGGCTCGCGACTGGTTCCGTTCTGGGGCGACTACATCTACATCTCTGCGGAGGGCGGGGTCACCCAGACGGCCTGGACGGACTCGCGTGATCTGGTTCCAGGTCCCGATCCGAGAGAGACGGGCGCATCGGACGACAACGACGGGTTCGACGTCCACACCACGTGCCCGGCATCACCCGCGCCTGCTCCGAGCGATCCGTGCCTGTCACAGGGAGGTTTGGACCAGAATATCTACACGGTGCGAACCTAAACCTCGCGAGACGAAGGGAAGGGCCCGGGCCTGAGACCCGGGTCCTTTCCCGCTGCCCGCTGCGCCTTCGCACGCGAGAGCTTCCCTTCGCGATAAGGATCGATCTTCTGAGCGATCTGGACGAGCAAGTCTGCTTGCCATTGCTCCATGGATGCGGAGTCTAGGTGCGTGGAGCCGGATCAGGGCGACCTCAGTTGGTTAAGAGGCGACATGACGCTTAGCGCGCGATCAGGAGATCGGGCTTGACGACGATGAACCCGAGACCCTGCTCAGTGACTCTGTAGCGATCGTCCCCCAATCTGGATGTGGTGATCGACCTCGGGCTGTTCTGCGAACTCACGAGTGCCGAGGTCTCTTCTCGGCACCCATACTCCGCTCCTCGGGAAGGTAGTGGCCTCCAAGTCGCTCTCGATGAAGTTCGCCGCCTTGTTACCCACGTAGGGCGATGAGTTTTGGAAGCTCTGCACCCGCCGCGCACACGCCTCGTCCTTCGCCTGATCGCGGTCGAGCGCTCGTTGCGCGGTGTTCTTCTCCTCGACGCCGGACCTACCTGCTCTTCCACCTCTTCGACCCTGTACTGCTCACAACCTTCCTGGGGCTACACCACCTAGGACACGACGATCGAGATGTCGTCCGCGTAGAAACAGGTCCCCACGGGGGCGTTCGACACCAGTCCAAGGAAGTCGAGGGTGGTGGTTCCGGGCATCGCTGGAACGTAGCTGACGCTAACCATCTGCCAGGACGTGGTGAGTTTGATGGAGGCCGTCTTCACCGCGACCAAGGCGGAGCCGTTGTACTCTCGCAGCTTGATCGTGAGCGTCGCACCGGGGCTATCGGCGCGAACCCACATGCTTCCGGTGTAGGTCCCCGCCGAGGTCGTCGTGACCCAGTTTGGGACATCCTGCATCTTGCATGTCGCGGCGGTGCCGGAGCCGCCGTTGGCCACGAGACCCGACCAGCCGCCCGAATGTCCGCCCGAGACCCTGGTCAAGGTGACCCCGGCGTCGGAACCGGAAGTGTTCCACCCGGTGGTATCTGTCTCGAACCCCGAGTTTCCTACCAGATTCTGCGATGCCGGGTTCACGGTCACCGTGAGGTCGTCGCTGCTCTGCAGGGCGGAATCGTCGGCCGTCAATCGCAGCACGTAGGTTCCGGAGGCGGAGAAGCTCGCCGTAGTAGAGAGGGACGAGGCGTCGCCGAAGGTCACAGTCCCGGGCCCGGAGAGCTGGGACCACGTGGTGATGAGGGTTCCCGGCGGGTTGGGAAGCCCGTCGTCGCTGGCCGTTCCGGACAGGGTCGCGGAGTTCGGCAGGATCACCGTCTGGTCCGGCCCGGCATTCACCGTGGGGGGCTGGTTCTGCGATGCCGGGTTCACGGTGATCGTCGCGGTGTCGCTCGAGCTGAGCAGGCTGTCGGAGGCCTCGAGCTTGAGGACGTAGGTACCCGCCGCGGAGAAGCTCGCCGTCGTGTCGACGGCGCTCGCATTCCCGAAGGTGACGGCGCCCGGGCCGCTCACCTCGCTCCAGGTTGTGGTGACCGTCCCGGGCGGGTTCGGAAGGCCGTCGTCGGTGACAGTGCCGTCGAGGTTGGCGCTCGAGGGCAGCGTGATCGTCTGATCGGGCCCGGCGTCGACGACTGGGGCCTGGTTCGTGCTGCCGCTGCCGATCGAATAGGTGACCTCGTCGAGGACGCCGTTGTACCAGTCGCCCCCGTTTTTGTGCGAGCCGAGGCGTATCGGATCCGTCACCGTGATCGCGCCAGTCGCCTTCGTCGTCGAGAAGCTAGAGCCGTCGACCGTCTCGATGATCTGAGTGCCGATGCGCTGGCACATCACCTGGTGCCAGTGCCCGTCGACTACGTTCGGTCCCGCCTGCAGCTGCCTGCCGCCGAGCGCACCGCGGAACATGCACGACGCCTGCCCGTTCTCCTGGACTTCGATCTTGATCTGGCCACCGCTGCTCGAATGGTCCCCCTTCGTCAGCATGTCGTAATCGATGCCGTTGCAGCACGGGGGCAGGGTCGTCGAGTTCAGCCAGTAGGAGATCGTGACATCCGCCGTCCCCGGTTCGAGATCGGGAGCATCTGGGACGATGACGGTGCTCTTGGGGACGAAGCTGTAGGCGGTGTTGAGCTCGCCGGGGACCCCGAGCGTAACGGGGCCACTGATCGCTCCGTTGTGCCCGTGTCCGCTGCTGTCGTAGGCGGTCGTGCCGGAGAGTTCGTCGAGATGCCATAACCCGACCGCGGATGACTGAGGCTGCGGCGTGGTTACAGCATCCGAGGGCGCCGACTGCGGCGAGTAGTTGCCGGCGGCGTCGAAGGCGGCGACCGTGTAGGCATAGGTCGAGCCGGGCGCGACCGAGGTATCCGCGAACGAGGTCGTCGAGCCCGAGACCGTGCCGATCGCGCTCGCGCCGCCGTCGCGGTAGATCGCGTAGCCGGCGACGCCGCCGTCGCTGGCGATCGTCAAGGCTGCATTCGACGTCGTCCAGCCGCTCGTCTCCGACTGGAAGCTGCCGTTCGGGAGCAGGTTGCTCGAGTTGGCCCGCGCCAGGGGCGAGAGTGGGAGCAAGAGCAGGACAAACAGCGCGGCGGCACCCGCTGGTCTCCTGACCAGCCGGGAGCGCTTGAGCTTCGACCCTTGCTTCATCGCCCCCTCCCCCGGAGCCATGCGACATTCGATGACGCAGCCCGTGGTACCGAATATTAGGCGCGCTCGCCTCTGACAACCGCCTCAGGCTTCCGTCACCCTGACTTCTCCCCCCGGTCGCCTGTCGCTCGCAAAGAAGAGGCTGTCGCTCGCCCCTAGGGGGCGCGGCGCGGAGGGCGAATGCTTCGCGCTCCTGCACCATCCGACCGGCGCCGACTGGTGCATCCCTCACGCGAGTGTAGCCAGTGGCCCTCAGCGGTGGCGCTCGGTGACGGAGAAGCGAACGTGCACCCGTCTCCTACCATCCGCGCATGGATCGCAGGGGTTTCCTCAGGCGAGCCGGCGGTCTAGTGCTCGCAAGCCCAACGGTTGCCGCGTTGGTTGCGGCGTGCACGCGAGCCACGCCGACCGGAAGTTCGTCCGCTTCGCCGACCACGCCGAAGGCGTCTGCAACGAGGGCCTCAGCGACGCTGCCGTGGGACGAGCTCGCTGCCGGCCTCCGCGGTCGCCTGATCGGGCCGGTTAACCCCGGCTATCCCGCCGCACGCCTGGTGTACGACCCACGGTTCGACGACGTGCGTCCACGCGCGATCGTGATCGCGGCCACAGCGGGCGACGTGACGCGGACGATCCTGTTCGCTCGCGATCACGCCCTGGCGTTCGCCGCACGATGCGGTGGACACAGCTACGGCGGCTACTCGCTCTCGGACGGGATCGTGATCGACGTCTCGGCGATGGCGACGATCCGACCATCGATCGATACTGGGACCGTCACGATCGGTGCGGGCGCGAAGGTGATCGACGTCGCGGCGGGTCTCGCGACCGTGGGCGCTGTGATCCCGGTCGGAACCTGCGCGACCGTCGGGATCAGCGGGTTGACGCTCGGCGGCGGGCAAGGGGTCGTCGGCCGCCGGTTCGGGCTGACCTGCGACTCGCTCCGCGCGGCGAGGGTCGTGCTGGCCGACGGGCGCATCGTGACGTGCGACGCATCCAAGGAGGCGGACCTGTTCTGGGCGCTGCGCGGTGCGGGCGGCGGCAACCTGGGGGTCGTCACGTCGTTCACGTTCGCGTCGTACCCGCTCGACGGGATCACGGCGTTCTCCATGTCGTGGCCGTGGTCGGACGCCGAAGACGTCGTTACCGCATGGCAGACGTGGGGACCGGCGGCGCCCGCGCCGCTCTGGTCGAGTTGCCGCCTCCGGTGGATCCCGGGAAGCGGCCCGGCGGTCTCGGTGAGCGGCGCGTGGTCGGGTCCACCGCCGGGGCTGGCGACGCATCTCGACGAGCTCGCGTCCGCGACGCGGACCGCACCATCGCGCTCCACGCGAACGATGACCGTGCTCGACGCCGCCAGGTATTTCGCCGGGTGCAGCAGCTACTCGATCGACGACTGCCGCCTCACGATCCAGGGAGGCCGGTTGGCGCGCGAAGGATCACTCGCGAAGTCCGACTTCTTCGACCGGCCGATCGGCGCCGACGTGTTGCGGGCGGCCCTCGGCCTGATCGAGGGCCGGGGGGCGACGACGTCACTCGCGTCGCAGACGGGCGGCGTGCTCTTCGATGCGTGGCGAGGGAAGATCGCGCAGCTCGCCCCGGACGCCACGGCGTTCCCCCATCGTGGCGCCAGGTTCCTCGCGCAGGAGTTCGTGACCTTCCACGGACCGATCACCGACGCGGCGATCCAGACGAACCGGCGGTGGCTGACGAACCTGTGGCGAGCCCTCCGGCCGGCGGCGAGCGGTGCCGCCTACGTCAACTACATCGATCCCGAGCTGCGCGGATGGCTCAGTGCCTACTACGCGGACAACCTCGCGCGACTCGTCGACGTCAAACGCCGGTACGATCCCGACGACGCCTTCCGGTTCGCGCAGAGCATCCCGACGACGATACCTGCCTGACCCAGCGGGGGCCCGACCTTGTCGACGGGGCCGACCGGTTCGGCGGCTACCATCGGATGGGTGACGGGACACTCTCGGCGCGTGAGCTCTCCACGGAGACCAACGCGTCGCCGGAACTGATCGAGCGCGATCGAGACCTGAAACGAGGGGAGGGGGACACCGTGCTCCAGATCCGTCGGGACGCCGAGATCCACGCCGAAGAGGGCGGGTGGTTCTCGGCGCGTTGGCACTTCTCGTTCGACCGCTACCGCGATCCCGAGCAGATGGGCATCGGGCCGTTGCGGGTCTTCAACGACGATCGGCTGGTCGCCGGCGCCGACTGGCCGATGCATCCGCACGCGGACGTCGAGGGGCTCACCTACGTGGTCGAGGGGACGTTCGAGCACGCCGATTCCCTCGGGCAGGATGGCACGCTCCAGCCCGGTGGCGTCCAACGGATGACGCTCGGCTCCGGCGCCCTGCATTCGGAACGCAACGGTTCGAAGACCGAGCCGATGCGCTTCCTACAGTTCTGGATCCTGCCGGACACCCCGTCCCTTCCCCCGAGTGTCGAGCAGCGCCAGTTCACGCGAGAGGATCGACATGGCCGGCTGCTCAAGGTGATCGGGCCCGAGGGCGGCGACGTCGTCGCGGTCCATCAGGACGCGTCGGCCTACGTCGCCGCCCTCGAGCCGAGCTCGGAGGTCGAGTATGCGTTCGGCCAGGATCGCGCCGGTTACCTCTACCTCATCGGGGGAGCCGCGCGGTTGAACGAGGACCGGCTCGACACCGGCGACGCCGTCAAGGTCTTCGGCCCCGAGCAGATCCGTATCGCGGCGGAGGAAGTGGTCGAGCTGATCCTCGTCGACGTGCCGACGCGCTACATCCCCGTCGGCGTGTGGGCCGGGTGAGCCGCCGAGATAGAGCCGGATCCGACGGAATCCGGCCGTTGTTGCGCAGTGATTCGGCCTTGTCTTGACAGATGCCCTGCGCCGGTGGGACTGTTCGCGGGTCCCAAGGGGGGGAACGTGCTCCGCGACAGCAACCGCCGCCGTCTGCTCGCATTGCTCCAAGATCACGGCGCGCTGACCAGGGCCGATCTCGTTCGCCGCTCGGGCATCTCGCGCGCGACCGTGTCAGGCGTGGTCGCCGCATTGCTGGAGGAGGGGTTCATCCGCGAGGTGGCACCGCCGAGCGGTGGTCGAGACGGGCGGGTCGGACGGCCGAGCTCTCTCCTGACGCTCGACCCCGCGAGCGGGGCGGCCGTCGGGATCGACGTCGACCACGACTGTCTCCGCGTCGTCGTCGCCGACCTGTCCCACACGGTCCTCGCCGAAGCCGAGCGCTCGCTCGACATCGATCACGATGCCGACACGGCGATGGCGCTGGCCGCCGACCTGATGCACCTGGTCATCGCCGAGGCCGGGCTCGAGCCGTCGCAGATCCTCGGTGTCGGGATGGGGTTGTCCGGCCCGCTGGACCGCGCGACCGGCCGTCCCAACCCCTCCAGCATCTCGCCGAGCTGGGTCGGCGTGGACGCGGCCCGCGAGATGCGGCGTCACGTCGGCCACGTCGTTCACATCGACAACGACGCGAACCTCGGTGCGCTCGCTGAATCGATGTGGGGCGCGGGCCGCGGGGCGAGCGAGGCCGCCTACGTGAAGATCGATACGGGGGTCGGCGCGGCCCTGATCCTCGGGGGCCAGATCTACCGCGGCGCCGTCGGGACGGCCGGCGAGATCGGACATACGACGATCGCAGAGGACGGGCCCGTGTGCCGGTGCGGCAACCGTGGTTGCCTCGAACGCTTCGTCGGGGCTCCGGCGCTCCTGGAGAGCCTGCGGGGGAGTCACGGGGACCTGTCGGTGCACGATCTGCTCCGTCTCGCGGCGGCGGGCGATGCAGGCTGTCGCCGCGTGATCGGCGACGCGGGTCGGCTGATCGGCGTGCAGGTCGCCAACCTGTGCAACCTCCTGAACCCACGTCGCGTGATCATCGGGGGCTCGCTCAGCGCCGCCGGCGACATCCTGCTCGATCCGATCCGGGCCTCGCTCGAACGCTGCGCTCTGCCGATGGCCGCGGCCACTGCCGAGGTTGTCGCCGGGGAGCTCGGCGATCGCGCCACCGTCCTGGGTGCGCTGAGCCTGGTGTTCCGGCAAGTGGATCCGTTCGAGCTGAAGCCTCGGCGAGGGCCTGTATCGGTCGCACGGATCCGGCCGTCGATCCGGGAGGCCGTCGGAGCGGGACCGCCCGGCCGGTCGAGTTCCGTATGAAAGGAGTGGCTGCCGGGTTCGGCGGTCGAGGATGAGGCCGGGCGGCGGCCTCGGGGGGAGATGGTCGAGATGAGAACGATCCGGCGAGGGGACGCT
>DASWDB010000131.1:0-8883 GCA_036395715.1 Actinomycetota bacterium | reverse complement strand
GGCCGTCCGCGACGAGTTCCACCAGACCCTCTGCGGCGCCGACGCACCACCGTGCGAGGACCCCTCGTGAATGCGCAACCGCAGATGCTCGCGAACCATCGGCGGGCGTTCGTATGGTCGCTCGCCTTGCTGGCCGGCTGCGTCGCTTCGCTCTTCTTCGTGGGCCGTCACCCGCCCGCGGTCGCCCCGCTGACGACGGTTGGCTTCGTCGGCAGGTTCGACACCACGATGTACGGCTGGATGGTCGACGTTCGGAACACCTGGCTCACGGGGATCTGCAAGGTGCTGAACGTGATCGGCGGCGGTGTGGTCACGATCCCGGTCAGGGTCGCGGCGGTCCTCGTGCTCGCGTTTCGTCGGCGCTGGGCCCGGTTCCTCGCGTTCGCAATAACCTGGGCCACCAGCGAGATCGTCCTCACCACGCTGAAGTCGTGGTTCCACCGCGGTCGACCACCGTTCTCGCTGGTGCTCACGTCCGGGTTCTCGTTCCCATCCGGTCACGCGGTCGCGGCCGCGGCGACGAGTGTCGCTTTGGTGCTCGCGTTCTTCCCGGCCGGCGAGCGACGGCGCCGCTGGGAGTGGTTGGCGGTGACGTTCGCGTTCGTCATGTCGATGTCACGTGTCTACCTGGCGGCGCATTGGTTCTCCGATGTGGTGGCCGGCACGCTGCTCGGTGCGGGCATCGCGATCTTCTGGGCGGCCGCGGTCACGGAGTTCCGTGACCTGCTCTTCCGAGCCAGGAGGGAGCCGATCCCACCCGAGGAGGCGCCGGACGCGCCGGTTCAGGCGGGGAAGTAGCTGACCCGCTCCCGCTGCGCAGCCACATCAGCCGGGCGCCGCCAGTCCGACTTCACCCGCCAGACGATGTAGGTGAACCCGCCGATCGGGATCTGGATACCGTACGTGAGCGCGCGGAACAGCAGCACCGCAGCGACGATCTGCGCCTTCTCGAGACTGTCGAACGCGGTCAGTCCCCCGATGTAGCCGAGGTCGATCAGGCCGACCCCACCCGGCGTGATCGGAACCGCCGAGAGCAATCGCGAGAAGGCGAACACGGCGAAGGCCTCCGCGGTCGACACGTCGTGCTCGGAGACACCCATGTGCCGGAGCGAGAGCAACAGCACGAAGAACAGGGCCAGCTGACTCAACACCGTGAACAGCGTCAACCGGATCCATCGATACCGGACCAGCGCGATCGTGTCTCGGCGGAACCGAGCCGCGCCCTCGCCCCAGCCCGTGACCGGCGGCTTGCGGAGGAATCGACGGAACCAGGACACGACGCGTGCGAGCATGGTTCCGATCCGGATCGCGAACGGCTCGCTGCGGAAGACGAGCGCGAACAGCACGACCGCGACGCCGAGGAACGCGAGGCCGACGACGGCAGCCAGGATGTACGCGGGGGTCAGGTGTCCGCTGAGGGCGAGGAACACCAGCGCGAGCATCGGCAACCCGAGCTTCGTGAAGATGTTCCAGATGCCGGTCACGCCCACGTAGAGGGCCACGTTCGTGCCGGTGAACCCCCACGAATCCAGGATCGAGTACGTCAGCCCGATCGCGATCGCACCACCCGCCGGGAGCGTGTTCGCGACCGACGTCGTCGTCTGCGTCAGGACCGCGGCCTTCCCGATGCCCATGCCCGGCAGGGCCGCCTGGTTCGCCCACCAGTAGGTCACGAGGTTGAAGATCGTCGCAGCGACGAGCGTCCAGAGCTCGAGTGGCGTCAGCGTCCTGATCGCCGAGAGCACATCGTGGTAGTCGGCGTACTTCGGGATCGCCCACGCGAAGATCGCGACCACGATCGCGACCGAGATCACGTAGCCCACGACCCGCTTCCAGGTCAGGCGCGTGCGGGGCCTGGGTTCCGACATGGATGCTGAGCCTACTCCAGGCTTGCGAGCACCATCTCCGGACGCGCCTTCGGCCCGTCGTCGTGATAGATGGCGACCAAGGCTCCGTCCGGATCGAACAGCGCGTACGGTCCCTCGATCCCGGCCGGACCAAGCACGCTCCCGTGCCGGGCGACGCGGGCTTCCTCCGGCTCCAGCTCCAGGCGAGGAAGGTGCGCGACGGCCCGTTCGACGGGGAGGAGATCTGCGACCTCGCCCGGTGGCTCCGCGTCTCCGACGGCGAACGAACCGATCGCTGTCCGTCGCAGACGCGTGAGGTGCGAGCCGCACCCGAGCGCCGACCCGACGTCGGCCGCGAGGACCCGGACGTATGTGCCGCCGCTCACCACGGCCACGAAGTCGACGTCCACGCCGGTGCGCGCGATCTGGTCGAAACGGTCGACGCGGATCGTGCGGGGCTCCGCCCGGAGCATCTCGCCCCGTCGCGCCGCATCGTACAGCTTGCGTCCGCCGACCTTCACGGCGCTGAACGCCGGCGGCCGTTGCGACGACTCGCCGAGCGTCGCCGCCATCGCCCGAGCGATCTCGGCGTCGGTCACCGCGACCCGGGACTCCCGGGTCACATCGCCCTCCGCGTCGAGGGTGGACGTCTCGACCCCGAGGCGGAAGGTCCCCTCGTAGGTCTTCGGGAGGTCACCCAGGAACCGGAGCAGCCGCGTCGCCCGACCGAGCCCCAGGACGAGGAGCCCGGTCGCCATGGGGTCGAGCGTCCCCGCGTGCCCGACCTTCGATCCTCCCGCGGCTCGTCGGACGATCGCGACGGCATCGTGCGAGGTGATCCCCGCCGGCTTGTCGATCAGGAGCAGCCCGTCGATCGCCCGCGAGCTCACGACGAGACCGGGAGCCCTCGAAGGACCTGCACCAGACGCTCGATCGTCCCGGCGGGCCCGTGTTCGCTGGTGAAGCCCGCGGCGAGGCGGTGGCCGCCGCCGCCGAAGGCGGCGGCGGCCACCGCCAGGTCGTGCCCTCCGCGTGAGCGCACGCTCACCTTGAACCGGCCGTCTCGCTGCTGCTTGAGCAGGGCCGCGACATCGGCTTCCCGGGCGGTCCGGAGCACGTCGATCAGGTCGTCGGTGTCACCCGGCCCCACCCCGGCCGCCGCGAGGTCGCCCTGGGTGAGGTAGGTCCACACCAATCCCGCCTCCGGCACCTCTTGGAGCCTGCTCAACGCGCGACCCACCAACCGGAGGTACGCCGCACCGTTGTCCTCGTAGAGCACCTGGGACAGCCGCGCGTGATCGAAATCGTGCTCGCGGAGGCGTGCGGCGAGCCGCAGGGTCTGTGACGTCACGGCCTCGTACTGGAACCGGCCGGTATCCGTCACGAGACCGGCGTACAGACAGAGCGCCGACTCACGCGTCAGCTCTCCGCCGATCTCGTCGATCAGCCTCGCCACCAGTTCGCACGTCGAGGATGCATCGGGATCGACCAGTCGGATCGTTCCGCTGCCGTCATTCGACCGGTGATGGTCGATCCAGATCAGCTCCTTCGCCGCGTCCGCGGCGGGCTCGAGCATCCCCAAGCGATCGAACGACGCGCAGTCGCACGTCACCATCAGGGCGGGCGACCGCGGGAAGCGGTTGGGCGGCACCAACAGCTCGAGACCGGGAAGCATGTCGGCCCACCGGGGCAGGTGGGGCGGGTTGTTGGGGAACGAGCAGGTGACCTCGGTACCGCGTGCGACGAGGTGGTGCGCGAGCCCGAGCATCGACCCGAGAGCGTCTGCGTCGGGGTTCACATGGCACGCCATCGCAACGTGGTCGGCATCACGCAGCACCTGGGCGGCACGCGAGAGCTCCTCAGGAGTCATGCGAAGCCCCTTCCTCGTGATGCAGCCGGTCGATGATGCGATCGATCCGCTCACCGGTCTCGAGCGTGTCGTCTTCTTCGAAGCGGAGCTCTGGGACGGTCTTGAGTCGGATCTGGCGTCCCAGCTCGTGCCGCAGGTGTGGGGTCGCGGACCGCAGCGCCGCCCGCGAGCCCGCCTTCGCCGCGTCGTCGCCGAGAACCGTGAAATAGACCCACGCCACCCGCAGATCGTGGGACACCTTGACACCGGTGATCGTGACGAAGCCGATCCTCGGGTCCTTCAGCTTGTGGATCGCCTCGGCGAGGATCTCACGGAACCCCTCGCCGACGCGTTCCGTTCGGGGTCCTTGCGGCATGGGACCAGCGTACCCGGCGTCCCTCAATCTTCGGGCCACACGAGCTGCAGTTCGGCGTCCAGCACGTCGGTTCCCTCCCACCGTTCGACGAGCTTCTCGACCTCGTGCATCACCCGACGGAGATGATGCTGGTCCGAGCCGACGGCGGCCACCGCGATCGCCGCTCGTTGCCAGAGGTCCTGGTGATCGACCTCGGCCACGCTCACGGGGAACCGCTGCCGGATGGCGGCTGTGAGCGTCGTCAGGACGTGACGCTTCTGCTTCAGCGATCGACAGCCGGGGATCCGCAGATCGAAGCGCTCGAGTGCGACCAGCACGGCCGCCTCAGATGGATCGGGCGAACTCTTCGACCTCGTAGGCCTCGATGATGTCGCCCTCCTTGACGTCCTGATAGTTCTCCAGACCGATGCCGCACTCGAACCCCTCGCGGACCTCCGCCGCATCATCCTTGAAGCGACGCAGGGACCCGATCTTGCCGTCGTACACGATCACACCGTCGCGCACCAACCGCACGGAGGCGTGGCGACGGATCACCCCGCTGCGCACGTAGGAGCCAGCAACGACCCCGAGCTTCGGCACCCGGAACGTCTGACGGACCTCGGCCTCTCCGAGGATGCGTTCGCGTTGTTCCGGCTTCAACAGACCGGACAGCGCCAGCTTGATGTCGTCGATGGCGTCGTAGATCACCTTGTACGTCCTGATGTCGACGCCCTCGGCCTCGGCAAGCTCGCGCGCTCCTGCCGACGGGCGCACGTTGAACCCGACGATGATCGCGTCGGACGCCATCGCGAGCGTGACGTCGTTCTCCGTGATGCCGCCGGCGCCTGCTCGAACGATGTTGACCCTGACCTCTTCCTGCGGAAGCTTGAGCAGCGAGTCCTCGAGCGCCTGAACGGACCCCTGCACGTCGGCCTTCACGATCAGGTTGAGGTCGATCACCTCGGCCCGCCCCGTCTCGCGCATCAGGTCCTCGAGTGTCTTGCGTCTCGCCGTGACGAGCTCTGCCTGGCGCGTCTTGGCCTCGCGCTCTTCCGCGATGTGGCGAGCCTCACGCTCGTCGTCGACCTCGCGGAAGTCGTCCCCGGCGCTCGGCACGTGGCTCCAGCCGAGGATCTGCACCGGCTTCGACGGGCCCGCGATCTCCACGGAACGACCGTTCTCATCCTGCATCGCGCGGATCCGGCAATACGCGGTGCCTGCGATCAACGCATCGCCGACCTCGAGCGTGCCCTTCTGCACCAGTACGGTCGCGACCGGTCCCCGACCCTTGTCGAGGTGCGCTTCGAGCACGGTCCCGCGGGCCCGGCCGGTGGGATCACCCTTCAACTCCTCGAGGTCGGCGACCACGAGGATCGTCTCGAGCAACGCGTCGAGGTTGTTGTTCGTCTTCGCGGACACGTCGACGAACTCGTAGTCTCCGCCCCACTCGGAGGGGACGACCCCACGCTCGACCATCTGCGTCCGGACGCGGTTGGGGTCCGCCTCCTCCTTGTCGACCTTGTTGACGGCGACGATGATCGGGACGTTCGCGGCCTTCGCGTGGTCGAGTGCTTCTACGGTCTGTGGCATCACTCCGTCGTCCGCGGCGACCACCAGCACGACGATGTCGGTCACCCCTGCGCCGCGAGCGCGCATCGCCGTGAAGGCCTCATGGCCCGGCGTGTCGATGAAGGTGATCTCGCGGTCGCCCGCGTGCGCCTGGTACGCACCGATGTGTTGGGTGATCCCCCCGAACTCGCCCGCCACCACGTCGGTGGACCGGATCGCGTCCAGGAGCTTCGTCTTCCCGTGGTCGACGTGCCCCATGATGGTCACCACCGGAGCCCGCGGAACCAGCGCTCCCTGGTCCGCCGCCTCGTCCGCCTGTTCCTCGATCTTGAGCTCGTCCTCGATCCCGACGATGTCCGCCGTGTAGCCGAGCTCTTCTGCGATCACCCGGATCGAGTCATCGGTCAACGACGTCGTCGCCGTGGCCATCTCGCCCGCCATGAAGAGGATCTTCACGATCTCGGCCGGGGACCGGTCCAGCTTCTCGGCGATCACCTGGGGAGTGGCCCCGTGCACGACCTGCAGCACAGGGCCCGACGGTGCGACCGGCTCCGGGGGTTTCTCGGGCGCGCGCTTGCGCGCCGGCGCGCGAGCCGGGGCGGGCGCTTCGGCGGCAGCCGGCGCCGGGGTGACCGCCGGTGCCGATGTGGCCGGCTTGGCCGGCGTCGCAGCACGCTTGGGCTTCGCGCGCCGCGGCTGCGGCGGCGGCTCCAAGACCTCACGGGGCTTGGGTGGCGCCGCCGTTGCCTTGCCCCCGGACGCGCGCAGGCGAGGAACGATGTCCTCGGGCACGCTGGACGACGCGGACTTGCCGCTCACCCCCATCTGTTCCAGCGTCTCCAGCAGTTCCTTGCTGGTGACGCCGAGCTCTTTGGCCAGTTCGTGAACCCTCATCCGTTCCCTTGCACTCCTTCGACAGCCTCTCGTAGCTTACGTGCTTCCTCCGGACCTCCACCCGAGCGACGCGCCCGAGCGAACCACCCTCGGCGGATCGCCCGTTCGACGCACGCCGACGCGAGGTGGACGTACTCCCCGCGACCCGGCAGCAGGCCGGATCGGTCGGCGACGACGGCTCCGTCCGGACCTCGCGCGATGCGAAGGAGCGCCGATCGCCCCGTCCTTCCGCCGCAGCCGGCGCACGAGCGCTGCGGCTCGTGATGCCGAGGCACCCCTAGGCCCCCGCGGGAGCCTCCGGGACGGCCGTGGCCTGGGTCTCCGACTTGATGTCGATCCGCCATCCGGTCAGGCGGGCCGCCAGGCGAGCGTTCTGACCCTCTTTCCCGATCGCGAGGGAGAGCTGGTAGTCGGGCACGATCACTTGTGCGGTCTGCGTGTCGGGATCCACCCGAACCTCCCGCACCTTCGCCGGCTGGAGCGCGTTCGCGACGAACTCGCTCGGGTTCTCCGACCAGGGCACCACGTCGATCTTCTCGCCCCGGAGCTCCGTCACGACGTTGCGCACCCTCGAGCCTTTCGGACCGACGCATGCGCCCACCGGATCGACGGCGGGTTCGTTCGACCACACCGCGATCTTCGACCGATGGCCTGGCTCGCGGGCGACCGCCTTGATCTCGACGACCCCGTCCGCGATCTCGGGGACCTCCAGCTCGAACAGCTTCTTCAGGAGTCCCGGGTGGGTGCGACTGACGACGATCTGTGGTCCCTTCGCTCCCCGGCGGACCTCCGTGATGTATGCCTTGAGCCGCTCGCCGCTGCGATACGGCTCGGACGGAACCTGCTCGGCCTGTGGGACGAGCGCCTCCACCTTCCCCAGATCGAGCAGCGTGTAGCGTCGCTCGGACTGCTGGACGATGCCGGTGACGACGTCGCCCTCGCGCCCGGCGAACTCCTCGTAGGTCATCTCACGCTCGGCGTCACGCAGCTTCTGGAAGATCACCTGCTTGGCGGTCTGCGCGCCGATCCGGCCCTTGAAGTCGTCGGTGACCGTCACCTCTTCCTCGGAAAGGACCTTCATCACCAGGGTCTCCCCGTCCTCGGCCTCGACCTCTTCGAGCTGCTGCTGGAACATCCGCATCTCACCGGTCTCCGGGTCGATCTCGGCGCGGAACCCGACGAAGTCGTCGTCCGCGTCCGGATGCTCCTGCTTCCATGCCGACTTGTACGCTGCGGCCATCGCCTCCTCCAGTCCCTGGAGGATCGTGTCGAAGGCGATACCCTTCTCCCGCTCCAACTCCCGGAGCGCCGCGATCATCTCGGCGTTCAAGCGTGCGTTCCCTTCAGCTCGGCGGCCCAATCCACGACCGTACGCGCCGTTGCGATCTGCCGCTGCTCGAGGCGTCGCACCGTCCCGTCGACCTCGACGTCGATCCCCCGTTCGTCGGCCGCCACCAGGGTCCCGACGTGCACCGACGAGCCCTCGACGGGCTCGATGGTCCTGACCTCCACCCGCGAACCGACGCACCGCGCGAACTGTGCAGCCCCCCGAAGGGCTCGTTCCAGGCCGGGTGAGCTCACCTCGAGCTGGTACGCCCCTTCACCGAAGTCCTCCAGATCCAGGCGACGCGTGAGCTTCTCCGAGATCGTGGCGATGGTCTCCAGGTCGACGCCGCCTTCGCGATCGACGGTGATGCGCAGGACCCGACGACCTCGAGCACCGTGATACGACACGTCGACCAGGTCCAGCCCAGCCTCTTCCACGACGGGGCGCACCATCCATCCCGCATCCACCCGATCATCCCCCTACAAGCGAAAGGTGGGCGCGCGCCCACCTCCGGCTCGTGCAACGACTCCTCGTACGAACACGAGTATAGCCGTCGCCTCGTTCGATGGATCACGCCGGTGCGTTGACACGTTCGGCGCGTCCGTGCTGGCGCGCGCGTTGACGCGCCCGGCGCGTCCGTGCGACCATCGCGCGCCCCGGACCGATGCGCGGTCCGGGGTTCCGCGTCTTCCGGGAGGCAGCATGGACCACCCGTTGGTGGTACGACCCGATCGGGAGGCTTTCGACCGGCTCGCGGCGGACTGGCCGCTCGTGCCGGTGTGGGCCGAGCTGCTCGCCGACGTGGCCACCCCCGTGTCGGCGTTCCCCGCCGTGGCAGAGGACGGGCCGGGGATCCTGCTCGAGTCGGTCGAGCGTTCCGAGCGGTGGGGTCGGTACTCCTTCGTGGCAGGCGATCCCGCGGCGATCATCGTCGTCGACGACGGCGGGCTGCATCTGCGCGACGTCGCGCGGGAGCTCCCCACGGGTGAGCCCTCGCGGCGGCTGACGCCTCGCGAGGCCCTTCGCGCTGCGGTGCACCGGC
>DASWDB010000130.1:0-2616 GCA_036395715.1 Actinomycetota bacterium | reverse complement strand
CTTCGTTCCGCTTCGGCAGGATGACCTCCGTGAGTCCGGCCCGGTGCGCCGCGAGCACCTTCTGCTTCACGCCGCCGATTGGCAGGACCCGTCCCTGGAGGGTGACCTCCCCGGTCATCCCGACGGCCGGCCTGACCGTTTCGCCGGTGAGCAGCGAGACCAGCGCGGTCGTCATCGTGACCCCGGCGCTCGGTCCGTCCTTCGGGACCGCACCCGCCGGGACGTGCACGTGGAACCGACCGGTGAGCCGGCCCGGGTCGATCCCGAGCTCCTGCGCGTGCGATCGGACGAACGACAGCGCGATCTGCGCCGATTCCTTCATCACGTCGCCGAGCTGTCCCGTGAGGGTCAGCCCCTCGCCCTCATCCTCGCGCGTGGCCTCGATGAACAGGACGTCCCCACCCGTGCCGGTCACGGCGAGCCCCGTCGCGACGCCGGGGACCGAGGTCCGTTCCGCCATCTCCTCGAACGAGAAGCGCTGGCGCCCAAGGTAGCCCCGCACGTCCTCGCGATCGACGACGATCGGAGCCGCTGCATCGCCGGCGGCGAGCTTGGTCGCGACCTTGCGGAAGGTCTTGCCGAGCTCCCGTTCGAGGTTGCGCACACCAGCTTCCCGCGTGTAGGACGCGACGATCTCGCGGAGCGCGTCGTCCGTGACGGTCACCTCGTCCTCGCGGAGCCCGTTGCGCTCGATCTGCCGCGGCATCAGGTGATGCCGGGCGATCGCGACCTTCTCGTCCTCCGTGTACCCGTCGAGCCGAAGCACCTCCATGCGGTCGAGCAACGGTCCGGGGATCGTCTCGGCGACGTTGCCCGTCGCGACGAACAGCACCTCGGACAGGTCGAGGTCGACATCGAGATAGTGGTCGCGGAAGGTGTGGTTCTGCGCCGGATCCAGCACCTCGAGGAGCGCCGAGGACGGGTCCCCTCGCCAGTCGGCGCCGACCTTGTCGATCTCATCGAGCATCATCACCGGGTTCTTCGTTCCGGCGTCCTTCAAGGCGCGCACGATCCGTCCCGGCAGCGCGCCCACGTACGTCCGGCGGTGACCGCGGATCTCGGCTTCGTCGTGCACGCCACCCAACGAGACGCGGACGAACTTCCGTCCGAGCGCGCGCGCGACCGACTCGCCCAGCGAGGTCTTCCCGACGCCGGGAGGGCCGATCAGCGTGAGGATCGCGCCGGATCCCCGTCCGCCTTCCTCCGAGAGCCCGCGCTCCGCCCGGAGCTTGCGGACCGCCAGGTACTCGACGATCCGGTCCTTCACATCGCCGAGGCCCTCGTGATCCTCATCCAGGATCCGGCGCGCGTCGGTGATGTCCAGGTTGTCCTCGGTGCGCACGTTCCACGGGAGCTCGGTCATCCAATCGAGGTAGGTCCTGATCCATCCGTACTCGGGCGACTGTTCGGAGGTCCGCTCGAGCCGTCCGAGCTCCCGCTCGGCCTGCTCGCGGACGGCGTCCGGCATCCCGGACTCCGTGATCTTGACGCGGAGCGTCTCGATCACATCCTCCGAGCCGTCCTCGCCGAGCTCCTTGCGGATCGCGGCCATCTGCTCGCGCAGGATCGCTTCGCGCTGACGCTGTTCCAGACTGTCCGACACCTCGTCGCGGATCTTCTCCTTCACCTGCACCTCGGCGAGGGTGTCCTTCGCCCAGCCGAGGACGAGCTCGAGCCTGCGCTCGACGTCGATCGTCTCCAGCACCTCGACCTTCCGCTCGAAAGACAGGTCCGGCGAGTAGCCCGCGATGTCCGCGATCTGTCCGGGATCCGACAGCCCCCGGAGGAACTCGGCGACGGCGGGGACGCCCCGGGCTTCGACGATGCTCTCGATCGTGGCGCGGTATTCGCGGGCGAGCGTCTCCGCCCGTTCGGACGCCGGCTCATCGGCGACCGGCTCCAGCTGGACCCAGGTCGCTTCGCCGGTCCCGGCCACGCCGACGCCGATCGACGCTCGGCCGAGCCCGCGGATCACCAAGGCCTCGGTCCCACCGCGGATCCGTCCGAGGTCCTCGATCTTCGCGATGGTCCCGACGCGTGCGTACCGTCCCTCAAGTCGAGGGACCAGCACGAGGAGGCGGTCGTCATCCGAGGCCGCCGCGTCGACGGCGGCGCGAGCCTCCGGCGACTCGAGGGTCAGCGTGACGACCATCCCGGGGAGGACGACCCCGGTCGTGAGCGGCAGGAGCGGGAGGGTGAGCGTGTCGAGATCCGACATCGGGATGATTCCTTTCCGATCGAAGGTTACCACCTGCGAAAACGCGGCCATGCGGCTCCGCATTCCCGCTAAGAAGCATGATTACGCCGTTACACGGCTATGACCATCCTTCACCTTCTGTTCGCTTGCACCCCCTTCGGTCTCGGCTGTCGTTGTCGGCTGGACCCCGTATGGTGTCCCGATGGCGGGAGCGATCGTCGCCGAGGGGCTGCGCAAGAACTTCGGTACCGTGGAAGCGTTGCGCGGCATCGACCTTGACGTTGCGCCGGGTACGGTCTTCGGATTGCTGGGCCCCAATGGGGCGGGCAAGACGACAGCGATCCGGATCCTCACGACCCTGCTGCGGCCAGACGGCGGCCGGGCCGAAGTCGTAGGACTTGATGTCGTTCGGGACGCAG
>DASWDB010000129.1:0-12948 GCA_036395715.1 Actinomycetota bacterium | reverse complement strand
GCTGGGCCCCCGGCGCGTTCCGTCGGAGGTAGACCCGCGCGAAGTCCTCGACGTCCTCCTGGGGGAGCGCCCGGAGCTCTCCGCCGAACGTGAATTCCTCCTGGGGACGCGGGCCGCATCGAGGGCAGGGGACCATCAGGCTCATCGCCGGGCTCGCTTGCGGTCCCGAAGGAGCCGATGCGCCGCGTTGTAGCCGGGGGCTCCGGTCACCCCGCCACCGGGGTGGACGCCGGCACCGCAGAGGTAGAGCCCGTCGATGGGGGTGCGGTACTCCGACCACCCTGGGACCGGTCGCATGAAGAAGAGCTGCTGGATGTTGAGGTCACCGTGGAAGATGTTGCCTTCGGTGAGGCCGAAGGTACGCTCGAGGTCGAGCGGCGTCAGCACCTGCATCACCTCGATCGAGCCGGGGACGTTGGGAGCGTACCGGCCGACGATGTCGACCACGCGCTTCCCGAGCAGCTCTCGGTGGTCGTCCCACGTTCCGATGCGGAGCCGGTACGGGACGTACTGGACGAAGCAGGTCATGATGTGCTTCCCGGCGGGGGCGAGCGTCGGGTCGACGTTCGATGCGACCACGCAATCCACCCAGAGCTCCTCGGGGATGTTGCCCCACTTCGCGGTGTCGTACATGCGCTCCGCGGCTTCGAGCGTCGGCACGAGCGTGGCGAACGACCGGCGGTTCAGGTCGGCGTCCGCGGGCATGCCGGTCCAGCGGGGTGCCTCGCTGAGGACCATGTTCACCTTCGCGCACGGTCCGTCCATCTTGATCGCCTCGACCGATCCCCGGAACCCGTCGGGCAGATCGGTCGCCTCCATGAGGGTCAGGAAGGTTCGTTTCGGGTCGGCGTTCGACACGACGAACCGCGCCGACAGCTCGGTCCCATCCTCCAGGACGACGCCGCGCGCGCGCCCGTCCGCCGTCCGGATCCGCGCGACCGGTGCTCCGGTCCGCAGCTCGGCGCCGGCCTCGCGAGCCGCCGCCGCCATCGCCTGGGTGATCGACCCCATGCCGCCGATCACGTGGCCGAACCAGCCCTGCACGTCGTCGTCACCACCCGTGAGGAGGTGGAACAGGAGCCCGATCGCCGTGCCGGGACGGTACGGCGGCGCGTGCATCCCGTAGACGTTGTTCGCGAGGAACATCCGCTTGATCGTCTCGGACTCGAAATGCCGGTCGAGGAAGTCACCGAGCGAGCCGGTCAGGAACTCGACCAGATCGGTGATCTCGTCCCCACGGATCTTCTTGACCCGTCCGTAGACGCGCCGCCCCTCCCTGATCTTGGACCAGCCGCGCGCGTGGACGTCGGGCGGCGCCTCGAGGAAGAAGGGCTGGAGGTACCGGGCGAGCTCCTTCAGCCGACGATCGATCCGATCGAACGTACGCGCGTCGCCGGCGTTCACCAGCGCCCACTCGGCGACCGTTCGCTCGTGGTCCGTCCACCACGGCAGCACCGTGCCGTCCTCGAACGCCGCCTGGAGCCCCGGCTCGCACGGGACCATGCTCAAGCCGTGCCGCTCCAGATCGAGGTCCCGGATCACCTCGGGCCGCAGCATCGAGGCGATGTACGACGCGGTGGAGGCCCTGCAGCCCGGCGCGAGCTCCTCGGTGACGCAGGCGCCACCGAGGAGCTCGCGCCGCTCCAAGACGAGGGTCTTCATGCCCGCTCGAGCCAGGTAGAACGAAGCGGTCAGGCCGTTATGGCCGCCGCCGATCAGGATGGCGTCGTAGCGGGTCTCGCTCATGGTGACCGAACGTCCGGGACATGAACCCAGGGCCGGACGCGCGGCACCGTACGCGACCGCGCCGAGTGGGTCAACGCGGGCGGGTGACCCGATGTCAGACGTTGAGCGACGCCGGCGCGATGCCGGGATCGACATCCTGACCCGTATAGATCGTCCCCCCGAAACGGGAGAGATCCCCGAGACGGTCGAGCCACGTGGACGCGAACACGGCGGAGAATTCCGGATCGTCCAGCAGATCCTGTTCGACCGCGCTCCGCGGGACGTACGGTCCGATGTTCTGGCGGTACGTCAGGTGCCGGATGTGCGCCGCGACGTCATCGAGGGATGCGCCGGCGTCGCGGAGCCCCGGGACGTTCATGTACACCTCGCTCGGCCACACGTTCTGCACGACCGAGGTCGGGCCGGCCCCGAACGCCTCTTCGATCGAACGGGTGAGCTGGATCGGATCGAGCCGCACGCCGTTCACCGCGTCGGGCAAGGGGCACTGGCCGTGGTCCGCGGTGACGATCAGGACGTACTCGCCGGGGTATCGGGCCTCGAGCTCCTCGACCAGTCGTCCGAGCTGCTCGTCGACGGTCCGGAGCATCAGGCTTTCCCATTCGGAATACATGTTGTAGATGTGCCCGGTGTAATCGGGGGACTTGTAGGTCGTGTAGAGGAGCGACGGACCGGCGACCCCGATCGGCTCGGAGTCGAGCGTCGCGACGAGCAGGTCGTGCTGGTACTCCACGACGGGAGGGCTGCAGCAAGGCGACTGTCCCCCCTTCGGATCGAACCGCTGGTCCCACGTCGGCCGACGTTGGTTGAACACCGCCTGATGCTCCTCGAAGACGTCAGCCGCCGGCGTCCGCGCCGGCAAGCGGAAGAGCTGCGGGTTGTGCGGTGCCCAGCTCCCCGTTCCCTCGTTCCAGTACACGCCGACGGGCTTCTGGTCCGCCCCTCGGTCGGGGCCGCCGAAGCCGATCATCCCCATGTGCCACACCTGGTAGCCGACCTCGCCGACCCAGGCACGGTTCCCGGTCGCGTGGGAGTACAGGTCGGCGAGCGTCGGGACGAGGATGTCCGACGGATCGGCGTCGCCCGGTTCCCGGTACGTCTTCCGCGAGCCGGCGGCGTCGGCCCGGATGTTGTGACCGGTCACCCCGTGCGTCCTCGGGAACGTCCCCGTGCCGATCGTCGCGTGCGCACACGCGGTGATCGCGGGGAACGAGCCGGTCAGCGCGTTGCGGTAGTTGGCGCCCTGACCCATCAGCGACTTCAGGTTCTTCCAGTCGTTGGGCCAGTGGCGGAGGACGTTCCACCCCCCGCCGTCGAAGACGTAGGTGACCACGATCTTCGGCGTCCGGCCCGTCACCGACAGACCCGGAAGCGCCCGTCCGTCGCGTCCGGCAGGCCAGCCGTCGAACCCGATGAGCCGGGCGGTCGTTGGCGCGAGGTCGGCGAGCGAGACCCGTTCGGCGGAGTCGGACGGGTTCACGATGCCCGGGCCGTACACGACCAGGGGTATCCGCTCGAGGTACATCCACACCGAGGCGTGGCTCGTCCGGGGATCCTGGGGAACGAGCGAGAGCGATTCCGCCGCGTAGTTCGCGCTGTTGAAAGGCGAAACCAACAGCTGGATGTCGCCCGAGCGTCCCGGGTGGTACGCGCGACGGACGAGCTCCATGTACTCGGCGCCCAGATCGCTCGCGGCCGCCTCCTGGACGGTCTGGGCGTCCGGTCGGGTCAGCTTGGTGGCGATGCGACCGATCGCGGCGCCACCGGCGACCCACGCGAGACCCCCGAGTCCCGTCCAGACGAGGAACCGCCGACGCGACGGATCATGATCGTCTCCGAGGTACCCTCGCCCGGCCGCCCACCGGATCAGCAGCAGTCCGACGATCCACGTGGCGATCCCGGCCGCGATGCCGGTGACGAGGCTCCCCAGCGCGGTGACCAAGGCGGCGACGGCTCCGCCCAACAGGGCGAAGGCGAGGAGCGAACGAGGGATCCGGCGCGCGGCCACGGACAGTTATGGTCGCAGGAATCGGCGCGTGGCACCGATCTGCGGAGGTTGCGTTCCCGTGACGACCGCTCAGGTGCGCTTGCGCTGGAGGTCGAGGAACGGCATACGGACGACGGTCGCGGCGACCTTGCCCCGTTCGCCTTCGACGCTGTACTCGACCGACACCCGCGTACCTGGCTTCTCGTGGGCCTTGTCGAGGGATCCGAAGCCGACCATCTTCTTGATGGTCGTGCCCCACGTGATCGAGGTAGCACGTCCGATCTGCCGACCCTCCCGGTAGACGGGAACCGGAGAGCGGTCGACGAACGGCGAGATCATCGGTGCCAGGCCGTGCTTCGCGAACATCCCCTCGATCCCGGCCCAGTCCAGCTCCAGCCCCACGAGCCGCCTGGCCGGGCCGCCGCCGGCCCGCTCGGCCAGGAGTGCCCGTTCCCCCGTGAACCCCGCGGTCCTCCCGAACTCGACGAGGCGCCCCAGACCGATCTCGAAGGGGGAGTAGTTCTGTTCGGGGCTGATCGCATGCCGAGCGCTCGTGTATTCGGCATCGATCAGGATCAATCCGGCTTCCACCCGCGCGACGTCGAGCGCCCGGATCCCGGCGGGGAAGATCCCGTAGGCCGCGCCCGCCTCGAACAGGCGGTCCCAGACGGCGATCGCTCCCCCGACCGGTATCCACAGCTCGTAGCCGCGATCGCCGGTGTAGCCCGTCCGGGTCACGCTGACGTCCACGTCGTCGATCGATGCCCGCCGGTGACGGAAGTACCGGAGGTCGGACCAGTCCTCACCGGTCGCCGCCTCAAGGACCTCCCTGCTCAACTTTCCCTGCAGGGCAAGGGCCCCGAGTTCCTCGGTGACGTCGGAGATCTCCACGTCCAACCCGTTCGCGTTCATGAGGAACCACCGGTAGCACGGGTCCGCGGCCGTCACCCGGTACTCGTCGGGCTGCAGTCGGGTGACCGTGCCGTCGTCGAGGACCTTCCCGTCCTCGTCGCACCACGCCGTATACAGCACCTGGTCGACCTGGAGCTTCGAGACGTCGCGCGTGAGCACCCGGTCGAGGAGCCGGGTCGCGTCGGGGCCCGCGACGAGGTACTTGTACAGGGGGCTCGTGTCGATCACGGCGGCGGCCTCGCGGATCGCGCTGTACTCGATGTCGTGGAGGTCGGCGTACACCTGGGCGGCGAAGTACCCGGCCCACTCTCCCCAGACCTCGTTGCGGTTCAGCTCCCGCTGGCGCGGGTAGAAGGCGGTCCCGACCGACACCTGCGAGCCTCCTCGGATCGGTTCGCGCGAGAGCCTACGCGAGCCCACATGGGCTCGTTGGCGTCGGCTTGACCAGAAGTCAAGGGTCCGTTGGTGTGCCCTCGGGGTCGCGGCTAGCATGGGCCACCGAGCGCGAGCGCGGGTGGCCGTTCGCCTCCGTTCACCGGTGGGGGGTTCGATGGCGAAGCGGTACGACGCGGTCGTGATCGGCGGCGGCCACAACGGTCTGGTGAACGCGGCCTACCTCGCCAGATCCGGGCTCACGGTTCTGGTGCTCGAACGTCGCCACCTCCTCGGCGGCGCGACCCTGACCGAGGAGGTCGTTCCCGGGTTCCGGTTCTCGGTGTTCTCCTACGTCGTGTCGTTGCTTCGACCCGAGATCATCCGCGAGCTCCAGCTCCCCAAATACGGCTTGGAGATCCTGCCGCTCGACGGCACGATCACGCCGCTCGACGACGACTACCTGTGGCGCGTCAACGATCACGGCACGACCATCCGGGAGCTGCGACGCTGGTCGCTCAACGACGCAGAGGCCTACGAGGAATACGGCCCGCTGATGGCGGAGATGGGCCGGTTCATCAAGCCGATCCTCGCCGTGCCGCCGCCTGATCCGGGCAAGCTCTCGCCGGGGGAGTGGCTGCCACTCACGCCACTCGCGAAGCGGTTCCGGGATCTCCCCAAGCGGTTGCAGACCACCTTCATCCAGTTGATGACCATGTCGGCGGCCGATTTCCTCGACCAATGGTTCGAAACCGAACCCCTGAAGGCGACGATGAGCGCGAGCGGGATCATCGGAACCTTCCAAGGACCGCGCTCGCCGGGCACCGCGTACGTGTTGCTGCATCACTACATGGGCGAGATCGACGGCGCTTTTCGCGCATGGGGGATCCCTCGCGGCGGGACCGGCGCGATCGCGTACGCGATCGCGGGCGCCGCGCTGGCCGAGGGCGCGGAGATCCGCACGGAGGCGCCGGTCGCCCGCATCAAGACGCTAGGGGGGCGCGCGACCGGCGTCGTGCTCGATTCGGGCGAGGAGATCGAGGCAGGTGTCGTGATGTCCTCGCTCGATTCCCGCTGGACGTTCATCAAGCTCCTCGACGACGCCGTGCTCGATCCCGACTTCAAACGCGAGGTGCTCCGCTACAAGTACCGCGGTTCATCCGGCAAGGTGAACCTCGCGCTCGACGGCCTGCCCCAGCTCGCCTGCAAGCCGGGCAAGGGGGAGTGGCTCCGGGGCGCGATCTCGTTCTCTCCGAGCATCGACTACATCGAGCACGCGTACGACGACGCGAAGTACGGCCGACCGTCCGCGCGTCCGTACATCGACATGATCATCCCCACCCTCGTCGACCCGTCGATGGCCCCGCCCGACAACCACGTCATGAGCTGCTTCGTCCAGTACGCGCCCTACCACCTGGCCGACGATGCGGTCTGGGACGACGCGAAGCGCGAGGCGTTCGGCCAGAACGTGATCGACACGATCGAAGAGCGGTTCCCCGACATCCGTCGCCACATCGTGGGACACCAGTTCATCACACCGAAGGACATCGAAGACATCACGGGCCTGTCCGAGGGCAACATCTTCCAGGGGGAGCTTTCCCTGGAGCAGCTGTTCTTCAACCGGCCGGTTCCGGGATGGTCTCGGTACCGCACCCCGGTGAAGGATCTGTGGATGTGCGGCTCGGCCACGCATCCCGGCGGCGGCATCATGGGCGCGCCCGGGCGGATCTCGGCGCTCGAGTACCTGAAGGAGAAGCGCAAGGGTCGGAGGGCGGCCTGATGGCGCGGAAGACGATCGACACGGTCGTCATCGGCGCGGGCCATAACGGATTGATCGCCGCCGCCTCGCTCGCCAAGGCCGGTCGGAGGGTCGTTGTTCTCGAGCGAGCCGAACGTCCCGGCGGGATCCTGCGGGGGAGCGAGCCCGCGCCGGGGTTCCACGCGCCTGGACTCGTCCACACCGTCGGGCGTCTGCGCCCCTCGATCGTGAAGGACCTGCGACTCGAGCGGTTCGGCTATTCGACGGTCGCCCCGGCGGTGCGCATGCATGCTCCGATCCCCGATGGTTCCGCGACCACGTTCTGGGGCGACGCGGCGAGGACCGCTGAGGAGCTCCGTTCGCGCAGCGTTCGCGACGCCGAGGCCTTCGTGGGGTTCGACCAGAAGGTGCGGGCGATCGCCAGTTTCCTCGCCTACGTGCAGGTGGCGATACCACCTGACCCGAAGTCCCCTTCCCTCGCCGACGCGATCATGGGGCTGAAACTGGGCAGGGCGTTCCGCGATCTGGGCGCGAAGACCGGGCGCGAGACGATCAGAGCGCTGCCGATGGCCGTGGCCGACCTCGTTCAGGAGGTCTTCGAACTCGAGTCCGTCCGTGGGCCGCTCTGCACGCGCGCGATCCTGTACACCGCGATGGGCGCATGGGCGACCGGGACCGCGCAGGTGCTGTTGAACGACTCGGCGGGAACCGACGGGGGCGCCGCGGGCACGGCCGTCTTCGCGGCCGGCGGTACCGATGCGCTCGCGGGGGCGCTCGAGGCTTCGGCGAAGGCGCGCGGCGTGCAGATACGCACCGAGCACGAGGTCGTCGAGATCCGCACGCGAGGAGACCGCGTCACGGGCGTGACCCTCGCCGACGGCAACGAGATCGACGCCGCGCTCGTCGTCTCGACCGCGGATCCGAAGCGGACCGTCCGGCTGCTCGACCCGGTTGCGGTCGGACCAACGATGCACTGGCGCGCCGAGAACATCCGTCAGCCGGGGGCGACCGCGCGCGTCAACTTCGCGCTGGGGGACCTCCCGGCGTTCCACGGAGGCGATCCCGAACGCCTGGCCGGTCGGATCGTGATCGGGCCGTCGATCGACGACGTCGAACGGGCGATGGATGCGGTGAAGTACGGGCGGGTGTCCGAAGATCCTGTGCTCGAAGCCACGATCCCGTCCCTGACCGACCCGTCGCTCGCTCCCGAGGGGAAACACGTGATGAGCGTTGTGTTCCAGGCCGCTCCGTATCGGCTCCGGGTCGGCGAGTGGGCGGACGAACGCGAGCACGCCGGCGAGATCGCGATCAAGACGCTCGAGCGGTACGCGCCCGGTTTCGGGGAGCTCGTCGAGGCGTGTGAGGTCGTGACGCCGCTCGACCTGGAGGAGCGGTACGCGCTGACGGGCGGGCATATCCACCATGCCGAGCCGGGTCTCGATCAGTTCTTCGCGTGGCGACCGCTGCTCGGGGAGGCTCGGTACCGGTTCCTGTTCGATGGGCTCTACCTGGCCGGCGCCGGGGCGCATCCGGGCGGCGGCATCACGGGCGGTCCCGGGGCGAACGCGGTCCGCAAGATCCTGAAGGATCTGTAGTCGCGGCGACGGCCTGCGAAGGGCGTGGATGAGTATCGGACCGCTCGCGCTCGTCGGTGGCAACGAGCTGAACCCGGGGAACGAACCGCAGGACCGGCTCCTCGTCCGGGCCGCCGCCGGTGGACCCGCGTTCGTCGTGACCACGGCGGCGGCGCGGCAGCATCCCGAGCGGGCGGCCGAGAACGCCCGACGGTGGTTCCGCGGCCTCGGCGTGACGATCGAGGAACTGCCGCTGACCACACGATCGCGGGCTCGTTCCCCCGAGCTCGCGGCGCGTGCCCGGGCCGGCCGCTTCTTCTACCTCGTCGGCGGCGACCCGGGACTGGTCCCGAAGGTCCTTGCCGGCACCCCGTCGTGGGACGCGATCGTCGATGCGTGGCGCGGGGGCGCCGCGCTCGCCGGGTCATCCGCGGGGGCCATGGCCTTCGGCCGATGGACGCTGATCCGCGATCGGATGCCGGGAGACCAACGTCGGCGGTACCAACCGGCGCTGGACATCGTTCCGGGCATCGCGGTGGTTCCCCACTTCGACACGTTCGGAGAACGCTGGGTCGGTCCCTCGCTCGACGCCGCCCCGCACGAGGGCGTGATCCTGCTCGGACTCGACGAGCGAACCGCGGCCGTGTTCGTCGACGCGGTCTGGCGCGTCGAAGGCGCCGGCTCCGTCTCGGTGATCACCCGTGAGCAGCGGGAGGTGTTCGGGTCCGGGGATGAGATCCGCGGCCTCCCCGCCCCGAGCATGTGGGAAGCTGGGCCACCGTGAGCGACCGCCCCGACTTCCGACTGGAACACAGCGAACTTCGCGGCGACGACGAGTTCGCCGAGTTCACGAACGTCGACCTGCCGTACTACTCCGACTGGCGCGGCTCCTTCGAGAAGCTCGCCTGGGCCACCGATGACGAGGCCCTCGCGAGAGCCCGGGCGGATGTCGCGATCGTCGGAGCGCCGTTCGATGAGGGGGTGTCGTCGCGACCCGGCGCCCGGTTCGGTCCTCGCGCGATCCGGATGGCCCCGACCACGTGGGCGAGCGATTCCGCGTGGTCGATCCAGCTCGACACCGAACCGTACACGCACCTCACCGTGGTGGATGCCGGCGACGCGCCGGTCGTTCCCACGCGCCCCGAGCGCGCGCTGCGGGTGATCCATCAGAAGGTCTCGCAGGTGGCGTCGCACGGAGCGATCCCGATCGTGCTGGGCGGCGACCATTCGATCACCTACCCGAGCGCAGCGGCGGTGTCGCGGAACGCGTGGCCGAGCTCCGTGGGGGTCCTCCATTTCGACGCGCACGCGGACACCGGTGCGGACCAGTGGGGCAACCTCTACGCCCACGGCCAGCCGATGCGACGGCTGATCGAGGAGGGCTGGGTCGCCGGGCCGAACTTCGTCCAGATAGGTCTTCGCGGGTACTGGCCGGACCGCGAGACGTTCGCCTGGATGCGGGAGCAGGGGTTCCGGTGGCACACGATGGTCGAGATCGAGGACCGTGGCGCCGAGGCGGTCGTCGGCGACGCGATCGCCGAGGCGCTCGACGGAGCCGACCGGATCTACCTCTCCGTGGACATCGACGTCGTCGATCCCGGGATGGCGCCGGGCACCGGGACGCCGGAGTCCGGCGGCCTGCTCGCGCGTGAACTCCTGCGTGCCGTTCGCCAGATCGTGGGAGCGGTCGAACTCGCGGGGATGGACGTCGTCGAGGTGTCTCCGCCGTTCGACACCTCCGAGGTCACCGCGATCCTCGCCCACCGCGTCGTGATGGAAGCGATCACGGCCCTCGCAGCCAAGCGGGCCTGAACACCCTCCCGCTCAAGCGCTTCGTCCGGGGCGTCGAAGCCTGAACGGTGATCGAGCCGAACCCCGCCTTCGGTGAGGCCTCTTCGACGTTCCAACGGCTCACGGACAACGTCGCCAAGGTCATCGCCGGGAACGACGACGCCATCCGGACGGCTGCGATCTGCCTGTTCGCCGATGGAAACCTGCTGCTCGAGGGGGTCCCGGGTGTGGGCAAGACGACCCTCGCCCGGGCACTCGCGACCTCGATCGGGGGCGTGTTCACCCGTATCCAGGCCACGCCGGATCTCCTCCCCTCCGATCTCACGGGGGTCAGCCTGTTCGACCAGGCCAACGGAGCGTTCCGATTCGTCCCGGGCCCGATCTTCGCCAACGTCGTCCTGGTCGACGAGATCAACCGGACGACGCCCCGGACACAATCCGCGCTGCTCGAACCGATGGAGGAGCGCCAGGTGACGGTGGAGGGGGTTACGCATCCGCTCCCGAAGCCGTACCTCGTGATCGCGACCGAGAACCCGGTCGAGCAGCACGGCACCTACCCCCTGCCCGAGGGGCAGCTCGACCGGTTCGCGCTCGCCGTGGGCGTTGGCTATCCCGACGAGGGCGGCGCGACCGAGCTCGTTCGCCGCCAGTTGTCGCGACATCCCCTCAACGATCTGGAACAGGTGCTCTCGCCGGAGGAGATCCGGACCGCGCAGGATGCCGTCCGCGAGGTCCACGTCGATGAGGCGGTGCTCCGCTACGCGATCGAGCTCGTCACCGCGACGAGGGCCGCCCCCGAGCTTGCCCTCGGCGCGTCGCCGCGCGCCTCGGTGTGGCTGGTGCGGAGCGCGCAGGCGCGTGCGATCGCGATGGCGCGCGACTACGCGCTGCCGGACGACGTGAAGGCGCTCGCGATCCCCGTCCTCGCACACCGGGTGTTGGCCAAGGACGCCAGAGCGAGCGGCCCGACCTGCCGCAGCGTCATCGCGCGATCGCTCGAGGAGGTCCCGATCCCGCTGCACGCCGCTCGAGGCACGTGAGCGCATGCGCCTGCGCAAGCGCGCGTTCGGCCTGCTGGTCGGCGCGGGGATCCTCTTCCTGATCGGGACGAGCGTCCAGGCGGGCTGGCTCGATGTGCTCGCGGCGCTGTTGCTGGGCGCGCTCGTTTCCGGGCTCGCCCTCCCGCTCGCCGCACTCCGGGGGCTGTCCGTCGAGCTCGACGTCTCCGAAGAGGCGGAGCAGGGCATGCCCACGATCGTCGAGCTGCGTGTGAGCGGAGCCGCCCGCGGGGTTCGCCGCAACGTCACCGTACGTGACGCCCACCTCGAGTCTGTCGAGGCTCTCGTCCCTCCGATCGGGCGTCACGAACGGATCGACGTGACCACGCTCCGCACGCCTCGCCGGCGCGGCGAGGTCGTAACGGTCCATGCCGAGCTCCGGTCGAACGCGCCCTTCGGCGTGGCCGAACGGCGCGTCCGAGCGAGGATCGACGCGCGAACGTTGGTGCTGCCGCGCGTGTACCCGCTCGGAAGTCTGGCGTTCGTCGAACCGATCGCGACGAACGCCCGAGCCGTGCACGAGGCTCCCCGCCGCGGCCAGGGACCGGACTACCTCGGGATCCGTGAGTACCGGCCGGGCGATCCGATGCGCCACGTGCACTGGGCGTTGACGGCCCGCCACGGTCGGTTGATGGTCCGAGAGTTCGAGGAGGAGCGCACGCGGCGCCTCGCCATCGTCATCGATACCGAACGCGATGTCGGCGAGGAGTGGACGCCGCTCGACCGTTGTTGCTCCGTCGCCGCGTCGGTGCTGGACGCGGCGACGGCGCACGGGCAGGGCGCGCGGCTCATCGCCGCGCGCCCCGGCGGCGACGTCGACGTGCTCCCGCGCGCGGATCGCGGGGAGATGTTCCGATGGCTCGCGACCCTGCAGCCGAGCGGTGTTGCCCTCGAGACGGTGCTGGGTGACCTCGGCCCGGCGGCCGTTCGCGGGATCCAGACGATCGTGATCGCGCTTCCCGTGTGGGGGGAGGCGGGACGTCCCCCGTTGGACGGCGAGATACGCCGACTCGTGCAGCGTGGGACGCGGGTCGTCTGCGTGCTGGTGTCGTCGGCACGGGCCGCCGCGGACGCCGACCCCTTGGTCGAGCGGCTGTCCGCGTCCGGCGCCGAGATCCATCGGTGGGGGGCCGGAGACGACCTCGCGGAAGCGATGTCACGCCAGGAGATCCGCGCATGAGATCGCGGCGACGGTCGCCGACCGCACCCGAGGACTCGATCGCGATGCGCGTCGTCGTTGCGCTCGCGGTCGAGGCCGGCATCGTCGCCTTGTCGCAGCAGCGCGCGGTGACCCTCGCGGTCGCCGTGATGGCGCTCATCCTTGCTCCGGCCGGGTACGCCTTCTCCTACGTCCGCAGAGCCCGTCCTAGCGTCGTGCTGAAGGTCATCCTGGCGCTGGGGCTCGTCGTCGCAACCCTGGGGTTCCTGCAGACCGTCCGACGTATCACCACGGTGGACGACGCCCGCATCCCGCTCGCGGGATTGTTCCTGTGGGTCCAGGTGCTCCACGCGTTCGACGTTCCGCGCCGGCGCGACCTCGCGTTCTCGATGACGTCATCCACGACCTTGATCGCGGCCGCCGGGGCGCTGGCGCTGACCACGTCGTTCGTCTGGATCCTGGCTCTGTGGGCGTCACTCGCCGCTGCGTGGCTCTGGCTCTCGGCCGCGCCGCGGCCGGATCGGCATGCAGCGCCGCTCGCGATCCGCAAGGCCGCGTTGGGTCCGCGCCCGCACCTGGCGCGGTTCCGCTCG
>DASWDB010000128.1:0-17544 GCA_036395715.1 Actinomycetota bacterium | reverse complement strand
GTACGTGTTCTTGTACAGGCCGTCGCCGTAGGGGATCCCGCTCACCTCGCTGAAGCCTTGCGCGGCCGAATGGCCGGTCGTCGGCACGGCGATCACGAGGTCCGCATCCGCAGGATGCTCCCTGGCCAGGATGCGGCCCATCTCTCGCCGGGCCTCATGGACCGAACGTTCGCGGATCCGGGAATCCGGGCGCGCGAGGTAGACGACCTCGAACACGCACAGCGAGCGCTTCGGGGACTCGGCGAACCGTTGGGCCTGCAGACCGCGGTCGTCGATCCGCACGAGCTCCCCCGGCTCGACGTCACGGACGAGGGTCGCACCAACGATGTCGAGGGCGCACGTCTCCGAGGCCACGACGAACCCGTTCGGGAGCCGCCCGATCGAGAGCGGCCGGACCCCGTGGGGGTCGCGCGCCGCGAACACGCTCCGCTCGTCCATGAACACGAAGCAGAACGCGCCCCGCAGCTCGGGGAGGACCTGCATCGCGGCCACCTCGATGCTGCCCGCCTCGGGCGTCCGGTCGGCGATCATGGTGGTCACGATGTCGGAATCCGTGGTCGCGAGACCGGCACCGTGGACCCGCTCCGAGAGCTCGGACGTATTCACGAGGTTCCCGTTGTGGCCGAGGGCTACCGAACGCACACCGTCGGTCTTGAAGACCGGCTGGGCGTTGTCCCACGTCGTCGAACCGGTGGTCGAGTACCGGGTGTGCCCGACGGCGAGGTCCCCGTGCAGCGTGGTCAGGGTTGCTTCGTTGAAGACCTGACTGACCAGGCCCAGATCCTTGTACACGAGGATGTTGGCGCCGTCGGAGACCGCGATCCCGGCGGATTCCTGGCCGCGGTGCTGCTGGGCGAAGAGTCCGAAGTAGGTGAGTCGGGCGACCTCGTCGCCGGGCGCCCATACACCGAAGAGCCCGCACTCCTCCTTCGGTGACTCGGCGCCCATCGAGGTCCTCAGTGTATCGAGGCGGCCCGCGCGCGACGGGAGCCGACGGAACGCACGGAGGGTGTTAACTCCGGCGGAATGGCGACGATCCCGTTCATCGGCAGCGGGCACCAGGGTGGCGCGGTTGGCCGTTGGTGCGGGGTACGAGGTGGTCCTGAGCAACTCGCGCGGGCCGCAGACGCTCGATGACCTGGTGGAAGCGCTGGGGCCGCGCGGGCGGGCGGCCACCCCGACGGAGGCCGCGGCGGCAGGCGACCTGGTGGTGGTGAGCATCCCGCCCGAGGCCTACCCGGCGGTACCCGTGCGGCCGCTGGCCGGCAAGCCGGTCCTCGGCACCGTCAACTACATCCCGCAGCGCGACGGGCGGATACCCGAGCCGGACGACGGTTCGCTGTCAAGCAGCGAGGTGCTGCAGTGGCACCTGGGCACCGCCAGCGTGGTCAAGGTGTTCAACAACATCACCTCATGGCACCTCGCCTCGCTGACCCGCCCGGCCGGCGCGGCTGACCGAAGCGCCCGGGCCGATCGCCGGCGACGACCCGGCCGCGAAGGCAGCCGTGACAAGCCTCCTCGACGCGATCGGCTTCGACGCAATCGACGCCGGGACCCTCGGCTCCGGTGGTCGCCGCTTCCAATTCGGTACCCGCGCGTTCGTCTCACCGTAGGGTGGGTTGAACGACGAGCGGGGTACCTCCGCCGGTACGGCGGCGATCCGCGCCTCGGCCTGTGACGGGTAGTCGTATCTCCGGATGGCTCGTGCAGGAGGCGCAACTGGGGCGGCACCAGCCCTCACGGGATGATCGTGATCGGGAGGTCGCGGGAGATGGTCTCGAGCTCATCGCGATCGAACGTGAGCACGGTTCCTCCGTTCCGTTCCGCGCACGCGACGACCGCCGCGTCCGTGAACCCGAGCGGGAGCTCCGCGTAGCGGCTCATCAGCACCCTGATCCGCGGGAGGTCCAGATCACCGCAATCGAGCAGGGTTTCGCCGGTCTCGATGCCCTCCAGGAAGGCGAGGCTCGCCGCCGGCGCCAGCCAACGGGCGAGCACCCGGTCGATCTCCGCGAGGATGCCGACCGGAACGACGGTCGGCATCCTCGCCGCCGCGAGCGCACGGACGGCGTCTTCATGGCAACGGTCCGCCCGGGCGAAGAGCGCGACGACCCCGGACGTGTCGAGCGTGATCACCGCCGACGCGCTGCCTGCTGCGCGCTGCTACGCGGGACCGTCGACGGCCCATCCGTCCAGGCACCCACCCACGAGGGCAACCGGAACGCGTCACAGCGTCCGAGGTATCGGTCGATCGCCTCGCGGATCAGGTGATCGCGGGGCCGATCGCTCCGAGCGGCGAGCGTCCGCAGCCGCCGGCGCTGGTCGACGTCCAAGTAGATCGTGGTCCGTTCGACCCGCGTGATCATCGACGTCGCCGAGGACGCCACGTGCGGCTGCAGATCGTCCATCGGGTGCAGGAGACCACGGCGCGCCTGACGCCGCCGTGACGACGGTCACGCGACCGGAAGGGATCCCTCGAGACGGAGCAACAGCTCCTTCCGAGGCAGACCGCCGCCGTACCCCGTGAGGTTCCCCCCCGCCCCGATGACCCGGTGGCAGGGCACCACGATCGGGATCGGGTTGGCGCCGAGCGCGGCACCCACCGCTCGCGCGGCCTTGGGTCGGCCGATACGGCCGGCGATCTCCCCGTAGGTGGCGAGGCGACCGAACGGGACCCGGGCCGTGGCTCCGAGGACATCCTTCGCGAACGGGCTCATGAGGCGCCGGTCGAGGCGGATCTCGAAGCGGTGCCGCGCGCCCCGGAAGTACTCGTCGAGCTCGCGACGGACGTCATCCGTGGCGCGCGCCGCGATCAGGACCCGGGGCGACAGCTCACGGGCGAGCCGGTCCAGCACCCGGTCGCGGTCATCGCCTTCGAAGGCGATCGCCGCCAGTCCGCGCGAGGTGACGGCCACGAGCAGCTCGCCGACCGGCGAACCCACCGTTGCCACGGCCACGTCGACGAGGCCGCTCTCCGACGCAGCCGTGCGGAACCGGTCCACGGCTTGCCGCGAGCGGCCGTCCGCTTCCTGCGTCGAGATCGTCAGTCGTTCGTCCATGTCGCTCGCTCCCTCAGCTCTCGTTCCCTCAGCCTCCGCAACCCCTGGTAGGCGCTGGCACGTACCGCCTCCTCGGTACAGCCCATCAGCGAGGCCGTGTCCGCCACGCTGAACCCCAGGACGTGGCGGTACGCGACCGCGTCGCGCTGACGCGCGGGGAGGTCCCGAACCGCGACGACCGCGGGGCCGAAGCCATCGGCTGTGGGATCGACCTCCGTCGAACGCTCGGGCGGTGCCGCGACCGGGATCGGTCGCCGCGCGGTCCCGCGGTGGTGGTCGATCGCCTTCCGCGAGGCGATCCGGAGGACCCACCGATCCAACCGGTCGGCCTCGGTGCACCGGGGGTACGCGCGAAGCGCCGCAAGGAACGTTTCCTGGAAGACGTCGTCCGCGTCGACCGGTCCCACCGCGGCCGTCAGGTAGCGGTACACCGTCGTCCGGTTCGCCTCGAGGAACCGCTCGAACGGCGGGAGCCGTCCTCGGCTCACACGTGCCACCACCTGCGGACGGGCAGATCGCGCCGGGCGTTGTGCGGCCTCCGCCTCCGCGACACGCTCCGCAGGTACTCGAACTCCGGTTCGGTCACGCGCCAGATCCTCCACCGATCGTCGCGATGCATCTCGTCTCCCTCCTTCGTCCCGTCTGGATGAACAACGTCGGAGGGGTCGGCCGCGTGAAACGCTACGTCTCCCCGAGGAGTCGCGGGATCGCGTTCTCCCACGCGTCGCGGAGCTCGGCAACGGGAACGTCGAGGAGACCCTCGACCAGCGCACGGGGGCCCCCGGTCTCGCCGAGGCGGGCGATGGGGACACCGTGTTCGGCCGCGAGCCCCACCAGCGCATCCTCGTCCGCCGGGTCGACACTCAGGACCGCGCGTGACGCCGATTCGCTGAACAGGGCGACGTGTGACGGGAGGTCGCCGGCGAGGGCAACGGCGAAGCCGTGCCCGCCGCCGATCGCCGCCTCCAGGAGCGCGATCACGAGCCCCCCATCGCCGCAGTCGTGTGCGCTCGCCGTTACCGTGCCGCGGGCCGCAGCGGCCAGGAAGCGATGGAGCGCCCGCTCCTTGGACAGATCGAGCGCGGGCGGCTTCCCGGCGACCACCCCGAGGACGGACTCGGCGAACTCCGACCCTCCAAGCTCGGCGAAGGTCTCGCCCACGATGTAGATCGCCAGCCCCGGCCGGGGGAACGAGCTTGGGACCCGCAACCGATAGTCGTCGAGGAGACCGAGCATCCCGATCACCGGCGTCGGCCAGATCGCGCTGTCCCCGCTCTCGTTGTAGAGGCTCACGTTCCCCCCGGTCACAGGGGTGTCGAAGGCGAGACAGGCCTCGCGGATGCCGCGGATCGACTCGGTGAGCTGCCACATGACCTCAGGACGTTCGGGGTTGCCGAAGTTCAGGCAGTTCGTGACGGCGAGCGGCACCGCTCCCGTCACGGCGACGTTGCGGGCCGACTCCGCGACGGCGTGGACTGCCCCGGAGAACGGGTCGAGGCGCCCGAACCTGCTCTTGCTGTCCGTCGAGAGCGCGAGGCCCTTCAAGGTGCCGGCGACCCGGACGACCGCGGCATCGGAGTCGGGGCCGGCGACGGTGTTGCCCTGCACCAGCCGGTCGTACTGCTCGAACGCCCATCGCTTGCTGGCGACGTTCGGCGCGGTCAACACGGTCATCACCACGCCGGTGAGTTCCTTGTCGAAGGGGGCGAAGGTGGGGTCTTCCCCGTTTGCCAGCTCCCGGGCGGGCGGGGTGAGCGGGCGGTCGTAGACGGGCCCGTCATCCGCGAGGGACGACGCCGGCACGTCGGCGACGACGGTGCCGCCGCTTCGGACCGTGAGCCCCCTCTCCTGCGTGAGCTCCGCGATCACGGCGGTCGTGAGCCCCCAGCGATCGCAGACCGCCCGGACCTCGCCGAGCTTCGAGGGATGCACGATCGCGAGCATCCGTTCCTGGGATTCCGACGTGAGGATCTCGAACGGCTCCATCCCCGGCTCGCGGAGCGGGACGGCGTCCAGATCCAGGGACGCCCCCATCCCCGCCCGGGCGGCGGACTCGCTCACGGCGCACGTGATCCCCGCTCCGCCGAGATCCTGCAGACCCTCCAGCGACCCGGCCGCGATCAGCTCCAGCGAGGCCTCGATCAGGAGCTTCTCGGCGAACGGATCCCCGATCTGGACGCTCGGACGGGCTCCCTCCGCGCCGTCATCGAGTGTCGCCGACGCCAGAACACTGACCCCGCCGATCCCATCCCGACCGGTGGACGCCCCGTAGAGCACCATCAGCGACCCCTGCTGGGCCGAGCGGGCCTGCGACGTGATCAGGTCGGCGGCATCGGCGACACCCACGCACATCACGTCGACGGTGGGATTCGCAGTGTGCGCGTCGGCGAAGCGGATCTCACCACCGACGGTGGGGACCCCGATGCAGTTGCCGTAGCCGCCGATGCCCCCGACCACGCCCGCGAGGAGCCACCGGTTCCGCTCCTCGGTGAGCGGACCGAACAGGAGCGGATCGAGCAACGCGACCGGACGGGCGCCCATCGCCACGATGTCGCGCACGATCCCACCGACACCGGTGGCCGCCCCCTGATAGGGCTCGATCGCGCTCGGATGCGAGTGCGACTCGATCTTGAACACGACGGCGATCCCGTCGCCGACGTCGACCGCTCCGGCGTCCTGACCGGGCCCCACGAGCACGGCCGGACCGTCCGTCGGGAGGGTCCGGAGGTGGATCTTCGAGGACTTGTACGAACAGTGCTCGGACCACATCACCGAGTACATCGCGAGCTCGTTGCGGTTCGGCGTTCGGCCGAGCGTCGCCTCGATCTTCACGAGCTCGTCGTCGGTGAGCCCGAGCTGCCGGTGGAGCGGGTGGTCCTCCGGACTCACCCGGCCGCCCCTGCCATCGCCGCGTGCAGAAGCGACGCGAAGAGCGGCTGACCACCGGTCGGGCCGACATCCGGGTCGACCGCGTGTTCGGGGTGCGGCATCAGCCCGACGACGTTGCCGGCCGCGTTCCGGATCCCCGCGACGTTGTTCGTCGCCCCGTTGGGGTTGTGGTCGTCGTCGACGATCCCGGTGCGCGACGCGTAGCGGAAGACGACGAGCCCGTCCCGTTCGACATCGACGAGTTGCTCGGGCGTTGCGATCCATTGGCCCTCGCCATGTTTGATCGGGATCTCGATCGTCTCCCCCGGCGTGAGCCCACCGGTGATACAGCTCTGCGCGGTCTCGACGCGAAGCCACACGTCGCGGCAGATGAAACGGAGCGAGTGGTTCCGGATCATCGCGCCCGGGAGCAAGCCCGCCTCGCACAGGACCTGGAACCCGTTGCAGATCCCGAGCAGCGGGCCACCTCGCTCGGCGAAGGACACCACCTGCTCCATCACCGGCGCGAACCGGGCGATCGCGCCGCACCGGAGGTAGTCGCCGTAGGAGAACCCGCCCGGCAGGACGACCGCATCGACCCCCCGGAGGTCCCGGTCCGCGTGCCAGAGCGAGACGGCCTCGCCGCCCATCTGGTCGACCGCGCGGCGCGCGTCGCGATCGTCGAGCGAGCCGGGGAACGTGACCACCCCCACGCGGGGGACGGTGCTGGTCACCTCGGCGCCACCTCGAGCACCTGGTAGTCCTCGATCACCGGGTTCGAGAGCAGGCGGACCGCCATGCCGCGGACCTGGTCGAGCGCGCCTGCCTCATCGTCGGCCTCCACGTCCAGCTTGATGTGCTTGCCCACGCGGACGTGCCGGACGTTCGTCCATCCGAGGGAGGGCAACGCCGACTCGACGGCCTTGCCCTGTGGGTCCGACAACCCCTCCTTCAGCGTGACCAGCACCTCGAACGTGAAGGTCGTCATGCGGCTCCCACGCCGGCCCGGCCGAGATAGGCCGCGAACGGCTCCCCGGTGAGCCGTTCGTAGGCTTCGACGTAGGTTGCGGCGGTCCGCGCGATCACGTCAGCGCGGAGGGCGGGCGCCGGCGGCTCGTGGTCCCACCCGGACGCGTCCAGCCAGTCCCGGACGTACTGCTTGTCGAACGAGGGCTGCGACGTCCCCGGCTCATACACGTCGGCCGGCCAGAAACGCGACGAGTCGGGCGTCCCGACCTCGTCGATCAGCGCGAGCTCGCCGCCGATGAAGCCGAACTCGAACTTCGTGTCGGCGACGATCACCCCCGCGTCGAGCGCCGTCGCGGCGATCCGCTCGTAGATCCCGACCGCCAGCTCCTGCAGACGCCCGTAGAGCCCGACCCCGACGACGCCCCGAGCCTCGTCGGGTGACAGCGGGAGGTCGTGCCCGGTCGTCGCCTTGGTCGTCGGCGTGAAGATCGACCCGGGCAGGCGGTCCGACTCGGTGAGTCCCGGCGGCAAGGGGATGCCGCACACCGCTCCTCCCTCGCGGTACTGCGCCCAGCCGCTGCCGCTCAGGTACCCACGAACGACGCATTCCATCGGGATCACGCGAGCGCGCCGGACGAGGGTCGCGCGTCCCGCGAGCTCCGGGTCGTCGGAGAACGGCGGGGGGAACTCCGCGAGCGATGCGCCGATCACGTGGTTCGGAACCAGGTCCGCCGTGCGTTCGAACCAGAAGAGTGAGAGGCCGGTCAGGACGCGACCCTTGTTCGGGATCGGATCGGGCAGGACGACGTCGAAGGCGCTGATCCGGTCGGTGGCGACCAGCAGGAGACGATCGTCGTCGACGTCGTAGAGGTCACGAACCTTGCCGTGCGCCGCGAGCTCAGCCACCGGACGCCTCCACGGGGAGCTTCTCCAGACGGTCGAAGAGCGGGCCCAGGTTCGCGAGGAAGCGCTTCGGGTCGAACAGGTCATCCAGGTCGAGAGCCGCCGCGCGCGGCTCGGCCTCGATCGCCGCCCGGAACGACGCGTCGTCGTCCCATGCAGCGGCAGCCGCCCGTTGCACGATCCCGTACGCCTCGTCGCGGGCGAGCCCGGCATCCACCAGCCCCAGCAGGACGCTCTGGCTGAACGCGATCCCGCCGAACGAGTCGACCTGCGCCCGCATCCGGTCGGGGAACACCACGAGCCCGTCGATCACCCACGTCATGTCACGGAGCATGAACGCGAGCAACCCGGTCGCGTCCGGGAAGATCAGGCGTTCGGCGGACGAATGCGAGATGTCGCGCTCGTGCCAGAGCGTGACATCCTCGAGCGCGGTCACGGCCTGGCCGCGGAGCACGCGGGCGAGGCCGCTGACGCGCTCGGAGACAACGGGATTCCGTTTGTGTGGCATCGCCGAGGAGCCCTTCTGCCCCTCGGCGAACGGTTCCTGCACCTCACGGACCTCGGTCCGGGCGAGATGCCGGATCTCCGTCGCGAGCGCATCGAGCGTGGACGCGCACACGGCGAGGGCACCCATGAACTCGGCGTGCCGATCCCGCTGGATCACCTGCGTCGAGGCCTCGGCGGGCCTCAGCCCGAGCCGCGCACAGACACGCTCCTCCACCCGCGGGTCGACGCTCGCGTAGGAGCCGACCACACCGCTTATCGCTCCCACGGAGACGGCGTCGCGCGCCCGACGGAGCCGCTCACGGTCCCGGTCGAGTTGGAACGCGAAGACGGCGAGCTTGTGCCCGAACGAGGTCGGCTCCGCGTGCACGCCGTGCGTGCGGCCGATGCAGATCGTGTCGCGATGTTCGAGCGCGCGTCGTTTGACCGCCCCGATGAGCCGCTCCAGGTCGCCGAGCACGACGTCGACGGCCGCGCGGAGCTGCAGCGCGAGTCCCGTGTCCACCACGTCCGAGGACGTCATGCCGAAGTGGATCCACCGGCCCGGCTCACCGATCGAGGCGGCCACCACGTCGACGAAGGCGGCGACGTCGTGGCGCGTGACCCGCTCGCGCTCGTTCACGGCCTCGACCGTGAACGACGCGCGCTCGCGGCACGTGCGCGCGTCGGTTTCGGGGATCGCGCCCAGCTCGGACCACGCCTCGACCGCCAGGAGCTCGATCTCGAGCCAGTTCGCCATCCGCGTCCGGTCCGACCACACTGCGGCGACCTCGGGAACCTCGTAGCGCGCGATCACAGCTTGAGACCCTCAGCCAGGTCGTCCTTGAACTTCCACAGCCGCGCCTGCATCTCCTCGTCCTGGACGCCCAAGATCTCGACGGCCAGGATCGCCGCGTTGACCGCCGCGTCGACGCCGACCGTCGCGATCGGCACACCGGTCGGCATCTGCGCGGTGATCGCGAGTGCCTCGTTGCCCACCATCTGGGGGGAGGTCGCGATGGGGACACCGATCACCGGGAGCACCGTGCGGGCCGCGACGGCCGCGGCGAGGTGACCCGACAGCCCGGTCGAGCACACGACGACCTTGAGGCCACGTTCGAACGCGGTCCGCGCGTACTCGTCGACGAGGTCCGGGTTCCGCGACGACGACATGATCCGCACCTCATGCGGCACGTCGAACTTCTCGAGGATCAGCCCTGCTTGGCGAAGGATCGGAAGCTCGGCGGGCGACGCGGCGAGCACCCCGACGAGCGGCGCCGGCTCCTGCACATCCGTCATGCGACCGCCTCCTGCGCCGCGTGCGCGGCGATGTCGGTGCGGAACTGCATGCCCTCGAAATGGATCTCCGAGACGCCGTGGTACGCGCGTTCGCGAGCCTCGGAGATGGTGCTCCCGTGACCCGTCACGGCGAAGACTCGGCCTCCGGCGGTGACGAGGTTGCCCGCCGCGTCTCGCGCGGTGCCTGCGTGGAAGACCGTGACCCCTTCGTGCGTCTGAGCATCCCCGACGCCGATGATCGGAACCCCGGTCCGATAGGAGCCGGGATAGCCCTCGCTCGCGATCACGACGGTCACGGCGGCCCCATCGTCGAAGCCCGCGTTGCCCGCCTCGTAGGCGAGCCGACCCGTCGCACATGCGTGCAGCAGGGTCCCGATCCGGTAGGGCATCCGAGGCAAGAGGACCTCGGCCTCGGGGTCGCCGAAGCGGCAATTGAACTCGAGCACCTTCGGACCGTCCGCAGTCAGCATCAGCCCCGCGTACAGGACGCCCCGGTACGGGCGCAGCTCGTCCACGACCTGCGCCAAGACGTTGTCCAGGACCCAGGTCGCGGTTGTTGGATCGACGAACGGAACCGGCGAGTAGCAGCCCATCCCCCCGGTGTTCGGCCCCGTATCGCCATCCCCGAGTCGCTTGTGGTCCTGCGCCGTCTCGAGCAGCACGCACGAGCCCCTGCCGTCCGTCACGGCGAACATGCTGACCTCGGGACCTTCCAGGATCTCCTCGACGACCACCGTCCGGCCTGCCTCGCCGAAGGCGCCCGCGATCAGGCAGTCCTCGATCGCACGTACCGCCGTATCGCGGTCGGAGGCGACGACCACGCCCTTCCCGGCGGCGAGCCCATCGGCCTTCACCACCGCGGCGCCGCCGAGTTCATCGACGAACGCGACCGCCTCCCGAACGTCGTCGAAGACACCGGCGCGTGCGGTCGGGACACCGCGGCGGGCCATCACGTCCTTCGCGAACGCCTTCGACCCCTCGATCCGGGCGGCGGCCGCGGACGGCCCGAACACCCGACGTCTCCGGCGCCGCAACGCGTCGGCCAGCCCGGCCACGAGTGGGACCTCCGGCCCGACGACCGTGAGGCCGACGTCCTGACGCTCGACCAGGTCGACCATCGCATCGACGTCGTCCGCGGCGACGGCCGAGAAACAGTCGGCGACCTGCGCGATGCCGGCGTTCCCGGGGGCCGCGAGCACGCGCGTGACCGTGGGATCCTGCGCCAGACGCCAGCACAGCGCGTGCTCGCGGCCCCCACCGCCGACGACGAGCACCTTCACGCCGTCACCGGGATGCTCTGCTCCCGCGCCGGACCGACGCCGACGACCGACACGGCGACGCCGCCGAGCTCTTCCAGGAAGCGCACGTACTGTTGCGCTTCCTTCGGCAGATCATCGAGCTCTCGCGCGTCGCCGAGCTCCTCGTCCCAGCCCGGGAGCTCCTCCCAGACCGGCTCCGCGTGATGGAACTGCGTCTGGGTCGGCGGGACGTCATCGAACACCTCCCCCTGGGTGCGATAGCCGACGCACACCTTCACGATCTCGAATCCGCTCAGGACGTCGAGCTTGGTCAGCACCAGCTCGGTGAGCCCGTTCAGCCGGGCGGCGGATCGAAGGACCGGCCCGTCGAACCAGCCGCACCGTCGTTTGCGACCGGTCGTCGTACCGAACTCGTGTCCGCGCTCCCCCATCCGTTCCCCATCGTCATCGAGCGCCTCGGTCGGGAAGGGCCCGGCGCCGACGCGCGTGACGTAGGCCTTCGTGATCCCCACGACGCGGTCGATGTGTTGCGGTCCGAACCCTCCGGCCGCGGCCGCGTAGCCCGCGGTCGGCGTCGAAGAGGTGACGAACGGGTACGTGCCGTGGTCGAGATCGAGCATCGCCCCCTGCGCGCCTTCGAGCAGCACCTGTCTTCCCGCCGTCAGCGCTTCGTAGACGAGCTTCGTCGTGTCTGCGACGTACGGCCGGAGGCGCTCGGCGTAGCCCAGGTGATCCTGGACGATCCGTTCGATCGGGATCGCGAGCCGGCCGTAGACCTTCGTCAGGATCTGGTTCTTCTCCTTGAGGACGACCTCGAGCTTCTCCCGGAAGATCTTCTCGTCGTAGAGATCCTGGACGCGGATCCCGACCCGTGAGGCACGATCGGCATATGCCGGACCGATCCCTCGTTTCGTCGTCCCGAGCGCGTTCTTCCCGAGGAACCGCTCCGTCACCTTCTCCATCTCCAGGTGGTAGGGCATGATCAGGTGCGCGTTGAAGCTCAGTCGGAGTCCGGAGACGTCGATGCCCGCTTCCGCCAGGTCGTCCATCTCGCCGAGGAGCACCTCGGGGTTGACGACGACGCCGTCCGCGATCACCGACGTGATGTGCGGGTACAGGATGCCGCTCGGGACGAGGTGGAGCTTGAGCAGCCGACCCTCGGCGATGATCGTGTGGCCCGCGTTGTTGCCGCCCTGGTAGCGGACCACCACGTCCATCCGGTCGGCGAGGTAGTCGACCGCCTTGCCCTTGCCCTCGTCACCCCATTGGGTCCCGAGTACGACGGTGGCCGGCATGGCGCCCTCAGTCTACGGGACCCTCGGACGGGCTCCTCCGCGCGGGCTCAGGTTCCGGTTCGGGCGGACACGTCGGCCCGTTCGGTCGCCGACTCGGGGGCGAGGAACGCCTTGGGGTTGCGGAGGTCGATCTGGATCGTGTCACCTTCGCCGACGCCGTTCAGCTCGTCGTTCGGCACGAGCGCGACGAGCGTCTCGCCGCCGGGGAGCTTCAGACTGACCCTCGACAGCCAGCCGAGCGAGGCCACGCGCTGGATCACCGCCGCAACGTCGCCGTCGCCCGACGCGACGTGCACATCGTGTGGGCGCACGAACGCGGCCGCCGCCGCACCCTCATCGAGGTGCGCGGCTCCGGGGATCCGTATCGACCCGAGGTGGACATGACCGCCGACGACCTCCCCATGCAGGACGTTCGCGGCGCCGACGAACCCGGCGACGAACGGGGTCGCCGGCTGGTCGTAGATCTCGCCGGGCGTGCCGACCTGCTCGATACGACCCTCGTGCATCACCACGATCTGGTTCGCGAGCTCGAGGGCCTCTTCCTGATCATGGGTGACCAGCAGGGACGTGACGCCGAGCTCCCGGTGGAGCTCGTCGAGCCAGCGGCGCAGATCCTGCCGAACCTTCGCGTCGAGTGCCCCGAAGGGCTCGTCCAGCAGGAGCACCTTCGGCGCCGGCGCGAGCGCACGAGCCAGCGCGACGCGTTGCCGCTGGCCGCCGGAGAGCTGTTCCGGATAGCGATCGGCGAACGGCTCGAGGTGGACGAGCTCGAGCAGCTCGCGCACCCGCGCCTCGCGCGCCGCCCTGTCCTCCTTGCGGACGCGGAGCCCGAACCCGACGTTGTCGGCGACGGTCATGTGCCGGAACAGCGCGTAGTGCTGGAAGACGAAGCCGACGCGGCGCTCCTGCACGCTCTTGACCGTGAGCTCCTCGTCCCCCATCACGATGCGCCCCGCGGTCGGCTCCTCCAGCCCGGCGATCATCCTGAGCACCGTGCTCTTCCCCGACCCCGACGGCCCCAGGAGGGCGGTGATCGCGCCGGCGGGAGCGGTGAAGGTAACGTCGGTGACCGCCTCGAACGAGCCGAAACGCTTCGTGAGGCCTTCGACGACGATAGGGGTGCTCATGTCCTGGTCCTTTCGCGCTCCTGCCGGTGTCGCAGGAACTCGATCACGACCAACAGCGTGACGGAGACGGCGGCGAGGAGCAAGGCCACGACGTACGCGGCCGGGATCTGCCGCTCCTCGTAGGCCCGGAAGATGAACAGGGTCGCGGTCTCCGTCTTGCCCTGGAGGAGCCCGCTCACGATCAGCACCGCCCCGATCTCCCCGATCGCTCTCGCCGTCGTGAGGGCGACCCCATACGCGAGCGCCCAGCGGATGTTCGGCAGGGTCACTCGGAAGAAGGTCTGCCACACCGATGCGCCGAGCGTCCGCGAGGCGTCCTCCTCGTCGAGCCCGATCTCCTCCAGCACCGGAACGACCTCGCGGATCGTGAACGGGACACAGATGAAGATCGTGACGAGGACCATCGACGGCAACGCGAAGATGATCTGGATGCCGCGTGCTTCGAAGAACGGGGCCAGCCATCCGCCGGGGCCGAAGAGGACCAGGGCGGCCAATCCGACGGTGACCGGCGAGAGGGCGAACGGAAGATCGACCGTCGCGTTCATCAACGACCGACCCCAGAACCGCTGCCGCACGAGCACCCACGCGACCACGACCCCGAAGAGCGCGGTGACGACGACGGAGATGACGGTGATCACGGCCGTGAGCTCCAGCGCGTGGATGACGTCCGGAGCCCTCAACGTTTCGGTAACCACGTGGATCCCTGGCTTGAGCGCGGTGATCACGATGCCGACGAGCGGGACCAGGAGCAACACGCCGACCCAGACGAGACACGATGCCAGGAGCCATCCGCGTCCGCGGACCCTGGGGGTCGCGACGGCGCTCACGTCGAGGCCTCGTTCCGCGCGATCAACCTGCTGGTCACGAGCACCAGCACGAACGAGATCGCGAACAGGAGGGTCGCGACCGCGGCCGCCTCGGCCGGCTTGAACTGCGAGGTGAGCTGGAAGATGAACACCGGCGCGGTCAGGGTCTTCCTCGGGATGTTGCCGGCGACCAGGATCACGCTCCCGATCTCTCCCAGACAGCGGGAGAACGTGAGGAGCGTTCCTGCGACCACGGCCGATCGGATCGCCGGGAAGACGACGCGCCGGAACGTGGTCCGCGGGCCGGCGCCGAGCGTCGCCGCGGCTTCCTCCTCGGCCGTGTCGAGCTCCTGGAGCACCGGCTGGACGTTCCGCACCACGAGCGGGAGCGTGACCGTGCAGAGCGCGATCACGATGGCGATCGGGGTGAACAGGACGCGGATGCCGAGGTCATCCAGGAACCGGCCGAAGATCGAGTTCGGCCCGTAGAGGGCGAGGATCATCACGCCCGTGACGAGGGTCGGGATCGCGAGCGGCAGGTCGACGACGGTCGAGAGCAGCCGGCGACCGGGGAACCGGTAACGGACCAGGACCCACGCGAGCAGCGTGCCCATCACGGCGTTCAGCCCCGCGGCCACCGTGGAGGTCCACAACGTGAGGCGGACCGCCGCCCACGCGGCCGGCGTCGCCATCGCGTCTCGGAACGTGCCGAGCCCGTCGCCGAAGCCTTTCGTGACCACGGCGATGACCGGCAGCGCAACGAGCAGGCCGAGGTAGACGACGGCAGCGCCGCGCAGGGCGAGGTGGCGCAACCGGGCCGTGGTCCTCTGCGAGGACCACGGCCTGCTGCGCCCGCCGAGCGCCTGCGCGGCGCTGCTCATCGTCGAGATCAGCCCTTGGCGATCGCCTGGGTGGCGATCCCCGCGTCGCTGAACAGCTTCTGATCCAGCGAATCCCACCCGCCGAGGTCGGCGACCGAGAAGAGGTCGTGGATCGCGGGGAACCCGTTCGCCGGATCTCCTGCCGCGGCCTTGGCCTGATCGACCGGCCGGAGGTAGCCGACCGTCGTATAGAAGTCCTTGGCCTCCTTCGTGTGCAGATAGGAGACGAACGCGTTGGCCACGTCTTCCACGCAGTGCTGTTCGGCGTTCTTGTCCACGACGGCGACGGGGTTCTCGATCAGAACGGTCCCCTTCGGGTACACGGCGGTGTCGGGCTCACCGGCCGCCTGCGCCGTCTTGACCTCGTTCTCGTAGGTGATGGCCACGTCCCCGTTGCCCGACTCGAAGTTCTGGATCGAGTCGCGGGCGCTCTTGTCGTACGCGATCACGTTGTGGGTGACGTTCTGCATCAGCATGGTCGCGGCCGCCTCATCGCCCTTCGCGATGCCCGTGACGTCACCGCGCAGGGCCGCACCCCAGAGGGCGACGAGGTTCCACCGCGCACCGCCGCTCTGCGCCGGGTCGGGCGTGAGCACCCCGGTCCCGGGCGTGGCGAGGTCGCTCCAGTCCTTGATCCCCTTGGGGTTGCCCGGGCGGACGTCGAACACCGCCACCGATGCCGAGACCATCCCGCCGTCGGGGGTCTGGGTCCAGTCGTGAGTGATCAGACCGGCGTCCTGGATCGTCTGGATGTCCGGGGCCAAGGACAGCGCCACGACGTCGGAGCCCAGCCCGTTGACGACGTTCTGCGCCTGGGTCGTCGAGCCGGCGTACGACTCGTTGAACAGCACGGTCTGGCCGGTCTTGTCCTTCCATTCCTTCACGAACGTCGGGATGATCTTCGCGTCGTAGACCTCCCGCGGCGTGCTGTACGCGGCGAAGTTCACCACCACCGAGCTGGCGGGCGACGAGGAGCTGCATGCGCCCGCGCCGGACGCGCTCGAGTTCGAGCACGCTGCAAGGGGGATGAGCGTGAGCATGAGAGGCGCTGCGAGGATGCGACGCTTGAACCACCGAGGCATGGAAACTCCTTCCGGTCGGCTGGCATCGACGATGCCGGCTCGTTCCTTGGCCTCGGCCTCCGGTGGTCCGGTCAACCGAAAGAGATATGGACGTCTGTCTGCGACTCTTCAGCCGCTGTCCACGGACGCGAGGGCTCCGGATGTCCGGTCGCACGTCCGCGTCGCCGTAAGGGATACCGCGTCGAGGGAGGTCGTGTCAATGAACAGGGTCATCGAACCAGCAGCACGGGACACGGCGCGTGCTGGACCACCTTGTTGGCCACACCGCCGAGCAGGAGGCTCTTCCACTCGGTCATCCCGCGTGTCCCCATCACGATGAGGGAGGCGTCGGTCTCCTGGGCGACCTCCACGATCTGCTCGGGCGTCGAGCCCGGGGCCACCCGGCGGATCACGCCATCAGCCTCGATGCTCGCTTCGCGGAACCGATCGACCGTCCCGTCAACGAGCTCCTCGGCCCCGATCTCGGGTCCGAGGTCCACGTCGGATCCTTCGTACTTCGCGTGCTCGCGAACATGGACGACCGTGACCTTGGACGCGTACCGCTTCGCGAGGTCCAACGCGACGGGAACCGTCTTGCCTCCTTCACGGGAGCCGTCGATCGCGACCACGATCCGCTCGAACATTCGGCCCACCTAGGACAGGACCGCTTCCGCGGACCCGATGATCAGGGACGCCGCGACCAGTTGCGGCCGTGTGCGCCAGAAGTACGCGACCGCGATCCCGAAGCCGATCCCGATCGGAGCGAGCCACGCCTGCCAGCGGATCCAAGCCGTGCGGTCGAGGCCGGCGCGCTGCCAGATCGGCTCCGGGTGCCCGGCAGCGTCCAGGGCTCCCCAGATCGGCAACGCCAGCAGCGCGAAGACCAGAAGGATTCCGCCGAGGGCGTCCGTCGGAAGGCCGAGCAGCTTCAGCGCCGACGCGAGCAGGACGAACACGAGGGCGGGCCGGATCAGTCCGTCTGGCGCGTTCGACGACATCCGCGCGCCGAGCCACACCGCGGGAAGGGCGCCGAGAAGGATCGTGGTGGTGAGCCCGAGTTGGAAGTCCCCGACGAGGATGTGGGCGAGCGCCGCCGCGGAGACGAGCGGGATGGCCTGCACGAGGTCGGTGCCGACCAGCTCGGCGCCGCGAAGGCTCGGGTACAGCAACATCAGGCAGACGATGATGATCGAGCCCGATCCGACGGAGGTGAGACCGACCAAGAACCCGCCGAGCACACCGACGAAGACCGTGGGGATCGGCCGGACGCGGATCGGCGCGGCTGGCGCGCGCGGGTCGGCGCCGGCGCGACGAGCCGCCGCGCTGCGCCGTCCCTGCAGGTAGCTCTTGAAGATCATCGCCGATGCCGCGAGCACGAGGGTGATGCCGAGCAGGATCTTCGTCGCGTCCTCGATCGCCTTCGCGTCGCCAACCTGCTGGAGCACCATCACCCCACCGAAGGCGGCGGGGATCGAGCCGATGCAGAGCCACCGCACCAGGTCCCACCGGACGGTCCGCCGCCGGATGTGAACCC
>DASWDB010000127.1:0-2063 GCA_036395715.1 Actinomycetota bacterium | reverse complement strand
GAACGACAGCATGCTGCTCGGTCCGCGCCGCACATCCTGGAGCGTCCATCGGTCCGTCGGCAGTCGGAGCGCCCGGCCGGCGGCATCCACCGGTTGCCGGCAGCGCGCGTGCGCAGGGACGTGGAGCATCTGCAGGTTGGGCTCGTCGCGCACCACGACCGCCGGCCACGCGTACCAGACCCGGCGATCCCACAGCTCCCGGATCGCGACCACGTCGCCGGGTTCGTGCGAGGGGAGCTCTTGCGCGGTGGGGACGTTCGGTGTCTTCCCCATAGATCGAGCGTAGCCCCCGACCGCGGTCTTGACGGATGCCGGAGCTCGGGCGTACATTCGCCCTTCGCCCTCGAACATATGTTCGACTCGGGTACGGAGCGATCAGGACGGAACCGGCCGGGGATCCAGCGATGACGAAGCGCTTCGACGAGGAGGTTCGGGTCGAACGCGACGCGGGGATGCCCTCCGTCTTCGAGTGGCGCGGGAAGCGCTATCAGGTCGTTGACGTGATCGGGAAGTGGCGGATCGAGGGTCGCTGGTGGGCAGACGGTCGCGACCGCGAGTACTGGCGCGTCGAGGCTCGGGGTGGCGCGGTGTGGGACCTCTACTTCGATCGCCACCACGATCGTTGGCACATCGAACGGTTGTGGGATTGAGGAACCGTTCCGGCCTACGCTGCCATCGTGAAGAGGAGTGGCTTCGTGCTCGTGGCGTTCCTCGCCATGCTCGCTGCCGCGCTCGTCGCAGCGTTCGGGCCCACGTACGCAACGTGTTCAGCCGTCGCCGGTGGGGTCACCCGATGCGGGAGAGCGACGGGATACTCGGTCAACGGTTCGAGGATCGTCGTCGTGGTCTCGGTACCCGTCCTCCTCTCGCTTCTTCCGATCATCGTGCGTGCTCGCGGAGCACGGATCGTCTCGGCCGTGCTCCTGTGGGCATGCTGCGTGATCGGCGCTGCCTCGATCGGCCTGTTCTTCGTACCGGGGGCGATCCTGATGACGATCGCGGCCGTCCGCCGCGACCGCACCGATGTGGTCAGGCGGCCCGCCGCGATACCTTCGCGACCTTCCTGAGGTCGGCGACGAACGCCCGCATCGCTTCCTCACGTGCGTCGTCCGGTGCGCGCAGGATCGATGAGGGGTGCACGGTCGCCATCACGAAGGGAGCGAGCGGCGACTCGACGAACCGGCCTCGATCCCGCGTGACCCGGAACGACCGCCCCAGGAGCGCTTGCGCCGCCGTCGCCCCGAGGCACACCAGCACGGTCGGTCGTACCTGCTCGAGCTCGGCGTCGAGCCACGGCCGACACGCCAGCTGTTCCCGCAGATCGGGTTTCCGATGGATCCGGCGCTTGCCTCGCGGCGCCGGTTTCCACCGGAAGTGCTTGACCACGTTGGTGACGTAGACGTCGGCGCGATCGATCCCGGCATCCCCCAAAGCGCGGTCGAGGACCCCGCCGGCGGGGCCGACGAAGGGGTGGCCCTCGACGTCCTCTCGGTCGCCCGGTTGCTCGCCGACGAGCATCACGCGGGCTCGCTCCGATCCCTCGCCGAAGACCGCCTGCGTCGCGTTGCGATACAGGTCGCAGCCCTGACAGCTCTGGACGGCCTCGGCGAGGGAGTCCAGGGAGCGTTCCGCGGGAAGGGATCCGCCTGCGGAGTTCTCGGTCATCCGGAACGGTCCTACCCGGTTCGATCGGACCGGGAACACCGCTTGACGGATGTCGTGGCGAAGCTTCAGACTCGAACATACGTTCGACCTAGAGACGGGCCCTCCATGTCCTTCGTGCACCTCGATGTCCGCTCCTACTTCTCGTTGAAGGAAGGAGCGTTCGCCCCGGAGCAGCTGGCCGAGCAGGCAGCAGGTCTGGGGATGCCGGCGGTCGCGATGACCGATCGCGACGGCCTCTACGGGGCCGCCCGGTTCGTCTCCGCATGCAAGCGCAACGGCGTGAAGCCCATCCTCGGCGCTTCCCTCACCGTGCGTGCGCCCGCTCCACCACCTCGCGATGCCCACGTCGTCCTGGTAGCCCAGGACGACACCGGGTACGCGAACCTCTGCCGACTCCT
>DASWDB010000126.1:0-6001 GCA_036395715.1 Actinomycetota bacterium | reverse complement strand
CCCCGGAACGGCGGCCGAGATCCTGGACGATGACATCCGTTGGACACTCACGAAAGGCAAGCTCCCGGCCGACACGTGGGAGGAGATCATCCGCACCGCACATGGTCTGGGCATCCGCAGCTCGAGCACGATCATGTTCGGGCACGTGGATGCCCCGCCGCATTGGGTCGCCCACATCCGGCGTATCGCGTCGATCCAAGCGGACACCGGGGGGTTCACCGAGTTCGTCCCGCTTCCGTTCGTGCATCGCAACGCTCCGATCTATCTCGCCGGCAAGGCGCGCCCCGGACCGACGTCGGACGACGATCTTCGGATGCACGCCGTCGCGCGGATCCTCCTGGACGGAGTTATCCACAACGTGCAGGTGTCGTGGGTCAAGCTCGGTGTCGAAGCATGCCAGCGCATCTTGCAGAGCGGCGCGAACGATTTCGGCGGCACGTTGATGGAAGAGACCATCAGTCGCATGGCGGGGGCGGAGTGGGGCATCGAGATGACGCCCGACCGGTTCGACGACGCGATCCGCGAGATCGGGCGCGTGCCGGCGGTGCGAACCACGACCTACGACCGTATCGCGCGCGTCTGAACCGCGATATCTGGAAAACCCGTCAAGGTGGTTGACGGTTTCCGTCAACCACCTTGACCACCACATTTCCGGCCAGATGTTCTTGTCAGCGAGGCTCAAGAGCGACACGATATTTGAAATCGATGAGGGAACAGGCAGGAATTCCTTCGGAAACCCTCTTGTCATCGGGGGCGTTCTTCCCTCAGAATCACACGGATGTGATTTCGGGGGGAGAACAGAGTGCACCATTACATCCCTTGGCAAGAGAGAGCGCGGTGTCGGGATCATGACCCGGAGATCTTCTTCCCCGAGAAGGGAGGCTCATCGAGGGAGGCCAAGCGGATCTGTAGCGAGTGTCCCGTCCGCATCGAATGCCTCAACTACGCCCTCCGCCGCGATGAACGCTACGGCGTGTGGGGCGGGATGAGCGAACGGGAACGGCGGCGCCTGAAACGCATGGCGTCCTGAGAGACCGGACGGCGAGGGAACGAAAGGGGGCAACGCATGGCGATGGCCAAGAGGAGCAGCGCGAAGAAGAGCGCTGCGAAGCGGCGGCCTGCCAAGAGGACCGTGGCGAGGAAGAGGACCACGGCCAAGAAGAGCGCTGCGAAGCGGCGCCCGGCGAAGAAGACCGCGGCTCGGAAGAAGACCGCGGCCAAGAAGACCACCGCGCGGAGGAAGCCGGCATCGCGCAAGAAGACGACGGCCAAGAAGACCACCGCGCGGAGGAAGCCGGCATCGCGCAAGAAGACCGGCGCCAAGAAGAGCACCGCGAAGCGGCGGACGGCCAAGAAGTCTTCTGCCAAGCGGCGGACGGCCAAGAAGTCTTCTGCCAAGAAGAGCACCGCGAAGCGGCGCCCCGCCAAGAAGACGGCGGCCCGGAAGAGGACGAGCGCCAAGAAGCGCTGAGCGTCGGTGCACGATCGCGGAAAGGGGCCCCGCGGGGCCCCTTTTCGTTTTCGGCTCGTCTCCCGGTGCTAGGCTCGCCGCCCGCGTGAACCCGCGCATGAGTGCAACCGCCGCGTATCCGTCTCCGCCGGCGCGCGACCCCTCGGTCCTCGTCGTCCTCGTGGTCCGAGACGCGGTCGAGTGGCTCCGCGAGTGCCTCCAAGGCCTCGCCGCGCAGACGTACCCTCGTGTCGGCATCCTCGCCGTCGACGACGCGTCGACCGACGGTTCGAACGAGTTGCTCGCGCAAGCCCTCGGCGAGGGCCGCGTCCTGCGTCACGACGCTCGTCTCGGCCTGTCCCGTTGTTTCGACGATGCCGTCGCGCATCCCGTCGCCGCCGAGGCGGATTTCGTCCTCTTGCTGCATGACGACGCCGTCCTCGACGCGGAAGCCGTCACCCGCTTGGTAGAGGCGACCATGCTCGCCGGCGTCGAGCGCGTCGGGATCGTGGGGGCGAAGATCGTGGACTGGGATCACCCCCGCCGACTCCGCGACGTGGGCCGGTCCGCCGACCTGTTCGGTCACCCCTATTCGGGGCTGCAGGCCGAGGAGATCGATCAGGGGCAGTTCGATCGGGTCCTCGAGGTCCTATCGGTCGACTCGTGCGCGATGCTCGTCGCGCGGGAGGTCTGGCAGACGAGCGGTCTGTTCGACGAACGGCTCGGCGACGACGACGGGGACCTCGATCTGTGCTGGCGAGCTCGGATCGCCGGGTGGAACGTGTTGATGACCCCGCTCGCGCGCGTGCGTCACGCGGCTTTCGCCGAGCGCGACGACCGACCGGGCGTCGAGCGGAGCCGCCGGTACGAGGAGGACCGTGCGGCGCTCGCTTCCGTCCTCAAGAACGACGGGCTGCTGACGTTGGCTTGGGTGGTGCCGCTGGGTGTGGTGCTCACCGTGGTCCGGCTCCTCTATCTCCTGCTATCGCGCCGGTTCGAGGAGGCGTACGACGTCCTCGCAGCGATCGGATGGAACGTCGCGCACCTGCCCAGTACGGTCGTTGCCCGTCGCCGCGTCCAGAGGCACCGGCGGATCAAGGACCACGCGCTCCGGAGGTTCACGGAATCGGCGGGACTTCGACTCCCACGCTGGTTCATGACGGCCGAGCGGATCTTGGAGGAGCAGCGCGAGCTCGGGGCGGAGGAGGCCGATGAGCCCGCGGCCGCCCGGCTCCGCCAGCGGACGGTCTCGTTGGTATCGGCTCACCCGGTGATCGTCGCTTCCTTCCTCGGGATCGTCGTCGGCAGCCTCGCCGCGAAAGGCCTCTTCGGATCGGGCCGTCTGTACGGCGGGGCGATCCCGATGTTCCCGGCATATCCGTCGGGCTTCTTCGAGGAGCTCGTGTCCGCCTACCGGACGACACCGCTCGGCGGGTCGCTCGCCGCGAGTCCCGCCCTCGGGCTCATGGGTGGGTTATCGGGTCTGCTGTTCGCCAGCACGAGCCTGGCTCAGAAGGCGATGGTGGGGGCCTCGCCGGCCCTTGCCGCGATCCTCTGTTACCGCGCCGCGGTCCGGTTGACGGGCCGGCCTGGGCCTTCGGTCGTTGCCGCGTCCGCGTACGGGCTCTCGGCGATCGTGCTCTCCGCGTTCTCCGACGGCCGCGTCGCGCTGCTCGTGGCGCTGATCGTGCTCCCGGCGCTCGTCGAACGGTTCGAGGTTGCGTTCGCACCTGGCGAGCCGCCCGACGGACGCGTGCGATCCATCGCCGGCCTGGCCGTCACGGTCGCGGTCGGGGTCGCCTTCGTCCCCGGTCTGTTGCTCGCGATCGGCGTCGTCGCGCTCGCCCAGGTCGTCGCCGGGTCGCGCCGGGGTCGCGGGCTCGCGATCGTCGCGCTGGCTCTCGTGGGCGCGGCGGTCCTGTTGTTCCCGTTCGTCCCATCGCTCGTGTCCGGGAGCGGAACGGCACTCGGATCGGAGCTCGGATCGACCGACCCGTGGCACCTGGTGCGGCTGGCCTTCGAGGATGGTCCGGCCACGTGGGCGCCCGCACTCTTCCTCCCGATCGGTGCCCTGCTCGGCCTCGCGCTTGCGAACGGCGACCTGCGGGGGCCCGCTCTTCGGGCCGGGTTGATCGCGGTCGCGGGGCTCGCCCTGGCTTGGCTATCGTCGGCGGGGTACCTCCCGGATCAGATCTCGAACACCCCCGTCTACCTGTCGCTGACGGCGACCGTGGAGGCCTTCCTGGTCGCGTTCGGACTCGCTTCCGCGATCGGCGGACTGGGTCGCGAAGCGTTCGGCTTCCGCCAGGTGGGCACCGCGTTGCTCACCCTTGCGCTCGCGGCCGGGATCCTGCTCCAAGCCGTGGCCGCGATGACCGCCGAGTGGGCGATCGGTGGCCCCGATCGCATCCCCGCTGCCTGGGCGTTCGTTGACTCTTCCTCGAAGGGGTCCTTCCGCGTCCTGTGGATCGGCGCCGACGACGGTCGTTCGTTCCCGGCTCCGGGGGGTGACCCACAAGGGGTGATCGACGCGGGGGACGCGACGCTCCGCTACGGGCTCACGCCCCGCGTGGGCGCGCTCGCGATCGACACGGCGAGGCCGTTCACGGGTCCTGGCAGCGATGCGATGCGTGAGGCGCTCGGCGAGATCCTGTCGGGCACGTCCATCCACGGCGGCGCGCTCCTCGCGCCGTTCGGCGTTCGGTACCTCGTCGCGAGCGACGATCAGCTGAACGATGCCGCCCGAGCGAGGCTGGATGCGCAGGTCGACCTGGATATCGTCCCGGCGGCGGGTCTCGCGATCTGGGTGAACGACGCGGCCCTCCCGCCGGCAGCCGTCGTGAAGGCAACAGCGAAGACCGCCCAGATCGTCGCGGCGGGACAGCCATCCGAGACCCAGCGGCTGACCACCGTGCCCGGGGTCCCGCTCCCGCAGGTCCAGGGCGGGTGGTCCGGCCCGACCGGCGGCGGGAACCTCGCCGTGGTCTCCACGGAGTTCGACGACGCGTGGACGGTCCAGGGGCGGACCGGCGGGCCGGAGCGGGCCTTCGGCTGGGCGACCTCGTTCCCGGTGAGCGGGTCCTCGATCTCCATCCGGTACGGGGCGCAGCTACCCCGCACGATCACGATCTGGGTGCTCGGCGGCCTGTGGGCCGCCGCGTTGTGGATCACCCGGAAGCCGGTCGCTCGATGAAGGGACCGGGGCGATGAGGACCCTCGGTCGAGGCGTCCTCGCCCTCGTCGTCGCCGGCCTCGTCGTCGTCGGCGGGATCGCCGCGGAGCGCGTCGGACCGGCCGCGCCCGCCGCCGCCGTGCGGGGCAGCGCCGTCTCGAGCGCGTGGCTGTGTCCGCACGGCGGCGGCCCCGGCTGGACCGGGACGATCGCGCTTGCCGATCCGGGCCCCGAGCCGGCGGAGGTTCGGCTGACGGAACTGAGCACCGGCGCGGAGTCGGCGCCGGTCACGATCGCGGTCCCGGCCGGTCACGAGGTGCTGCAGCCGGTCGAGTCGGGATCGACGGCAGACGCGACGTACGTCGAGGTGTTCGGCGGGTGGGTCGCGGCGGGCTGGCTCGTTCGCTCGGCGGCGCCGTCGCGCGGCCTCGGCCTCGAGCCGTGCGCCTCCGCCGCCTCGCGCACGTGGTACATGACCGACGCCGATACCCAGCAACACCATCGCTCGTACCTGGTGGTGATGAACCCGTTCTCCGTCGAGGCCGTCTTCGACGTGGCGTTGTTCCGTCCGCGTCTTCCTCCGGTCCGGAGCGCCGACTGGATCGACCTGACGCTGCCTCCCGGACGCAGCATCGCGCTCAGCGTCGGCTCGAAGGTGTTGGGGCAGGAGATCGTCGGCGCCGAGGTCGACGTGAGTCGAGGTCGCGTCGCCGCGGCGAGCCTCAGCGTGAACCCCGATGGCGGCGTCCGATCGGTCCTCGGTGCACCCGTCGCTACCTCGACCGCCTACCTGCCGGTCGCCGGGGGTGCCGGACAGTCCGAGCTCGCCGTCTTCGTCCCCGGCAGCGAGGGGGCGCAGTTCACTACCCAACTCCTGTCGGCGGTGACGCCCCAAGCGGCGGGAACCGCCGGGAACACGCAGCAACCCGGCGCGTCGACCGCCGGCTATCCGATCATCTCGGTCGGCCCTTCGTCCGTGGACGTGACGTCCGAAGCCGGGGTGCCGTTCGTCGCCGCGTTGCGGGGGACCGGGCAGCAGACCGACGACGCCGCAACGGCGGGCGCGGTCGCCCCCGCCACGTCATGGGTCGTGAGCCCGACCGTCGACGCGGAGCCGGCGCACCCACAGCTCGTTCTCGTGGATCCGGGACCGACGGCCGTACAGGTCACGTTGCAGCTCCTCACACCCGGATCGGGTCCCGCCGGGCCTCGGGTCACGATCACGGTGCCGGCCGGTCGCGTCGCCGGCGCTCCCAGGGGGTTCCTCGAGAGATCCGACCGCGCCGCCGTGCTCGTCACGGCGAACGGGCCGATCGTCGCGCTCGGCGCCTCGACCTCCGGGGGAGCGAACGGGCTGGCCTTCTTCGGATCCGCCGTGG
>DASWDB010000125.1:0-5396 GCA_036395715.1 Actinomycetota bacterium | reverse complement strand
GGGATCGGGGAGGCTCACTACTGGCTCGCCGACTATCCCGCATCCATCGAGGCGCTCGAGCGTGCGATCCAGCTGGGAACGACGCTCGACGACGACTGGACGCTCGCCCTCGCGCTCCGGTTCCGCGGCGACATCGCGATCAACGTCGACGCCGACCTCGAGGCGAGCGAACGGCTCCTCGCACGATCGGTTGCGGCCGCCGAGCGGCTGGGCGAGCCGTGGGCGATCGCCCGTTCGTTGCTCTTCTCCGGGTGGGTGCCCTGGACGCGGGAGCGGTTCGAGGATGCGGAGCCGATCTGGCGCCGCGCGCTCCAGATCGCTCGCGACGGCGAGGACCGCTGGGCCGAGGTGCGCGCCCTCACGTCGCTGTCCATCAACCACTCGCAGATGGGCGACGAGGCCGAGGCGTTGCGACTGATCGAGGAAGCCCAGGAGGTGGCCGATCGCATCGGCGATCAGTTCAGCGTCGCCGTCACCACCACGCAGCGGGCTCGCGTCGACGCCGACATGGGCCGGTTCGACGACGCGATCCGCCAGCTCGATGTGGCCGTCGGGATCTTCGGCGACCTCGGCGCACGGTGGGAGCTCGCGGACGCCACCGCGGAGCGCGGCATCACGAAACGCGAGATGGGTCTGCTGGACGAGGCCGAGGAGGATCTCGGGCGCGCGATCAGGCTCTCCGAAGAGCTCGGCGAACGACAGCTTGCCAGCTGGACCTGGCGCGCGCTCGCGCGCGTGTCCGAGAAGCGGGGAGATCAGGATCTGGCGGCCGAGCGGTTCCGTCTGGCCGAACAGGCGGAAGCCCGCCGCCCGCAGTAGGTCGAGGTCACCGGACGATCAGGTCAGCGAGCCCTGGCCTTCGATCGCGGCACGCCGGCGACGGCGGGGCTGCACCTCGGAAGCTTCGCCGTCCACGGGATGCTCCACCAGGGCGACCACCCGCGCGCTCATGAACCGCGCCGTCCGGACGACCGTGCCGCTCCGGGTGACCTCCGAGACCTCGACCACCCCACGACCCGTCGAGACCTCGACACGTCTGCCCGCGCGGGTCGCCTCGATCTCGTACGTCTGCACGCCGGTACCGATATCGACCGCGACCTCCACCCGGTCTCCGCGCGACATGCACCGATCGTAGGCGCGATCGGTGCGACCGGTCCAGCGGCGAACGGCCGGCGATCAGCCCACGTGATCGATCACGCCGTACGCCTTCGCTGCCTCCGGCTCGAGGATGAAGTCTCGGTCGAGGTCCTCGTGGATCCGCTCGATCGTCTGGCCGGTGTGGCGGGCCAGGATCTCCTCCATCAGGCGGCGTTGCCGCACCATCTCCTCCGCCCTGATCTTGATGTCGATCGACTGCCCCTGGCCCGTGCTCCCCCAGGGTTGGTGCAGCAGCACCCGCGCGGTCGGCAACGCGTGACGCTTCCCCGCGGCGCCGGCTGCGAGCAGGACCGCCGCGCTGCTCGCGGCTTGTCCGATGCACCAGGTTGAGACGTCCGGCTTGATCGCTTGCATCGTGTCGTAGATCGCGAACAGGGCGGTCACATCTCCTCCCGGTGAGTTCACGTACAGCGACACGTCCCGATCCGGATCATCCGCTTCGAGGAACAACAGCTGCGCGATCACGAGGTTCGCGAGCTCGTCATGCAGCTCGGAACCCAGGAAGACGACGCGCTCGCGGAGCAGACGCGAGTAGATGTCGAACGCCTGGTCGCCGGCGGCGGATCGCTCGACGACGGTCGGGACACCGCTCCCTCGCATGTTCGGGCCTCCTTCGGGTACGATGGCAACCTTCTGGTTGCCGACTGTACCGGACGGATTCGCAGTTCGGCAACCGGCGGGTTGCCGGACACCGAAGGAGCGCCGACGCGGGATGTCGACCGAGATCCACGAGGAGATCATCGAGGCTCCGCCCGAGGACGTGTGGGGGTTCATGGTTGATCCCGCAGCACTCTCGGCGTGGTTCGGCGCGGACGCCTGGCTCGAACCGGAGGCCGGCGCCCTGGTGCGGTTCCGGTTCCCGAACGGCGCTGAACGGCGCGGCCGGGTCGAGCATGTCGCGCCGTTCCGCACGCTCACCTGGCGATGGCGGGAGCACTTGGGGGCGGGGTTCGGAAGCCGGATCGGCGAGCCGTCCTTCGTCACGATCGACCTGCGACCTGTCGCGACGGGGACCCGCGTGCGGATCACCGAGCGGCCGGCGCCGGCGCTCGCCGAAGCGGGCCGATGACCTCACTCGACCACGACGCCGTCTTCCAGGCGCTGTCCGATCCGACCCGCCGGACCCTGCTCCGCACCTTGTCGGCGTCCGGTCCCTCGACGCTCGCCGAACTCTCGTCCGGGGTGCCCGTGTCCCGTCAGGCGGTCTCGAAACACCTCGCCCTGTTGCAGGATGCCGGGCTCGTGATCGGGCGCGGTGAGGTCCGAGGCCGGCGGTACGAGCTGACCCCGGCGCCGCTCGCCGATGCGCTCGGCTGGATGGTCGACGTCGGGGCAGGCTGGGACGACCGGCTCGCGCGGCTGAAGCGTCAGGTGGAGGCCGGACGGCGTTAGCCGAGCTCGAGGGCTCCGACCAGCCGGCGCCGGATCCCGGCGACGTCCATGCCCAGCTCCCTGTCGTGCTCTTCGGCCGTCCCGTACGACGTGATGAACCGCCGGGGGACGCCGACCGAGGCGAAGCGCGCGGGGACGTGGCGGAGCGCGCCGGCGAGCGCCGGGAGCACCGTCCCCTCGTAGAAGGGTTCGACCGCGATCACCAGCGGATCCTCACCGACCGCGGCGGCGAGCCCGGCCGCATCGAACGGCGCCACGCTCGCCGTGTAGAGCACTGAGACGTCCAGCCCTTCGCAGGCCGCGAGCGTGCGCGAAAGGAGCGGCCCGACGGCAAGCACGGTCGCTCGTGCACCACGTCGCACAACCTCGAGCCGCCCGCGCGCAACGTCGAACGCCACGTCGCTCTGGGCGACGCCGGCCCGAAGGTAGGTCAGCCTGCCGTCGGCGTACGTCGCGCGGAGCAGCCGGTCCAGCTCCGCGGCGCACCCCGGAACGAGCACGTCGGTGTTCGGGACGGTGAGCACCACCCCGACATCGCCCGGCGAGTGGTGCGTCCCGCCCTCCGTCCCGTAGTCGTAGGGCGCGCCGACGCTTGCGAGCGTGCCGCCGAGCCCCTGGTACCCGAAGTCGAGCTTGACCTGCTCGAACGGGCGCTCCACGAGGAACGGCGCCATCGTGTGCGCGATCGCGTGGAACCCCTCCATCGCGAAGCCGGCCGCGACCCCGATGAGCGTCTGTTCCATGATCCCGACGTTGATCACCCGGTCGGGTGCGACCTCGATCGCTCGGCCGAACCGGTCGACGCTTATCTCGGCAAGCACAACGGCGACGTTCGGATCGCGCTCGACCAGGTCGGTGGCCGTCCGCGCGAGCTGGGTGCGCATGTCGGTCACCATTCGCCCTCCGGGATGTCCGCGATCACCGCGTTCGGTCGTTCGGGGGACCGAAGCGAGAGCGCGTCGTACAGCTGCTCCTGGTCGTGACCGTCGACCACGACGACGCCCCATCCGAACGAGCCGAGCCGCGGCTGCCACGGACCCATCGGGATCGACGAGCTGTGGTTATCGATCACGAGCAGCGTCAGGTTGGTCAGGTTCAGGTGCGGGGCGAGCAGGATCGATTCCCAGTTCGAACCCTCGTTGAGCTCCGCGTCGCCACAGAGCACGACCACGCGTTCGTCCGTCGATCCCTTCGCGCGGAGCGCGAGGGCCGAACCGACCGCGAGCGCGAGCCCGTGTCCGAGCGAACCGGTCGAGGCCTCGACGCCGGGAACCTGGTTCCGATCCGGGTGCGAGCCGAGGGGGTTGCCCCACTCGAGGAACCCGGCCAAGACGTCTTCCGGGAAGAACCCCTTCGCGGCGAGGACCGCGTAGTACGCGCTCGGGCCGTGACCCTTGCTGAGGATGAACCGGTCACGGGTCTCGTCCCTCGGCGCGGCGGGGTCGATCTGGAGCACGCGGTCGTACAGGACCCAGAGCGCGTCGAGCGTCGACGTGCTGCTCTCGTCGTGCTTCTCGTCGCCGGTCGCGAGCGCCATGAGCTCGCGTACGTGATCGAGGTCGGTGCGGGCCGCCATCGCGGGGACGGTACAACCTCGCGCGCGCTCGACGTCAAGCGCACGGGAACGTCCGCGCTCAGTAGGTGTAGACGGCGGCCACGTTCGCTCCGCGCTGCGTGACGCGATCGATCCGGGCCCACGGGAACAGGACCCGGACCTGCTCGTTCGCTTCGCGCTGGAGGATCTCAACGCCGTGTGGCGTCATCTTCACGTCGGCGGTCTCATCGAAGTTGACCGCCTTGCCGTCGACGAAGGTGATCTCGGTATGCATCTGCCCTCCCAAGGGGAAGAGCTCAGCGTAGTCCCTCCGGATGCCGGCTGGCCTCGGCCGATGGTCGGTACCCTCCCGGCATGCGGTTCGCCCCGCAGGACGTCGCGTTCATCGCCGACCCTTACCCCGTATACGCGGAGCTCCGCACCTCGGCGCCCGTTCACCACGACGAAACGACCGATCACTGGCTGGTCACCCGTCACCACGACGTCGACACGCTCCTCCGCGATCGTCGGTTCGGCAGGACCTATCTCCATACGGCATCGCACGAGGAGATGGGTCGGACGCCGCCACCCGATCGACTCGCGCCGTTCTGGCGGCTGATCAACGCCGGGATCTTGGACATGGAGGGTGCCGACCATCGCCGCGTTCGCCGCCTGGTGTCGAGGGTCTTCACGCCCGCCTACGTCGAGGGCCTCCGCCCGCGGATCGAACGCATCGTCGGCGATCTCGCGGGCGCCGTCGACGGCGCCGGCGAGATCGACCTCCTGCCGACGATCGCCGAGCCGCTGCCCGTCACCGTGATCGCGGAGATGCTCGGCGTCCCCGACGCGGACCGTCACCTCCTGCGTCCGTGGTCCGCCGACATCTGCCGGATGTACGAGCTCGACCCGTCACCGGAGGCGCAGGCCGCGGCGGTGCAGGCGAGCCTCGAGTTCTCCGAGTACCTGCGCGCGCTCGCTCGCGAGCGCGCGCAGCACCCGGGCGAGGATCTGATCTCCGAGCTCGTTCAGGTCGTCGATGAGGGCGACCGTCTCACGGAGGACGAGCTGGTCGGAACGTGCGTGCTGCTCCTCAACGCCGGTCACGAAGCCACGGTCAACGCCACGCTGATCGGCTGGTGGACGCTCTTCCGCCACCCCGATCAATTGCGGAGGCTGCGCGCGGATCACGGTCTCATCCCGACCGCGGTGGAGGAGCTGCTGCGGTTCGACACGCCGCTGCAGCTGTTCGAGCGGTGGGTCCTCGAGCCGTTCGAGCTGGACGGCACCTCGATCCCGCGCGGCGCGGAGCTCG
>DASWDB010000124.1:0-6483 GCA_036395715.1 Actinomycetota bacterium | reverse complement strand
GTGCTGATCTTCGTCGGCTTCGAGACGGCCGCGAACCTGGCGGAGGAGACGTCCGACCCGAAACGACAGATCCCGAGGGCCGTGCTGTTCTCGCTCGTCCTCGTCGGCGTCTTCTACCTGATCGGATCGTACGCCCAGGTCGCGGGCTTCCACTTCAGCCTGCAGACCTTCTCGAATCCCGACGTGTTCCTGGCACCGTTGTTCGCGTTGGGCGGCGAGTACAGCTCGACGGGGGTCGTTCGGCTGCTCGAGCTCGTGGTCCTGCTCGACATGATGGCCGTCGGGATCGGTGCGGCCGTGGCGTCGACCCGGGGGGTCTTCGCGATGTCGCGGGACCGCCGTCTTCCCGGTGTGCTCGCGAAGGTGTCGCAGCGTTTCGGCACGCCGGTTGCGGCGATCGTCTTCCTGATCGTGATCCAAGCGCTCTTGATCTGGGCGACCCAGGCGCGGACGGCGTTGTTCGCGCTCCCCGATACACCCCACTACGCGGCCATCTTCGGGTGGATGTCGACGTTCGGAGCGTTCGCACTCGTGGTCGTCTATCTGATGATGTCGGTCGGCGCGCTCGTGGGTCTGCGGGATCACCCGAACAGGGCGGGGATCTGGATCGCGGCACTGATCGGGATCGCGGTCACGGCGGGTGCGGTGTACGGCGCGTTCGCCCAGGTGAAGAGCCCAACGATCCTGGCGCCGATCTACGCGTTGGGCCTGTTCGGGATCGGACTCCTGGCATCGATCGCGTTCAGGGGCCGCGAGCCCGCTCGGGTGGCGCTCCCCGAGCTCCGGACGCACCAGGAGTAGGCGAGACGAGCGAGTCGGAGGGGCGGGTCGGGTTCCGGGGGAGCCCGACCCTCCACTCCAGGTTCCCATGACGCCGCCGAAGCTGATCTTGATCCTCAGCGAGAACTGGACCCTCGTGCCGGCTCGCGATCTCCGCCGGCTCGTGCGCATCGCCGTCGAAGCCGAGGACGCGGGGTTCGACGGGGTGATGGTGAGCGAGCACGTCGTGCTCGGGCCGAGCTCCGGAGCCTCCGGCCTGCCCGAGAACCCCCGAGACTATGCGCTGCCGGACAACCAAGACCCTCGGACGCCGTGGCCGAGCTCCCTGCTGCTCCTCGCCGCGGTCGCCGCCGCCACCGAGCGGCTCCGGCTCGTGGCCGGCGCCGTGATCCCGCCGCTGCGCCATCCGCTGCTCCTGGCGAAGGAGCTCGCGACGCTGGACCTCCTGTCCGAGGGCCGGTTGGTCGTGCAGCCGACGGTCAGCTGGCACCGAGACGAATATGAGGCCCTTGGCGTCCCGTTCGAAGAGCGCGGCGCGCGGCTCGACGAACACCTGGCGGCGTGGCGGCGCGCATGGGGAGAGAGCCCGGCGTCCTTCGAGGGCCGGTACTATCGGTTCACGGACGTCTTCCTCGAACCGAAGCCCGTCCGCTCCGAAGGACCGCCGCTCTGGTTCGGAGGGACGCGCCTCCACGACCGGCTGCTCCGACGTCTGGTCGCCTACGGGAGCGGATTCGATCCCCTCGGCCGGCCGACCTCAGACGATCTCGCGCGCTTGCGCTCGGCGATGTCGGAGGCCGGGCGGGGGATGGATGAGCTCGAGATGGTTGGCGGCACGAGAGGCGCGTTCCCCGACGTGGCCGGCCCGGCCGACCTGGAGGAAGCCCTGGAGACGATCCCCGCGCAGATCGAAGCCGGCTTCACGTCGATCTGCGTGAAGCCCTCGCAGTTCACCGACGATCCGGCGGCCGTCGGTGCGCTGTGTCGAGACATCGTCGCGCGGGTCTCGGCGCTGACGACCTGACCGTTGCGGTCAGTCGTTCGACCCGTCGGACGCGAGGCTCCCGACGTCGACCGCCATCTGGCCGCCATCGGCGACGAGCGCCGCGCCGTTGACGATCGAGGCCTCGTCGCTCGCGAGGAACAAGCAGCACGCGGCGATCTCCTCGGCGGTCGCCGGTCGGCGCAGCGGCACGTGGGCGGTCGCGAGCAGGTACGCGGCCTCGCGGGTGATGCCACGCTCCGCCGCGAGTTCGTCCATCGACTCGTCGCCGAGCGGGGTGACGACCCAACCCGGGCACACGGCGTTCGTGCGAACGCCCCGCGGCCCGTAGTCGACCACGAGCGATCGCATGAGTCCCAGGAGCGCCGCCTTGGAGGTGACGTAGGCCGCGGATCGGGTGGAGCTCACGAAGCCCGAAACGCTGGAAACCAGCACGACCGCTCCGTTCTCGTGCTCCTCCAACGACGGTAGAGCCGCCCGCGTCAGCAGGAGCGGCCCCGTCACGTTCACGTCGAGGGTCCGCTTCCACGACTCGTCCGAGACCTCGCCGCCGGCACCCCCGAAGGCGACCGCGGCGTTCGCGATCACGATGTCGAGCCGGCCGAAGGCGTCCAGCGTCGCCCTGATGAGGTGCGCGACATCGGCGGGGTCGGCGGCGTCACCGGCGACGGCGACGCCGCCGATCTCCTCCGCGACCGACCGGATCGGTCCCTCGCGGCGCCCGGTGAGGACGACGTGGGCCCCTTCCTGGGCGAACAGTCGCGCGGTGGCGGCCCCGATCCCGGTGCCCCCACCGCTCACGATCGCCACCTTCCCCTGGAGCCGCACGCGTGACCCTTCCGTTCCGGACCGCCGCTCAGTGGAACGGCAGGTAGTAGCTGAGCTCCCACGGCGTCACGTCCGTGGTGGCCGGGTCGGCGCCCGAAGCGAGGTAGCGTTCCCACTCGGCGCGTTTGAGGATCGTGAACGCTTCGATGAGCTCGCGGCCGAGGGCCTCGATCAAGTCATCGTCTTTCGCGAGCGCGTCGAGCGCCGCGTCCAGGTTCGGCGGGATCCGCGCGTCGGTGTTGGGTGCGGCCCCCGGTTCTTGAGCGGGCGGGAGCTCCAGCTCGTTCTGGACGCCCAACCGAGCCGCGTGCAGGACCGCCGCTGCCGCGAGGTAGGGGTTCGCGGCCGCATCCGACGTCCTCTGCTCGAGCCGGGTCCCCGCGCCTCGGGCGGGAGGGACACGCACCGTGACCGATCGGTCGTCATGGCCCCAATTCGCCCAGTAGCCGTTCAGCATGTCGGGCTGGAGGCGCTTGTACGCGTTCACGTGCGGAGCGAGGATCGCGGCCATGCCTTCGTGGTGGAACAGGAGCCCCGCGATGCATCTCCGAGTCAGATCGGAGAGCCCTTCGGGATCGTCCGGGTCGTGGAACGCGTTCGAGCCGTCCGGTCGACGGAACGAGAAGTTGATGTGGAGTCCGCTGCCGCCGCGGTCGCCGAGCGGCCGGCCGAGGAACGTCGCAAGCTTCCCGCGCCGCTCGCAGATCTCGCGGACGAGCAGCTTGAACAGGAAGGCCTCGTCCGCCGCCGGGATCGCGTCGTCGTACCGGATGTTGACCTCGTAGGCGGCGTTGTCGTACTCGCTGCACCAGCTCTCGACGGGGAAGCCACATGCGAGCGCGGCGTTGACGACGTCGTCGACCGTCCCCGACGGATCGACCGCCATCCCCGTCCCGTAGACGCGGTGTCCGGGGATGGACACCGGGTGCCAGTCGCCGTCGTCACCCCGCTCGAGCAGGTAGAACTCGAGCTCGAACGCGACCTGGGGCTCGAGGCCCATGTCCTCCCACGCCCGGCACGCCTCGCGGAGGGCGTTGCGTGTGTCCCAGGGCGCCGGCTCGCCGTGCAGCTCGACGTCCGCGATCCCGACCACGGTGCCTGGCTCCCATCCCGTCCGGAGCGACGCGCGATCGAGCATCGCCTCGACGTCGTGCAGACCGACGTCGAACTGGGCCCGGGGGATCGCGAGGATCTCCTTGTCGTGCGTGAGCGGATAGACGCCGATGCAGAACGCTGCCATCCCCGTCGAGGCCCAGTCTCCGAATAGGTACTTCCCGCGCTCGAGACCGTGGATATCTGGGTAGAGGAGTCGCAGGCGCTTCCCGTCCGTGTCCATCGATCACTCCTTCGCCGGCGTCGCGCGGCTTGCACGCGGCGATGATTCGGCCCCAAAATACCCCAGCCGCGCGACCGTTGGGAGGGATCCGTGGGCCTCGGCGAGACCGTGACGCTGGAGCAGCTGGAGACCGACCCGTATCCGGTCTACGCACGGCTCCGGGACGACGAACCGGTCAGCTGGGTGCCCGCGCTGCAGCTGTGGTTGGTCACCCGCCACGATGACGTCCGTCGGGTGGATCTGGAGCCGGATGTGTTCACCGGTGCCACCACGCCGTCGACCCTCAACCGGACGATGGGCACGAACATGCTGGGTTCGGAGGGACCGGACCAACAGCGTGTCCGGCGCATCACGGAGGCGCCGTTCCGCCCCCGCGACGTCGAAGCTCGGATGCACGGCATGATCCCGAAGCTGGCGCACGAGCTCATCGATGGCATCGCTGACCGCGGCGAGGCGGATCTGTTCACCGCGTTCTGCGACCCGCTGTCGGTCCGGTCGCTCCGGTTCATGCTCGGGCTCGAGGATGTCGGTTGGGAAGACATCCTCGCGTGGAACCAAGCGATGATGCTGGGCCTTGCGAATTTCGAGGGCGATCCGGCCAAGCAGGCCCCCGCCGATCGCGCGAGCGCCGAGCTCGGTGCCGCGATCGAGCGCGTCCTCGACCGTCTCGACGCAAGCCCCGACGGATCCGTCCTGTCATGGATGCTCCATCACGATGCGGACGTGGACCGCATGAGCCGAACGGAGATCGTCGCGAACACGAAGCTGATGCTCTCCGGCGGGCTTCAGGAGCCCCGCGACCTGATCGCCCTCGCGGTCTGGGCCCTCGGCGCGCACCCCGAGCAGCTCGTGGAGGTATCGCGGGATCGCTCGCTCGTGAAGAGGGCCGTCGAGGAGACGCTGCGGTGGTGCGGTCCCGTCGGGACCTCGACGCGACAGGCCACGAGGTCCGTCATGTTCGACGGGGTGGAGCTCCCGGAGGGCGCGCTGATCGGCGCGGTGCTCTCCTCGGCGAACCGAGATCCCCGCCGGTTCATCGATCCCGATCGGTTCGACGTGCACCGCAACGACGGCGCGCATCTCGCGTTCGCGATCGGAACCCACTTCTGCCTGGGGGCAAGGTTCGGGCGTCACCTGGCGCGGGTGTCGCTCGAGATCCTCCTCGACCGGCTCCCCAACCTGCGGCTCGATCCCAAGCGGCCGGTCGAGCTCCGGGGATGGGAGTTCCGGGCTCCCACGTCGACGTGGGTCCGGTGGGACATGTGAAGAGCGCTCGCAGCCCTGCGCGCGCCGAGACGGTGGGGAGCCTCCTCAGGCCCGTGGCGCTGCGGGCAGCCGTCGCGCGCTACTACGACGAAGGCCATTCCGCGGTGCTCGCGGAGGAGCGTGCCAAGGACGCGAGCGAGCTCCGGGCGATCGAGGACGAGGCGATCAGGGAGGCCGTCCGTCGTCAGATCGCGTGCGGGCTCGATGTGATCACCGACGGTGAGTTCCGCCGGTGGATGTTCATGAACTCCTTCTACGACGCGGTGTCCGGCGTGCGCACCGACAAGACGGTCTCGTTCCGGAACGCCGGTGGTAAGGAGGTCCAGCTGCGCATCCACGAGGTCGTCGATCGGCTCCGGCCGGTGGACGCTCCCGCCGCTCGCGAGGCGGCGTTCCTGAAGGACGTCGCAGGCGGGTTCCCGTTCAAGGTGACGTTCCCGGCGGCGTCGATCTTCACCCACCCCCTCACGACGGTGGTCGGCCCGGATGGGAGCGGCTACGACTCGCTGGAGGAGTTCGTCGCGGACGCCGTCGAGATCGAACGAGGGCTGGTGGCGGATGCGATCCGTGCCGGAGCCACATCGATCCAGTTCGATTTCCCGCTGTATCCCTACCTCGTCGACCCCGTGTGGGTGGCTCGCCTCACGGCTCGGGGGCACCCGATCGAGGCGCTGGTTGACGCGGCGATCGCAGCCGACACGGAGGTGCTGCGCGACATCCCGGACGACGTCACGGTCGCGCTGCACATCTGTCGGGGGAACTTCCGCTCCTCCTGGATGTGCGAGGGCTCGCTGGAACCGGTCGCCGATCGAGTCTTCGGAGCGCTGCCGTACGACGCCTTCCTGGTCGAATGGGATGACTTCCGTCGAGACGGGGGTTTCGAGCCGGTCCGGTTCCTGCGGGCCGGCGCGCTGATGGTGATGGGCATCGTGTCGACGAAGTCGCCGGCGATGGAGACCCAGGAGACGCTCCTTGCACGGATGGACGAAGCGGCGACGTTCGCCGGGGGCCTCGATCGGCTCGCGATCTCGCCGCAGTGTGGGTTCGCATCCGTCGTCATCGGCAACGAGATCGATGAGGACGTCCAATGGCGGAAGCTGGAGTTGGTGGGTCGCGTTGCCGATCGGCTGTGGGGACGATGAGCGAGCCCGAGCGACCACTCCGGCTTGACGCCACACGCGAGGAGGCGCTGGAGCATGCAACCAAGCTCGTCGCGGAGGCGTGGCGATCGTTCGACCGGTTCCGGCCCGAGGAGCCGGCGTTGGACGAG
>DASWDB010000123.1:0-11564 GCA_036395715.1 Actinomycetota bacterium | reverse complement strand
CCGTGCGTACGAGGAAGAAGCCCCGTCGCTGCAAGCGCTCGACCGGGCGCTCATGGGCGGCACGCCCGAGACCGCGCCGGATGCGTTCGGGCGTTCGAGCCCGATCACGTACGCGGATCGGGTCGCCGTCCCCGTGCTCCTGGTGGTCGGCGAGAACGACTCCCGATGTCCCGTCGGTCAAGCGCTGGCGTATGCGGATCGGCTGAAGGAGCTCGAGAAGCCGCACGAGGTGTACCTCTACTCCACGGGGCACGGCGCCCTCGCGACCGACGAGGACGTGCGGCAGCAGCGGGTCGTGCTGGACTTCCTCCGGTCGGTCGTGCCGGGGCTGCGCGCCATCTGACCCGAACGATCAGACGACGCCCTGGTCCAGCATCGCGTCGGCGACCTTGGTGAACCCGGCGATGTTCGCGCCGTGCATGTAATTGCCGGCGACGCCGTACTCCTCCGCGGTGCGCCGGCAGGTGTCGTGGATCGCCTGCATGATCGCGTGCAAGCGCTCGTCGACCGTCCCCCGCGACCAGGCACGGCGCGCCGAGTTCTGTGCCATCTCGAGCCCGCTCACCGCCACGCCCCCGGCGTTGGCCGCTTTCCCGGGCCCGTAGAGGATCCTCGAATCCAGCAACGCCTCGATGCCCGCGGGGACGGTCGGCATGTTCGCACCCTCGCTGACGACGTAGACGCCTCCCGCGAGGAGGTTGGTCGCGTCTTCGCCGTTGATCTCGTTCTGCGTCGCGCTCGGGAACGCACAGTCCGCCTGGATCGCCCACAGCGGGTTGTAGTGCTTCGCGGGATCGACCGCGGTCCAGTCGACCCCCGGGTACTTCTCCGCGTACTCCATGATCCGTCCGCGCCGGACGTTCTTGAGGTCCATGACGTACGCGAGCTTCTCCCGGTCGATGCCCTCCTTGTCGTGGATGAACCCGCCGGAGTCGCTCAGCGTGATCGGCTTCGCCCGGAGGTCGAGCAGCTTCTCGACCGTGTACTGCGCCACGTTGCCCGAGCCCGAGACGAGACAGGTCTTGTCCTCGAGCGACTGGTCGCGCGTCTTCAGCATCTCTTCGGCGAAGTAGACGGCCCCGTAGCCGGTCGCCTCCGGTCGGATCAGCGAGCCTCCCCAGTTGAGGCCTTTGCCCGTGAGGACGCCGGTGAACTCGTTCCGGATCCGCTTGTACTGACCGAACAGGTAGCCGATCTCGCGTCCCCCCACCCCGATGTCACCCGCCGGCACGTCGGTGAACTGCCCGATGTGTCGCTGGAGCTCCGTCATGAAGGACTGGCAGAACCGCATCACCTCGCCTTCGGACTTCCCCTTCGGATCGAAGTCCGCGCCACCCTTCCCCGCACCCATCGGGAGCGTCGTGAGCGCGTTCTTGAACACCTGCTCGAACGCGAGGAACTTGAGCAGACCGAGGTTGACCGTCGGGTGGAAGCGGAGTCCGCCCTTGTACGGACCGATCGCGCTGCTCATCTCGACGCGGAACCCGCGGCTGATCTGGACGTCGCCGCGATCGTCGACCCACGGGACCCGGAACATCACGACGCGTTCCGGCTCGATCGTGCGCTCGAAGACCTTCGCATCGACGTAGCGCGGGTTCCGAGCGAGCGCCAGTTCGACCGACTCGGCGACCTCCTGGACCGCCTGATGGAACTCCGGCTCGCCCGGGTTCTTCGCGACGAGCTGCGCCATCAGCCGGTTCACGTAATCACCCATGGGAACGGATACCTCCGGTCGGTGGATGAGAAGCGTCGGGAACGAGAACGCCAGGCAAGCCTATCCGGCCGACTGCTACGGTGAAGCGGTGCCCCGGTGGCTCGCCTTCCTCACCGCCGTTCCGTTCGCCTACCTCGTCTGGCGGCTCGGCATCGCGAACCTTCGAGCGCTCTCGGGTCCGGCTCCCGGCTCGCTCGACGACGGCCCGCCGCCGGCGGAGCCGGAGGACGTCGACGAGCTCGAGGTGTACCTGGTCTGTGGCGAGTGCGGGACCGAATACAAGGTGTCCCGGTTGGGAGAGCTCCAGATCCCGCGTCATTGTGGCGAGAAGATGCAGGTGGTTCGGCGTGCAGCGGAAGCCTGACCCGAGGGACGGATCGTTTTCCACACGGGGGCCAACCGGTCATCCACAGGGTTATCCACCGCTCATGAACGAGCCGTGAACGCGGCCGGGGGCTTCGGAGCCCATCCTCGCCGGGATCACTTCCAGAACGTGACGCCGAAGAACCCGACGGCGATCACGCCGAGCCCGCCCATCAGGACCGTGTTGCTGGCCTGATCGCCGCGTGTGTAGTTCCAGACGATCGCGAGGACCCCGATGCCCATCAGCGCGAGCATGAGCGGCCCGTACCAGCGAGGACTCGCCTTCGCCTTCTTCTTGCGTTGCGGCTCCAGCTGGTAGCGGCTGCTCCGCTGCTTGGGGCGACCCTTCGACTTCGGCATGGCGCTCCCGATGGTACCGGCTCACGACGGGACGAGGGTCAGGGCGGGTGCGGCTGGGGGTGGGGCGAAGCCGTACGGCTTCGCCCCACCCCCGAGGTAGAGCTCGACCTGGTCGTTCCAGTGTGCGGAGGCGGGGTTGCCGCTCACGCCGGTCGGGACGACCCCGAGGCTCCGTTCGAGGTCCGCCAGGTCCCACACCACGCGCCAGGATGGGATCACCGCCGGACGGAACCCGAGCGATCCATCGAAGCCCCCCTGGGCCACGGTCTGCTCGTCACCTCCGAATGGGGCGTCGGCCGCGGTGAACAACGGCTCGAGCCCGGGGATCGACGCGAGCGGGTGCGCGATCAGGAGCCGGTGCATCTCGCCCCACGTCTTCCCCTCCGTTCGCTTGATCGCCTCGTCGAGTGCCGCGCGCAGCAGGTCGTCGCCGATCCATCCGTCGGGCTCGCGGAGCAGCCGCGGGAGGACCGATCCCTGGAAGGTCTCGCGCCAGGAGTGGTACGCCGCGAACAGCTCCTCGCCGATCCTCTGCTCGAGGACCCGCCGCGCGATGGCGGCGCACCAGACGTTGTAGAGGGCCGCCTCCACCGAATCCGCATGCACGTCGCCGTCCCACTCGGCGAGTTGCTTCATGGCCGTCGCGCGCTCGTCCGAACGGGCTTCGATCCGCAGCAACAGGGACACCGTCTCGAGCGAGGGCTTCGAGACGGTGTCCATCTGGATCGCGCGCATCGACGCGACGTCGTGGTTTTCCCCGCGCTCGAGCAGCTCGTCGATCCGTCGCTTGCGGAACGGCGGGTGGAAGTCCTTCGCGATCAGGTACCCGTACCCCGCCGGTTGGATGTCGTGGTTCGCGGTGGCGATGAAGCCTCGGTCCGGGTTCACCTCGTTCGGGAGCTCTCCGAGCGGGATCCATCCGAGCCATTCGTGCTCACCCGTCCAGCCCGGAACCGGCCTCGTGCCGTCGCCGGCTTGGCGGAGCGGGTACCAGCCCGTGCATTGATACGCGATCGTTCCGTCGACGTCCGCGTAGACGAAGTTCTGGCCGGGACATCCGATCTGCAGCACCGCTCGTCGGAACCCCTCGACGTCGCGGGCGCGCGCGACATCGAGCGGGAGCGTGGGCCGAAGCGCGCTCTCGTGGCCGGTCCACCGGAGCGCGTAGGTGGGCCCCAGCGGCCGATAGGTCGTGCGCAGCACACCCGCCGTGCCGTGCGTGACGATCGGACCGTGGCGCGTCTCGCGGACGATGACCGTGCGGGGCTCGGGCTCGCCACGCACGGTGATCAGCTCTTCGTGCACGACGAGCGGCTCCCACCCGTCCCGATACCGGACGGCGGTTCCGTCGGCGTTCAGGCGCTCCTCGTAGAGGTCCTGGACGTCGCCCGTGACGTTCGTCGCCCCCCACGCGTGATGCGGCGTCGCGCCAAGGATGATCCCGGGCGAGAACGGCAACGCGACGCCCCGAGCCTCGTAGCCGGGCGCGCGGAGATGGAGCTCGAGCCAGGGCCCCGGTTGGGCGACGAGCAGATGAGGATCGTTCGCGAGGAGCGGCATACCGGATGCGGTCTTGGAACCCGCGACGACCCAATCGTTGGAGCCCTGGCCGCGCGCGCTCGGCGCGCGCGGCATGAGCAGCTCGGCCGCTTCGCGGCCGAGCCGCTCATCCAGCTCAGCCCGCAGGAGCTCGGACTCCCAGTTGCTCGAGAGCGACCACGCGAGGTACGCGAACGCCGCGGCGTATGGCAGGGGGTCGTCGGGAGCATCGGGCGCGAGATCGAGGAGCGTGTACTCGATCGGCAGCGCGGGCGCGGCGTCGATCCAGGCTCGGAGCCCGGCCCGGAACCGCTCGTGGATGTGCCGATCCTCGTCGGTCCACCCTCGGAGATGTCGCGCTGCCGCTCGATGCAGCCCGATCGTCCTGATGAACCGGTCGTCCTCGAACGTGCGCTCGCCGAAGATCTCGGCCAGGCGGCCGGTCGCGGCGCGAAGCGTGAGCTCGAGCTGGAAGAGCCGCTCGCCGGCGGTCACGACCCCGTGCGCGAACCACAGGTCGTCCAGGCTCTCGGCGTCGACCCGAGGCACGCCGAAGGGGTCGCGCCGGATCGTGACGGGTCGCTCCAGCCCGCTCAGGTGGAGCGTGCCCTCCTCGGGGAAGAGCGACGGCCGCGCCATCTCCTTGAGCTGGTCCGACATGCGGTGCGAGGGTATCGCGGGGGATGCACACGCCGACCGCAGACCTGGGTCGCCGACGGCCGCCCGATGACCTCAGGGTCGGATCCGGGCGGGCTCGCCATCGGTCGTGCCCGCGGCCTCCTCCCGGACGTTGCCGAGCCAGCTCCGGTAGAGCGCCGCGTACCTGCCTCCCGCGATCACCAGCTCGCCGTGGGTCCCCTCCTCGACCAGCCTGCCGGCGTCGAAGACGAACACCCGCTGCGCGCCCTCGGCCGTCGACAACCGGTGCGCGATCGTGACCACCGTGCGTCCGGCCGAGAGCCGCCGGAGGGCCTCGGTGATCCGTCGTTCCGTCGCCGGGTCAACCGCCGACGTCGCTTCATCGAGGATCAAGAGCCCCGGGTCGCTGATCTGCGCTCGCGCCAGCGCCACCAGCTGGCGTTCGCCGACGCTCAGCGCCTCGCCCCGCTCGCCGACTGGTGTCGCGAGGCCATCCGGCAACCCCGCGACCCAATCCGACAACCGCAGCTCGACGAACGCGCCCTCCACCTCCGGATCGTTCGCCGCCGGCCTGCCGTACCGCACGTTCTCGCGGACGGTCGTGTCGAACAGGAACCCGTCCTGCGGGACCATCCGGATCCTCGTGCGCCGGGAGTCGCTCTCCACCTCGCGAAGGTCGACGCCGCCGATCACGATCCTGCCGGCGACCGGGTCCGCCAGGCGCGACATCAGCTTCGCGAACGTGGTCTTCCCACACCCGGTCTCGCCGACGATCGCGACATGACCGCCCGCTGGGACCGACAGCGTGATCCCGTGGAGCACCTCTGGCCCCGCCCGGTAGGCGAAGCGGACGTCCTCGGCTCCGACCGAGAGGGGACCAGTAGGCAGCACGACACCGCTCAACGGCTCCACGACCTCGATGTCCAGGTCGAGGACGGCCAGGATCTTCCGCCAGCCGGCGATCGCCGTCTGGGTCTCGCTGTAGATCTCGGGGAGGTCCGTGAAGACGTGCAGGAACACGTCGGCGAGGAACAGGAACGCCGAGACCTGCCCGAACGTGAGCCCCCACGACCTGCCGTAGACGGAGCCCAGCACGATGACGGTCGACAGGGCGACGGCGTAGAAGATCGAGGACATCGGCCAGAAGGTCGCCGCACGGAAGTGGGCGAGCACCTCAGCCTTGTAGCGCTCGCTGATCGCGTTCTCCACCTTGCGGTGCGTCTGCTCGTCCAACCCGTAGGCGCGGACCACGGCCGCACCCATCACGGACTCGGACACCTCGGACAGCATCTCGCCCACCCGGGTCCGCGCCGCGTTGAACGCGGCCGACAGTCTGGCCTGCATCGACCACACGACGATCAGCAGGGGGATCAGCAGCAGCATGATCGCCGTCGCGAGCTGCCACGAGTAGTAGAGCATCAACAGCAACGCGCCGATCGCCTGGGCACCAGAGATGATCCACGCGATCCCACCCCACTCCATGAACTCCTGGAGCGCGTCCACATCCGCGGTCACGCGGGCCACGAACACGCCACGCTTCTCCTCGCTCTGCTCGGCGATCGACAGCGCGTGGATGTGCCGGAACGTTCGCACGCGGAGGTGCATCAGTGCGCTCTCGGACGCACGGACGAGTCGCCGACCGGCCGCCCGCGCCGCGAGGAACGCGAGCACGACGAGCAGGAAGGCCGCCGCGCAGCGTCCGTAGACGAACCGCGCGTTGAACGTCGGTGTGAAGCCCTTGTCGAAGACCTGCTGGACGAGCACCGGCGTGACGAGTGTGGCAACCGTCACACCCAACGAAACGATCACCGTGAAGCCCAGGCCGGTTCGGAGCTCGGGGCTCTCCCGGATGCCCCGCCGGAGGACGGCGAAGGCGCCTTTCAGGTGCTCGGGGACCTTGTCGTCCTCCTCGTCGGCGAGCAGCTCGACGACGGCGCTCATCGCTCGCCCCGTTCCTCGCGTTCGTAGGCGTGGATGATGGCCGCGTATCCCGGTTCGTTCGCGAGCAGCTCCTCGTGTGGGCCGGTGGCCTTGACCACGCCGTCCTCCAGGAAGATCACGCGGTCGGCGAGGCGGATCGTGGAGAGCCGGTAGGCGACCACGATCAGCGTCGTCGACAGCTCCCGCCGGAGCGCGGCGAGGATGTCGGCCTCCACGGTCGGGTCGACCGACGAGGTGGCGTCGTCCAGGATCAGGACGCGCGGCGCTCGAACGAGGGCTCGTGCGAGCGCCACCCGCTGCCGCTGCCCGCCGGAGAGCGTATAGCCACGCTCTCCGACCACCGTGTCGTAGCCCTGCGGGAGCTCTCGGATGAACCGGTCCGCAGACGCGATCATCGCGGAGCGGACGACGTCCGCCTCGGCCACGCCCGCATCCAGCGCGATGTTCTCCCGCACGCTCGTCGCGAACAGGAAGCTCTCCTGGAACACGATCGAGACGTCACGACGCAGCGCGACCGTGTCCGCGTCCCGCACGTCGACGCCGCCGACCAGCACCCGGCCTTGGTCCGGATCCGCGAGCCGGACGAGCAACTGCGCCAGCGTCGACTTGCCGACGCCGGTCGGTCCCACGACCGCGACCGATTCCATCGGCTGCACGTCGAACGTGACCCCGTCGAGGACCGGGACCCCGTCGTAGAGGTGCCGCACCCCGAGCACCTGGACGCCCAACGGTCCGACCGGCAGCTCCTCGGGATGAGCGGGTGGGTTCAGCGTGACGCTGGTTCGGAAGACCTCCTCGAGCCGCGCATATCCGACGACCGCCCGAGGCAGCTCCGCCAGGATCCAGCCGATGAACCGCATCGGCCAGGACAACAGCCCGAACAACGCCACGAACCCGATCAACTCGCCGGGCGTGATCGCGCCCGCGGCCACCCGCCACGAACCCACGGCGAGCAGGAGGGCGGTCGCGAGCGCCGGCAACGCGTCCAGCCCCGCCTCGAAGGTCGCCCGGACGTAGCCGCCTCGCACGCGATCGTCGCGGAGCGCCCTCGCCTTGACGGCGAGCCGCTCGGTCTCGGCGTCCTCGCGTCCGAGCGTCTTGACGACGAGGGCGCCGTCGATCGATTCGTGCGCCACCGCGGAGACCTCGCCGATGTCCTCCTGCGCGCTGCGGGCGGGCTCTTCCATCCTCTTCGCGAAGCTTCGGTTCATCAGCGCGAGCGAGGGGAACAGGATCAGGCCGATCAGCGCGAGCCACGGGTCAGCGTGCAGCAGCGACCCCATCGCGAGGAGGGTCATCGCGATCACGCCGGTCGCGAACGGCACCGGCCAGAAGACATCGACGGCGGCCTTCACGTCGGCCTCCATGTGCGCGAGGAGCTCGCCCGTCGGCGTCTCGCGGTGGTACTGGAGTTGGAGGTCGCGGTAGCGGTCGGCGACCCGGTTGCGGAGGGTGGCCATCACGCGCTCCCCGGCGACCCCGCTGTAGTAGCGACGGAACATGATCCCGAGCGCCCGTCCGACCCCGAAGGTCATCAGCGCCAGCACCGCGAGCCAGATCGAGCGGGCGGGGACCGGCCCGCTGAACGACGGCTTGAGCACCTGATCGGTCGCTCGACCGAGGGCGGTCGTCAGCAGGACCGACGAAACGGCGAACACCAAGGAACCGGCGACCGACACCAGGAAGGGCCTCGGGTGCATGCGGACGTACGCGACCACCAGCCGCATCCCGCGGACGAAGAGCCCCCGCCCTTCGCCGCCCGTCGTCTCCTGCGTCACCGACGCCATGCCGCCTATGATGCCGCGCATGACCGAGCATCGACCCTGGTTCGCGTCGTACCCCGCTGACGTGCAGCGGTCGCTCGAGCCCTACCCGCATGAGAGCCTGTTCGCGATCCTCGACGGCGCGGCAGGTCGGTACCCGGACAAGCCGGCCCTCGCGTGGTTCGGGAGGCACATGAGCTACCGGCGGCTGCTGGAAGAGGTCGAGCGGTGCAGCGCGATGCTCACCGCGGTGGGGGTCTCCAAGGGCGACCGGGTCGCATTGATCGTGCCGAACTCGCCGCCGTACGTGATCACCTACTACGCGTGCCAGCGGATCGGCGCGGTCGCGGTCGGGAACAACCCGCTCTACACGAGGCGCGAGATGGAGCACCAGCTGCGTGACGCCGAACCGAAGGTCGTGCTGATCGCCGACCTCCTGTACTCGGATTTCGCCGACCTCCTCGGTGACCTCGGGATCGCCAACGTCGTCGTCACGCGGCTCAACGACTACATGCCGCCCGCGAAGAAGCTCCTGGCGCCGATCGCCGTGTTCCGCAAGACGCAGAAGGCCGCCGGGAAGCCATGGCCTCCCGTGCCCAAGGGCGCGCCGGTGCTGCGGTGGAACGCCGCCCTGCGGCGCGGGGATCCCATCCCGCCCGTGGCCACGGTCGACCCGGGTCGTGACGCCGCGGTGCTGATCTACACGGGCGGGACGACCGGGATCGCGAAGGGCGCGATGCTCTCGCACGACAACATCACGGCCAACGCTCGTCAGTCGACCGCATGGATCTCCGTGATCGAGGACGGCAAGGACGCGATGCTCGCAGCGCTCCCCTTCTTCCATTCCTACGGGATGCTGTCCATGAACGTCGCGATGCTCAACGCGATGAAGCTGATCCCGGTGCCGAACCCTCGCGACATCCACATGCTGCTCGAGCTGATCGACGAGGAACACCCCACGATCTTCCCCGGCGTTCCACGCCTCTACATCGCGGTGAACGAGCACCCGCAGACACCCAAGTTCGACCTGAAGTCGATCAAGGCATGTGTCTCCGGCGCCGCACCACTGCCGGCGGCGGTGGCGAAGGAGTTCGAACGGGTGACGGAGGGTGGACAGCTCGTCGAGGGGTTCGGGCTGACCGAGTGCTCGCCGGTCACGCATGCGAACCCGTTCAACGGTGTGCGCAAGGCCGGCTCGATCGGCCTCCCGATCCCCGACACGGACGTTCGGATCATGTCGCTCGACGATCCGGACAAGGATATGGCGGTCGGCGAGTCGGGTGAGCTCTGCATCCGAGGCCCGCAGGTGATGCTGGGGTACTGGAAGCGACCGGAAGAGACCGCACTGATGATCCGCAACGGCTGGCTCCATTCCGGCGACGTCGCCGTGATGGATCCCGACGGCTACTTCAAGATCGTGGATCGGCTCAAGGACATGATCCTGGTCTCAGGGTTCAACGTGTACCCGAACGAGGTCGAGGAGGTTCTGTACCACCATCCCGCCATCTCGAAGGTCGCCGTCGTCGGCGTGCCGGACGACCGGACCGGCGAGCGGGTGAAGGCGTTCGTGGTGCTGAAGGAGGGTGCGACCCTCTCGTCGGACGAGCTCATCGCTTGGTGCAGGGACCCGAAGGTAGGACTGACCGGCTATCGCATCCCGCACGAGGTCGAGTTCCGCGATTCCCTCCCGGAGACGATGGTCGGCAAGGTGCTCCGACGTGTCCTGCACGACGAGGAGCTGAAGAAGCGCGAGGCAGCCGGGTCGGCCGCCTCCAGCGGGTCGTGAACCCGATCTACTGGGACCTCGGCGACGGCGTCGCGGTGCGAACGTACACGTTGGACGATGCCGAGGAGGCGTTCGCGCTCATCGACGCCAACCGCGATCGGCTGCACCCCTGGATGATCTGGGAGCCTCAGACGCGCACGCCGGCCGACACGAGAGCCTTCATCCAGCGCTGCCTCGCTTCGGAGACCGACATCGAGGGCAATGGGATCTGGGTCGAGGGTCGTCTCGCGGGCTCCATGGGTCTTCGGGTCGACGTCTCCGACGCCGCCGGCGAGATCGGCTATTGGATCGGCGCGGAGTTCGAAGGACGGGGGATCATCGCGCGCGCGTGCCGGCGGTTCTTCGACTTCGCCTTCGAGGAGCTCGGCTTGCATCGGGTGGAGCTCTGCGCGGCCGACACGAACACGAGGAGTCGCTCGGTCGCCGAGCGCCTGGGGATGCGTCAGGAGGGCGTGCTGCGGGACGGCGTCCGAACCCCCGACGGGTTCCGCGACCTGGTGATCTACGGGATCCTCGAGGAAGAGTGGCGAGCGCAGGCACGCTGAGCCCACTGCCCAACGCGATCGTCTCGGCGAGTGGATGCCGTTCGTTCGCGATGCGAAGACCATCGAAGACGAGCGAACGTGGCTCGCGTCGATCACGGCCGAACCACGAGGACTCGGTGGTGGAAGCTTGTGGCAGGGCGCCGAGCTCGTGGGCGGCGTCGGGTTGTTCGCGGACACCTTCGGGATCGCCGCAGAGATCGGCTACTGGATCCGAGCGAGCCATGAGGGGCGCGGTCACATCACACGCGCCTGTCGGGCACTGATGGACATCGGGTTCGACGAGTTCGGCCTCCACCGGATCGAGATCCGAGCGGGTCTCGAGAACACCAGGAGTCGCGCGGTCCCGGAACGGCTCGGGTTCACGTACGAAGGCATCGAGCGCGAAGGGAGCCGCGGCAGCCGAGGCTTCTACGACCTCGCGGTCTACGGCCTGCTCGACCGTGAGTGGCGCGACGTCAGGTCGCTCGGGTGACTGCCGGAAGCTGAGATGCGAGCGCCGCGGCTTCCGCGGGGATCGACGCCACCGCGCCGACGATGAGTGTCGCGGGCGGTCCGATCCCGGCCGCGGCCGCCAGGACCGGGAGTTCCCGGAGCGTCGCGATCACGCCGCGCTCCTCCGGCGTGGTGGCCCACTGGATGATCGCGGCCGGCTCGTCCGACGGACGGCCGGCCGCGATAAGCCTCCGGCACGTCGACTCCAGCTTGCCTGCCGCCATGAGCAGCACCAACGTGTCGACCGCGGTCGCGACGCGACCGAGGTCGACGGCGTCGGGCGCGTGCGCCGTGCCGGCCGCTGACGCGGTCACCACGGCGAAGCTCCTGGCCATCCCGCGATGCGTGACCGGGATCCCGGCCGCGGCCGGTGCCGCGACCGCGCTGGTGATCCCCGGGATCACCTCGCACGGCACGCCGGC
>DASWDB010000122.1:0-9194 GCA_036395715.1 Actinomycetota bacterium | reverse complement strand
GACGGTTCGTGGTCGGCCTGATCCTGATCGGTGCGGCCGCCTTGTTCTCCGCGACCGCGTTCCCGCGGCTGGCTCGCCGACGCAACGGGACCGGTGAAGATGTGCCGGCCCGGGACAACGGATCGAAGGGGCACGAGCAGGGGATCGGTCCCATCGTCGCGGCCACACCGGATCGTGCCCGCGAGCCGGCGCCCGAGGGACCTGAAACGACCGGCGGCCGTCCCCCCACGACCCCATGAGAACCTCCGCGCTTTTCCAACCCCTACACGTGGTCGAGGGAAGGTTCCCGATGAAGCCTGTTCACGGCCGGCACGATCATGTGATGATCGCGGCCGCCCGGACGACCACGCGACGGCACGGGGCAGATCCCTCGAGGAGGTGGATGTGACGGAGATCGACGTTCGGCTGGAACGCGTCTCCAAGTTCTTCGGGGACGTCGCGGCCGTCGACGACCTTTCTCTCGATATCGCGGAAGGTGAATTCTTCAGCATGCTCGGGCCCTCCGGATGCGGGAAGACAACCACGCTTCGCATGATCGGTGGATTCGAGGATCCGTCCCTCGGAACGGTCTACCTCGGTGGGCGTGACGTCACCGATCTCCCCCCGTACCGCCGAGACGTCAACACCGTCTTCCAGTCATACGCGCTGTTCCCGCACCTCGATGTCTTCGAGAACGTCGCCTTCGGTCTTCGACGCAAGAAGGTCGGTGGGAAAGACATCGGGCAACGTGTCCACGAGGCGATGCGCCTGGTGGACCTCGAGGGCTTCGAGAAACGCAAGCCCTCGCAGATGTCCGGCGGGCAGCAGCAGCGGGTCGCGCTCGCTCGTGCGCTGGTCAACCGTCCGAAGGTCCTGCTGCTCGACGAGCCGCTCGGGGCACTCGATCTCAAGCTGCGCAAGCAGATGCAGCTGGAGCTCAAACGGATCCAGGAGGAAGTGGGCATCACGTTCATCTACGTGACCCATGACCAGGAAGAGGCCATGACCATGTCGGATCGGCTGGCCGTCATGCGGCACGGCCAGATCGAACAGATCGGCGAGCCGGAGCTCGTCTACGAATCGCCGGCGACCGAGTTCGTCGCAGGATTCCTGGGTGCTTCCAACCTGCTCGATGGAGAGCTCGTCGGGACGCAGAGCGATGTCGCCACGGTCCGGCTGAGCACCGGCCAGGACATCCACCTCCCCGCCTCGAAGGTTCCGTCGGACATCGACACCCTGGTCAAGGCGGGGGTGCGACCGGAGAAGATCAGCATCGAGGCGGACGAAGGGGAGCCGCGCGCCGGGGCCAACTGGGTCTCGGGGCTCCTGCGGATCTCGACGTACATCGGCGTGAGTCACCAGTACAAGGTCGAGGGGCCGGGAGGGACCGAGCTGACGGTATATGTGCAGAACCTCGGCGCGGCCGAGGCGCCGGCACCCGGCAGGAAGGTCCGACTCACCTGGCGCCCCGAGCACACCTTCATCGTCAAACCGTCCGCGGCGCTCTCGCTCGAGGAGGAAGAGGAATGAGCGCACTGGTGTTCCCAGGGCCGCACCAAGAAGGCGCGCTCGGAGCCTGACGAAGGCCGACGGCAAGGCGCTCGTGAAATCGTTCACGAGCGGCGGCCCATCTGTGCTCTGACCTGCGGAAACGAGCGTCGCTCGGCTTTGACGGAGCCGAAAGGCTCCGCATATACTGCCCGCGCTCATGACCGGGGACCAGCGTCGTGATAACGCCTGGTCGGGAATGGGCACCGGGTGGTCCATCACGTCGACCTTGATCGCGGGGATGCTCGCCTGGGGGGGCATCGGGTATCTGCTCGATCGCCTCTTCGGGATCCACAAGGTGTTCCTGCCGATCGGGATCCTGCTCGGTGGAGCCGGCGGCATCTACATCGTCTACCTGCGGTACGGGAGGGGAAGCAGTGACGAGCGTTGAACCCGAGCGCAAGGCGATGCGCCGGGTGCTGCCGTTCGCTCCCGTCGCCCTTGTCGTCGCCTTCGTGGTCGGTCGATCGTTGGGCGGAAGCGGGGCGGCGTGGTCGGCGGCGATCGCCGTGTTGATCGTCACCGCGAACTTCGTCGCGAACGCCCTTTCGGTCGCGTGGGCCGCCCATATCTCGCCGACGATCCTGTACGCGGTAGCGATGGGCGGTTTCGTCGTCCGGCTGATCGTGTTCACGATCGCCCTCGTGCTCCTGAACACCCTTGCCTGGTTCTCACCGCTCGCCTTCGTATTGACCCTCGTGCCCTCCACGATCGGGTTGCTGGTCGTGGAGGCACGGACGCTTTCGGGTCGGCTCCAGGCAGATATGTGGTCGTTCCAGGGGACGGGCCGTTGATCGTTCACCTCTTGGCGGCAACGTTCGAGGCGCCCAGCACCAAAGACTTCGTGTACGGCTGCTGGGGGCCCGGGGTCGAGCTGGGCGGCTGGCATCTGTGCCTCAACTTCATCACGTTCCTGGTCATCCTCACGTTCGCGATCATGTTCCTGCTGTTCTACCTGGCGTTCCGCAAGCCGACGGTCGTCCCCGGCAAGCTCCAGACGATGATGGAGCTCGGGGTGACGTTCGTGCGGGAGCAGATCGCCATCCCGGTGTTGGGGCCAGACGCCGACCGGTTCCTGCCGCTGTTGACGTCGATGTTCTTCTTCATCCTGATCGGGAACCTCTTCGAGGTCATCCCGGGGTTCAGCTTCTCGGCGAACAGCCGGGTGGCGTTCCCGCTCACCTTGGCGATCATCGCGTGGATCACCTACAACGCCGTCGGGATCGCGAAGCATGGCTTCCTCGGGTACCTGAAGCACACGTGCATCATCGGCGAGGCCCCCGCCTTGCTCCGGTACTCACTCCTGATGGTGATCGAATTCATCTCCAACATCATCATCCGGCCGATCACCCTGACCGTCCGTCTCACGGCCAACTTCGTGGCCGGGCACTTCTTGCTTGCGATCTTCTTCTTGGGAACCGTCTTCTTCCTGCAGGACGGCCCGAAGACGTGGATCCTCGCTCCGTTCTCGTTCGCGTTCGCGATCGCTCTCGTGGGCTTCGAGATCTTCGTCGCGGGCCTGCAAGCGTTCATCTTCGCCATCCTCACCGGCTCGTACATCGGCGGCGCGCTGGCGGAGGAGCACTGAGGGAAAAGGGAGGCATCGATGTTCCATCTCGTCGCACAGGCCGCGGACATCTCGCCGGGCCTGAAGACCATCGGCAAGGGGCTCGTGATCGGTCTGGCCGCGATCGGGCCAGGTATCGGGCTGGGGATCCTCATCGGCAAGTCGGTCGAAGCGATGGCCCGTCAGCCGGAGTACGCCAACCAGGTCCGGACAACGATGTTCATCGGCATCGGTCTGATCGAGGCGCTCGCCCTGTTCGGCATCGCGTTCTCGTTCATCATCTGAGGGAGGCGGATCGTGCTCGGAGCCATATCCGTCTTCGCCCAGGAGTCGGTCAGCGACAAGAAGGATCTGTACCCGCACGCGAGCGAGCTGATCGTCGGCGCGATCGCGTTCGGGATCCTGTTCTACTTCATGTGGAAGTGGGTCATCCCGCGCGTCAACACGCTTTTGGACGAGCGCCGCGCACAGATCCAGGGACAGCTCGAGAGCGCCGAGCAGACGCGGATGCAAGCGGAACGCGAGTTGCAGGACTACCGGCAGCAGCTCGCGCATGCTCGCGAGGACTCCAACCGGATCATCGAGGAAGCCCGTGAGACCGCAGAGCAGTTCCGCCGCGACATCCAGGCGAAGGCGGAGGAGGAATCGCGCAACATCGTCGCGCGCGCTCAGGACGAGATCCGTGCCGAACGTGACCGCGTCTTCAACGAGCTGCGTGCTCAGGTCGCCGACATCGCGGTGTCCCTCGCCGGGCGGGTGGTGGGCGCCGAGCTCGATACCAAGTCCCACGAACGCTTGATCGACGAGTACATCGAGCAGGTCGCCTCGGGCGCGAACGGAGAGGGCTGAGCCGAGCGATGCAGGAGCTGCTCGACCGACTCTTCGGCAAGGACCAACACATCCGTGGGTACGCGATGGCGATCGTCGCGATCGCCGAAGCCGAGGGCGTGTTGGACGCGGTCGGTGACGAGCTGTTCGCCTTCGCGAAGGCGGTCGAACAGAACCCGAAGCTCCGGGAGGCCCTCACGGACCGGGCGCTGCCGGTGGAGAACCGTCGTGCGCTCGTTCACGACATCCTGGGCGACCGGGCCAACCCGGCCACGCTCACGGCGATCTCGCTGTTGATCGATGCCGGTCGAGCCCGCGACCTCGGGAAGATCGCCGACGGTGTCGTGGCGCTGTCGGCGGAGCGACACCAACACGCGGTGGCCGAGGTTCGAAGCGCGGTCCCGCTGAACGACCGGCAGCGCAAGCGTCTCGAGGAGGCACTTTCGCGGGCCACCGGACGGACGATCGAAGCGAAGGTCGTTATCGATCCAACCCTCGTCGGCGGCGTGGTCGCGCGCGTCGGGGACCTCGTCTTCGACGGCTCGATCGCCAGCCGTCTCGAGGACGCCAAGCACGCACTGGGGAGCTGAATCGCTGATGGCACTCAACCTGGATCCCGCCTCGATCGCGGAGGCGCTGCGCAAGAACGTCGAAAGCTGGAGCCCGTCGATCGAACGGGAGGAGGTCGGCCGCGTCATCGAGTCCGGGGACGGGATCGCCCGCGTGTCCGGGCTGCCCCAAGCGATGGCGAACGAGCTGCTCGAGTTCCCTGGGGAGCTCCTCGGACTCGCCTTCAACCTGGACGAGGACGAGATCGGCTGCATCATCCTCGGCGACGCCTCCTCGATCGAGGAGGGCGATCCGGTGAAGCAGACGGGGAAGATCCTCTCCATCCCGGTCGGTGACGGCTTCCTCGGCCGCGTCGTCGACGCCCTCGGCCGTCCGCTGGATGACAAGGGACCGATCCCGTCGGACCGCACACGGGTGCTCGAGCTGCAGGCGCCCAACGTCGTGTCGCGCCAACCCGTGAAGGAGCCGCTCTACACGGGGATCGCCGCGATCGACGCGATGACTGCGATCGGACGCGGCCAGCGCGAGCTGATCATCGGCGACCGGCAGACGGGCAAGACGGCGATCGCGCTCGACGCGATCATCGCGCAGAAGCCGTTCTGGGGCACCGATCGGGCGGTGAAGTGCATCTACGTCGCCGTGGGTCAGAAGGCGTCGACCGTTGCCGAAGTGGTGGAGACCCTGCGGGAGAACGGTGCTCTCGAGTACACCGTGGTCGTGAACGCCGCGGCCTCCGACCCCGCGCCGTTCCAGTACATCGCTCCCTACGCCGGCGCCGCGATCGGGGCCCACTGGATGTACGGGGGCGACGACGCGCTGATCATCTACGACGACCTGTCGAAGCAAGCCGTCGCCTACCGGGAGATCTCGCTCCTGCTCCGCCGCCCGCCCGGTCGCGAGGCCTACCCGGGCGACGTCTTCTACCTGCATTCCCGCCTGCTGGAGCGCGCGGCCAAACTCTCCGACGCCCTCGGAGGAGGCTCGCTCACCGCACTTCCGATCATCGAAACCAAGGGTGGCGACGTTTCCGCGTACATCCCGACGAACGTCATCTCGATCACCGACGGCCAGATCTATCTCGAGCCGGAACTGTTCTTCTCCGGTGTCCGCCCGGCGATCAACGTCGGCATCTCCGTGTCCCGGGTCGGCGGGAACGCCCAGGTCAAGGCGATGAAGGACGTGGCCGGCCGGCTCCGGCTCGACCTGGCGCAGTTCCGCGCGCTCGAGGCCTTCGCGCAGTTCGGGTCCGAGCTCGACAGGGCCTCGCAGCAGCAGCTCGCCCGCGGAGCCCGCGTCGTCGAGGTCCTCAAGCAGCCGCAGTACCAGCCGCAGACCGTCGAGCGGCAGGTCGTCGCGATCTGGACGGTCACGTCGGGACACCTCGACCGGTACCCCGTCGAGGACGCGAAACGATTCGTGGAGACCTTCCAGGAGGCGATCGAGGCCCGACACCCTGAGATCAACGCCGCGATCCGTGAGACCGGGAAGCTGGACGAGGCGACCCTGGAGAACCTGTCGCGGGCCGTCGAGGAGTTCGCGGCCACGTTCGCTCCGTCGGGTGAGGCTCCCGGCTCGGAGTCGGGGATCGGGAGGACGACCGAAGCCGATCCGGTCAAGCCGGACATCGGATGGGACCGCATGTCCTCGGCGGAGGACGGAACCGTGGCCGAGGCCGGGGACGCCGAGGCCGGGCCGAACGAGGCCGGGTGAGGCATGGGCGCGAAGCTCCGCATCGTTCGTCGGCGGATCCGCTCGGTCCAGTCGACGAAGAAGATCACGCGGGCGATGGAGTTGATCGCCTCCTCTCGGATCGTGAGGGCGCAGTCGCGCGTGGAGGCCTCGCGCCCCTACGCGGAGCAGCTGACGAAGGCGATGGAGGACGTCGCGTCGAGGTCCGCGTCGGTCGCTCATCCGTTGCTCGAGCATCGGGAGCATGCCACGAAGATCGGCGTCCTCGTGATCACGTCGGACCGGGGGCTCGCCGGTGCGTACAACGCGAACGTGCTGAAGGTCGCCGAGCAGCACCTGCGCGAGACCCGCGCGCGCAGGATGGAGCCGGTGCTCTACGTCGTCGGCAAGAAGGGCGTCGGGTACTTCCGGTTCCGCGGGGTGCCCATGCAGGCCTCCTGGCAGGGATTCAGCGAGGTCCCTCCGTACGAGAAGGCCGAGGTGGTCGGCCGGCGGCTGATCCAAGATTTCGCGGACGGCGCGATCGACGAGCTCCATTGCGCGTACACCGACTTCCGGTCGGCGTTCACGCTGCGTGCCACGTCCAAGCGCTTCCTCCCGATCGCTCCGGAGGAGGTCACGGGGACGGCGCGGGACACGGTGTCGGCGGAGTATCTCTTCGAGCCGGAGCCGGCCGAGATCCTGGAACATCTGCTGCCGCAGTACGTCATCACGAAGGTCTACGCTGCGCTGCTCGAGTCCGCAGCATCGGAGAACGCCTCCCGGCGTCGCGCGATGAAGGCCGCGACCGACAACGCGGACGATCTGATCAAGGTCCTGACCCGGCAGGCGAACCGGGCACGTCAAGACGAGATCACGACCGAGATCCTGGAGATCGTCGGCGGCGCCGAAGCGCTGTCCTCCGCCAAGGAAGGATGACCGATGCCTGAGGTGAACGAGAACGACGACCAACACGCACACGGCCGTGTCGTCCGGGTGATCGGACCGGTGGTGGACGTGGAGTTCCCGCCGAGCCGGCTCCCCGAGATCAACACCGCCCTGCTGGTCGATATCACGATCGATCAGCTCACCACGACGATCACCTGCGAGGTCGCCCAGCACATCGGCGACTCCCAGGTCCGCGCGATCGCGCTCAAGCCGACCGACGGGCTCATCCGAGGCACGTCGGTGATCAACACGGGTTCCCCGATCACCGTCCCCGTCGGCGAGGGCGTGCTCGGTCACGTCTACAACGTGCTGGGCGAGCCCCTGGATACCGACGCCGCGAACATCCACGCGACGGAGCGGTGGCCGATCCATCGCGAAGCTCCTCCCTTCGCCGATCTCGAGCCGAAGAAGGTCATGCTGGAGACGGGGATCAAGGTGATCGACCTCCTCGAGCCGTACGTCCAGGGCGGCAAGATCGGGATGTTCGGCGGCGCCGGCGTCGGGAAGACGGTGATCATCCAGGAGATGATCCGCCGCCAGGCCGAGCAGCAAGGCGGTGTATCGGTGTTCGCCGGCGTGGGGGAGCGGACCCGCGAGGGCAACGACCTGTTCCTCGAGATGACCGAATCCGGGGTGATCGAGAAGACCGCACTCGTGTTCGGGCAGATGGACGAGCCGCCGGGCGTGCGCCTGCGCGTCGCACTCTCGGCGCTCACGATGGCCGAGTACTTCCGCGACGTCGAACACAAGGATGTGCTGCTCTTCGTCGACAACATCTTCCGGTTCACCCAAGCAGGCTCGGAGGTTTCGACCTTGCTCGGGCGGATGCCCTCCGCCGTCGGGTACCAGCCCAACCTGGCCGGCGAGATGGGCGACCTGCAGGAGCGGATCACCTCGGCGGGCGGACGGTCCATCACCTCGCTCCAGGCGATCTACGTGCCGGCGGACGACATCACCGATCCTGCGCCGCACGCTGCGTTCGCGCACCTGGACGCGACAACGGTGCTCTCGCGCGAGATCTCGGCCCTGGGGATCTATCCGGCGGTCGACCCCTTGGACTCGACGAGCCGCATCCTCGATCCTCGCTACGTCGGTGAGGATCACTACCGGGTCGCGCGGCGCGTGCAGGAGATCCTGCAGCGCTACAAGGACCTCCAGGACATCATCGCCATCCTGGGGATCGACGAGCTCTCCGAAGAGGACAAGGTCATCGTCTCGCGCGCCCGGAAGATCCAGAAGTTCCTCTCGCAGCCGTTCTTCGTCGCCGAGCAGTTCACCGGGATCGCCGGGAAGTACACGCCGATCGACGAAACGATCGCGTCGTTCCGAGGTCTCTGCGAAGGCGAGTACGACCATCTCCCCGAGCAGGCGTTCTTCATGGTCGGTGGGATCGAGGAGGCCGTCGAGCAGTCGAAGCAGCTGGAGGCCGTCGCTTCATGACGCTCGAGGTCCACCTCGTCACCCCCGAGCGGGAGGTGTGGACGGGCGATGTGCAGATGCTGGTCGCCCACGGCACCGACGGCATGGTGGGGATCCTGGGAGGCCATGCCCCCTTGCTGGTGCAGCTGGCGATCGCACCGCTGCGGATGCAGCTGGAGGACGGCACGTGGTCGGTCGCCGTCGTCGACGGGGGCTTCCTCCACGTCTCGTCGGATGAGGGCGTGACGCGGGCCGATGTGCTGGCTGCGAACGCGGAGCTCGCCGACGAGATCGACGTTGCGGCCGCTCGGGCGCGCCTCGAAGAGGCGCAGGGGAGCGCGGCTGCCGACGACGAACTCGCGAAGGCCGAGGTCGCGAAGGCCGAGGCTCGCATCGTCGTCGCCGGGTAGCGGCCGCGCCCCGTCCGTTGCCCTACCATCGGGCGATGGACCGGCTCTTCGTCACCGGTGGTGCGCGCCTCGAAGGATCCGTTCGGGTGTCCGGCGCGAAGAACTCCGCCTTGAAGCTGATGGCCGCCGCCCTGCTGGCCCCCGGCCGAAGCGTGGTCCGGAACGTGCCGAGGATCCGGGATTGTGTCGTCATGGCGGAACTGTTGGAGCACTTCGGGGTTGGGGTCGATCTCCGCGGCGACACCGCCGTCCTCGAT
>DASWDB010000121.1:0-3024 GCA_036395715.1 Actinomycetota bacterium | reverse complement strand
TCGGCCTGCAGGAACAGGTTGCGCGCCAGTTCGCTGGTCCGCCGGTAGTGGGTCATGTCGCTCCAGAGGAACGACTGCTCGTCGAGCCCCTTGGCGACGCAGGTGTCGAATCGCGTGAAGATGTCGGCGAAGGTGAAGAGTTCCTCTTCGCCAACGAGCTTCAGCGCGGTCCCCAGCTCGGACAACGCGACCTTGAACTCGCTGAGGACACCACCTGTCAGATCGTCGAGGATCGAGTCCGCGGCCTGGACGAACGGACCGATCGTGTCGTCCCAGGCCTTCTTGAAGTCCTGCCAGATCTTCTGGAGCTTGATCAGGAACCGGATGACATTGGCGAACGTCGCGTCGACCTCCTCGAGGATCAACAGCAGCGGTTCCCAGTCATGTTCCTTGGCGTAGTCGTAGTAGTAGTAGACGGCGAGCGACAGCATCAGCTCGTCGCTGATCGGCCCGAGCGGCAGACCGTTGTAGTCCTGCGAGAAGTAGAAGAGATCGGGTCCGACCGCCCCCACGGCCGCGAACTTCTCCCAATCCTGCATGATCTGCCCGAGGTCCTTCCGGCTGTTCCAGCCCGCGGGCGGGTCGTCCTCCGAGGTTTCGGGCCAGCCCGGCGGGGGGGTGTCGGCTGCCAGCAGGTCCGCGACACGTCGAGCGGTGTAGACGTGGGTGAAATGTCCCGGCACCTGGCCTCCCTCGGCGGGTCCAGCCAGCATGCCAGGCCTCGATGGGACGAGCCATGGGCCGACCGGCCGACGGCATCGTCGGGATGGGAGCTGGGACTGATATGACGCTAGCCGCTCGACGCGGCTTCGATCTTCTGCTTCAGCATCGCCATCCGGGCGCGCAGGTCCTTCTTGCCGAGGAGCGGGAAGATGATCGGAATCATCATCGCGGCCATGCCGCGCATCTTCACGAATTCGAGGCGGATGGTGACCTCTGTCGAGCTCCCTGCCGGCCTGAGGGTGAAGGTGTTCGCGTAATCCCCCTCCTTGTCGTGCGCGTGCAGGACGAACCGATCGTTGGGGTGGTTCTCGACGATCTCTCCCTCGTTGACGTGGTCCTTGTCGTTCGGGATCTCACCGACGGAGCGGTACTTGCTGCCGACGGCGTTGGGCTCGCCCTCGATCCACTCGACCGAGTACGGCTTCGGGGACCATGAGGCGTGTTTGCCGAGATCGGCTACCCACGGCCAGACCCGTTCCGGTGGTGCATCGATCGTCACGGTGACTTCACCGCTGGTCATACGTACCTCCTTGCCCCGCTCCTCGCTGGGGACGAACCATACGCTGATGTGGATGCACCCGGAGCGGCGGCGCGCTCCCCCGGGTTCCCGGACGCTGCCGCCGAGGACGCTTCCGTGGCCGGATCCATGGTTCACCGATGACACGCGGTCATCACGGCCGCACATCCCTATCGGTGGTGAGTGCAAGCATCGAGCGGTGGCCGAGGAGGGCACGGTCCTGCACGCCGACGCCGACTCCTTCTACGCGTCGGTCGAGCAACGCGACGACCCGGCGCTTCGTGGTCGCCCGGTGATCGTCGGAGGCGGGGTGGTGCTCGCCGCCAGCTACGAGGCCAAGGCCTACGGGGTGTACACGCCGATGGGCGAGACCCAGGCGCGCCGACTGTGCCCGCAGGCGATCGTGGTGCGGCCGCGGATGGAGGCGTATTCGGCGGCGAGCGAGGCGATGTTCGAGGTCTTCCGCGACACCACGCCGTTCGTGGAAGGCTTGTCGATCGACGAGGCGTTCCTGGACGTCGGCGGGCTCCGTCGGATCTCCGGCACACCGACCCAGATCGCGGTGCATCTGCGCCGGGAGATGCGCGAACGGGTCGGGCTGCCGGTCACGGTGGGCGTGGCGCGGACGAAGTTCCTAGCGAAGGTGGCCAGCGGCGTCGCCAAGCCCGATGGCCTGCTCGTGGTTCCTGTGGACGACGAGCTCGCGTTCCTGCACGCGCTCCCGGTCGAGCGGCTGTGGGGCGTCGGTCCGGTGACGGCGCGGAAGCTCCGCGAGCGCTCGATCACCACGGTGGCGGAGGTGGCTCGGCTCGGCGAGCCGGCCCTGGTGCGGATCCTCGGGCTCGCTTCGGGACGTCACCTCTTCGCCCTCGCGCACAACCGGGACCCGCGCCGGGTCGAGGTCGGCCGTCGTCGTCACTCGATCGGCACCCAGCGGGCGCTCGGTCGGCGGCCGCGTCCACCTGCAAAGCTGGACACCGACCTGATCGCCTTGGTCGACAGGCTCGCTCACCGCCTGCGGAAGGCGCACCGCGTCTGTCGAACCGTGACGCTCCGGCTTCGGTTCGACGACTTCTCGCGAGCCACCCGGTCCCACACCCTCCCCGAGGCTTCCGCGGAAACGGTCACGCTGTTGGCTGCCGGGAAGGTCCTGCTGGGCGATGCCATGCCGGTGATCCAGCGTCGCGGGGTCACGTTGATCGGCATCACCTTCAGCAACCTCTTCAACGACGATGCGATCCAGCTGGCGCTGCCGTTCGACGGGGCGCCGGCGTGGGCGATCGACGCGACGCTCGATCACGTGCGCGAGCGCTTCGGATCATCGGCGGTCACGCGAGGGGTCCTGCTCGGGCGCCACGAGGGTCTGCGAGTTCCGCTGCTCCCCGACTGACTGAGAGGATGGTCCCATGCTCAGACTCGGTGACACCGACATGACGCGGATCGGGCTCGGGACGAACCGGCTCACGAACACACCCGAGCACGTCGCCTTCGTGAGGGAGGCGGTCGGGTTGGGCGTCAACATGATCGACACCGCCCACACCTATACCGGGGGCCAGAGCGAGGAGACGATCGGGGCCGCGCTTTCGCCCGTCCCCGAGGATTGCATCGTGGCGACGAAAGGTGGATACGCGCCGGGCGACGGCCGCCCAGCGGTCCTCCGGTCGCAGATCGAGGAGAGCCTGCGTCGCCTGCGGGCGGAGGTGATCGACCTGTACTACCTGCACCGCGTGCACCCGGACACACCGCTCGAGGAGAGCGTGGGCGCGATCGCGGCGTATCGGGAC
>DASWDB010000120.1:0-11220 GCA_036395715.1 Actinomycetota bacterium | reverse complement strand
GTGAGCGTCGACGCCCCCGCATCCCCCTCCGTGATCGACTGGTCGTCGATGCTCGCGTCCGGGATCGGATCGTCGTTCGTGATCGTGCCGTCTCCCGACCCATCGAGCACGTTCGCGTTCGTCGCGTTCGACAGATCGAGGCTGAGGTGCTCATCCGGCTCGGTCGTGTCGTCGCCGTTCACGGTGACGTCCACGTTCTTCGCCGTCTGACCCGGGTCGAAGGTGAGCGTCCCGGATGTCGCGGCGTAGTCGCCGTCCGCGGTGGTGGCGGTGCCGTCGTTGGTCGAGTAGTCGACCGTGACGGTCTGGTCGCTCGGGTTGGAGAGCGTGACGTTGAACGTCATCGAGGTGGTCCCGGGGCTGTTCCCTTCCGCCACGATCTGGTCGTCCACGCTGACGTCGGGTACCTGGTCGTCGTTCGTGATCGTGCCGAGACCCTGGTCGTCGGAGATCGTCGCGTTGACGGCACCACTCAGATTCACCGTGAATGTTTCGTCGGCCTCGTGCTTCGTGTCCCCGTTCACCGTCACGTCGATGGTCTTCGACGTGTCACCGGGGAGGAAGCTGAGGGTTCCGGTGTTCGAGACGTAGTCGCCGTCGGCGACCGTGGCGGTGCCGTCCGCGGTAGCGAAGTTGACGCTTGTCGAGAACGCGGTGGACCCGGTCTTCGTAACCGTGAGCGAGAACGTCGAGCTGCCGGCGTTCCCTTCGGCGGCGGTGACGTCCGCGATCGCGAACGACGCCGAACTGTCATCGTCGGAGATCGTCTGGGTCGCGGTGGGGGTGTCGATCACGACGTTCGTGGGTGGCTGGGGGTTGGAGATGGTGACGGTGAACGTCTCGTTCGCTTCGACGTTCGTGTCGCCGTTGATCAGCACCGTCGCCGTCTTCGTCCGGTCGGACCCGGTCCCGTTGAAGCTCACGGTCCCGCTGGCCGCCACGTAGTCGCTTCCGGCGGTCGCGGTTCCGTTCGCGGTCGCCCAATCGATCGAGAACGCAGTGGGGTTCCCCGAGTAGGTGATCGCGAACGTCACCGAGGTCGTTCCGCTGTTGCCCTCGACCTGCGTGGGCGTGTTCGCGCTGATCGTTACGTGGTCGATCGGGGCAGCGGACGCCGGCGGCGTCGGCATGCCGAGAAGGACGATGGCTGCAACCACCACCGTCCCGACCGCGCGCATGAGTATGGACGTGCTACGTGTCATTCCAACCCTCCGTTCGGGAACGCCAGACCAACTCGGCGGGGCATCCTTTCACCGGATGTCCCTTCGAAGGGGGATATCGGCGGGTGACCATACGGGATGGAGGAGGCCGGTGGGGGAGAAATACCTACCCGGTATCGGGTACGGGATCCGGGTGGATCGCTCGTTCGACGAGCAGGGCAAGCAGTTGCTCGGTCGCGAGATGCGCCTCCTGGATGTGCGCCGTGATGTCCGACGGGATCTGGATCGCGATGTCGGCGAGGGGCGCGAGCTTCCCGCCCGACCGCCCCGTCAGGGCGAGGACGCCGAGACCCATCGAGGCGGCGCGTTCGGCAGCCGCGAGAACGTTCGCGGAGTTGCCGCTCGTCGAGATGCCGAGCAGGACGTCTCCGGGTCGGCCCAACGCTTCGACCTGGCGCGCGAAGATGCGGTCGACGCCGAAGTCGTTCCCGATCGCCGTCAGGAGCGACGTGTCCGTGGTCAGCGCGATCGCACGCATCGCGGGGCGAGGATGGTCGAGGGTCAAGGTACTGACGAACTCCGTCGCGAGGTGTTGCGCATCGGCCGCGCTCCCACCGTTCCCGCAGATCAGCAGCGAGCCGCCGCCGAGGAACGAAATGGTCAGGCGTCTTGCGGCCTCGACGATGTCGTCGAGGCAGGACGACAGGACCGCATGCATGAGCGAAGCGGTCTCCGTCAGGTACTCGGCCGCGCGTGCGCGCGCATCCTCGCTGTCCACCGTCACCCTTCTCGCGGGAGGAGCGCCGCGATGATATCCACCGCAGCGGCCAGGTTCGGGACGACGTGGTCGGCCATCGGCTCGGCCGACGCCCGTTCCTCCCGGCCGTGTCCGGTGAGGACGAGGAAGGTCATGGCCCCGACGGCTCGGCCCAAGCCGACGTCGCCGGCATGATCACCGATGACGACGCCGGCCGACGGATCGAACCCGAACCGCTCCGCAGCCTGGATCGCGAGACCGGGCGCCGGCTTCCGGCAGGTGCAGCCCGCATCGGGCGCGTGCGGGCAGTGGAGGATGGCGTCCACCACCGCGCCCTCGTCCGCCAACAGCCCGAGCAGCCGTTCGTGGATCCGTTCCAGATCCTCGGGGGTGAGCTCGCCGCGACCCACGTGCGCTTGGTTGGTCACGATCACGATGCCCATCCCCACCTCGTCGCGCAGCCGAACCAGCCCCTCGGCGGACCCCGGGATCAGCTCGATCTGGTCGGGATCGGCGATGTGGTCGCGCTCGACGTTGATCGTTCCGTCGCGGTCGACGAGTGCGAACCTGCGGGTCATGCCGATGGTGCCCAGACGTCGCCCCCGCGCCTCGCCCGCACCCCATCGGGAGAGAACCTGAACGCGGCGAACTGGCCTCCCGATCGCGAGAGGGCACGCTTGATCGCCTCGTGCGCCGAGGGCGGGGCCGCCAGGAGGAGATAGCCGCCGCCGCCTGCTCCGCAGATCTTGCCCCCGATCGCGCCCGCGGAGTGGGCAGTGCTGAGCATGTCCTCGATGGGCGTGTGATCGGCGATGAACGGGTTCATCTGCTTCTTGGCGAGGAAGGCCTCGTCGAGCAGCGAGCCGAGGACGTCGATGTCGCCCCGCTCGACCGCGTGCCGCATCGCGAACGCCATCTCCTGGAGGCGCTTCATCCCCAGGATCGTCTCCTCCCGGCCCTCGCGGTGGAGCTGGATCTGGCGGTCGATCAGCCCGACGTTCCGACGGACGCTCCCCGTGTAACACAGGAGCAGATGTCGGCTGAGCGCCGCGAGCGTTCCCGCATTGGCATGCACGGGGCTCACGGACACCTCCGCGCGCGAGAACTCGAGGAAGTTGAATCCGCCGAACGCGGCGGCGTACTGATCCTGCCATCCGCCGCTGATCCCGAGATCCTCCCGTTCGATCCGGTGGGACAGACGCGCAACCTCGAGGGCGGTGAGCCGGTGATCCGTCAGCATCGCGAGCGCCGCCACGACCGCGGTCACGAGGGCGGACGAACCACCCAGACCGCTCCCCGGTGGGGCGTCGCTCTCGATCTGGACATCGACGCCCGTCGTGATACCCATCCTCGCGATCGCGGCCTTCGGCAGATCCATGACGCCGTCGTAGACGGGCCCTCGATCGAGGTGGTAGGCGACGAGATGCCCGAGATCGAGCGAGCGGACCCTGATCTCACGGTCGACGCGCGGACGCAGCCGGACGCGAACCGAATGATCGATGGTTGCGGACAGCACGGCTCCGCCGTGCTCGTCGAACCAGTGGGGGAGATCGGTGCCACCACCGACGAAGCTGATCCGGAGCGGCGCGGCGGCGTCGATCGGCCTGCGGTCGGGCTCCACACGGCTCAGTCTAGGGGCTGGGTGGCGCCGAACGGCTGACGACGATCTTCGACCCGCTCGACCGGTCCGTGCTCAGGCGACGTGACGTTGCAGGCGACGGCGTTGCTGCTCGGTGGTCGCGCCCCACACGCCGTAGCGCTCACCGTTCTTGAGTGCCCACGCGAGGCACTCCTCGCGGATGGTGCAGACGCTGCAGAATGCGAGGGCCGGGCCGGCCTCCTCCTCGGAGATCGGGAAGAAGACGTCCGGGTCGATCCCGAAACAGGCGGCGCGGTCCTGCCACAGGTCCGGGGGGCTCGGGTTGGCCGGAAGCGCCTCCACGTCAACGTCGGGGAACCGGTCGATCCTCACCTTCGTCGCACCCCCCCTTCGCGGCCGCGGGCAGGCCGAGGCCGATTCATATCAGAGCGCTCGGCGCGAAGGGAAGGGGTCGAAGGCACCCATTGCCCCTCACCTGACAGGGGGACACGAAATGACTCGAAGGGACTAGCTCCTCGCCGATGCGTCCTCGAGGCTGCGGCCGTCCGAGACCGTCAGCGGCAAGACCCCGGCGTCCCACCGCACCCGGGCGATGACCGTGGTTCCGTCGCCATCGAGGGCCGCGCTGGTGACCTCGCCGACCGCGTTCGGCCCCGCGAACACAGCCTCATCGGTGGCGATGGCTCCGGGACCGTGAAGGTGTCGGAGGAGCCGCGGCGGATGCCCGAGGTTGCGCACTCGAGCGACCGCCTCTTGGCCGAGGAAACATCCTTTGTCGGAAGCGATCGCCGCCTCGAGACCCGCCTCGGCCGGGAGCGAACGCTCGTCGAAGTCCGCCCCCATCCGCGCGATCCCTCGGCGGACCCGCCAGGCCTCGTAGGCGTCGCCGCCGGCCTCGAGGAGGCCGGCGGCGATACACGCCTGCACGAACCGCCATGCCGGCTTCCCGGCCTCGACGAGCACGTCGATGCCGGGACCCACGCTCGAGGGTTCGGTCGCGCCGTGGATCCCAACGAGAGACGCCGCCCGGCCGGGAACGGTGAACAACGCGAGGTCGTTGGTGCGGTCCTGGAGCGAGACATCGGAGGACAGGACGTAGGCACTCAGGGCCAGTCCGATGTGCTCCGGCTGCTCCGGTGCCTGGAGCAGGACGAGATCGTCCTCGCGACGCGCGACCTGGACGTCGGCGCGGATCCGGCCCGTGGGGGTCAGCAGGAGCGAGCGGCTCCCCCGGCCGGGCTCGAGCGCGCCGATGTCGGCCGTGAGCAGATCGCCGAGCCACGTGACGGCGTCGGAACCCGTGATCCGGACCTTGCGCCACGAGGATCGGTCGAGGAAGGCGTGCTCCTCCTCCAGCGCCGTGAGCTCGGTGTCGGATCCCGCATCCATCGTCGGTCCCATCCCCACCCGCCCGGGCTTCCCGGGCTCCCTCTGCGATTATCGGCACCGTGGACGTTCCGACCACCCTCGTCGTCACGAATGACTTCCCGCCGCGCGTGGGCGGCATCCAGCGGACCCTCGGGGCGCTCGTGCGGGCATTGCCTCCCGAGCGGGTCGGGGTCTTCTGTCCGAGCACCGGCGACGCCGGTGGGTACGACGCGGGCGTCCCGTTCCCGGTCTTCCGCCAGCCGGAAGCCTTCCTGTGGCCGAACCGCGACGTCGGACGACGGGTGCGTGCAGCCGCACGCGATCTGGGCGCGGAGGCCGTCCTGTTCGGCGCGACCTATCCGCTCGCGATCCTTGGACCCAGATTGGCCGAGGGCGGATATCCATACGTCGCCGGGGCGCACGGATTCGAGTACTGGCTCTCGATCGCTCCGGGGACGCACGCGTTGCTGCGGCGGGCGACCTCACGCGCCTCCCGGGTCGCGGTGATGTGCTCGGCGTTCGTCGCGCGGACGGTGCGGACCGCGGTTCCGCACGACGTTCCCGTTTCCGTGCTCTACCCCGGTGCCGACATCGAGCGGTTCCGGCCGGATCTCCCGACGGACGGGGTCCGACGCTCGCTGGGTGTCGGGAACCGACCGCTCGTCGTGTGTGTCAGCCGGCTCGTCCCGCGCAAGGGGCAGGACGTGCTGATCCGCGCGATGGGGACCATCCGAGCCCGCGTTCCCGACGCGACGCTGCTGATCGTGGGGGGAGGCCCGTATGAGGCGAAGCTCCGAGCCATGGCCACGGCGGCGCCGTCTGGTTCGGTCGTGTTCGTCGGTGAAGTGAGCGAGGACGACCTGCCCGGGTACTACGCCGTCGGGGACGTCTTCGCGATGCCGTGCCGCACCCGCGCGGCGGGTCTCGAGGTCGAGGGCTGGGGCAATGTCTTCATCGAGGCTGCCGCGTGCGGGCGCCCGGTCGTCGTCGGCGATTCCGGTGGTGCGCCCGAGAGCCTCGTCGACGGCGAAACGGGGCTGTGCGTCGATGGACGCCGGGTGGAGGCGGTCGCCGACGCGGTGGTCACCCTGCTCGCCGACCCCAGGCTCGCACGGAAGATGGGCGAGGCGGGACGAGCGCGGGTCGTGCGCTCGCACGCCTGGCCGACCGTCGCAGCCCGGCTCGCCGGATGGCTGCGTGCGGCGGCCGGCTGAGGGTCGTTCATCGCGTCGCGCACGGGGGGTACCCTTCGGCCGTGCCCGGCGACGACCTCAGATGCCCGAACTGCGGCGCATTGGTGTCCGAGGATGCCGCGTGGTGCGGCCAGTGTTTCGCGCCGCTCGGTCAGCCTCCTGAACCTCCTCCGGTCGTGCACCCGACGGCTGGGGATGCCCCCGGCAGCGTCGGGGTCGCGACCGAGCCGTCGGAGCGACGGCAACCCTTCTGGCCCTGCCCGGTATGCGGGGGGAAGAACGCGATCGAGCTGGATTCGTGTGCGACGTGCGGGACGCCGTTCGCCCAGGTGATGCGCGTCCCTGAGGAGCGGGTACGCATCGAACCGCGCGATGCGGCGATCCGTTCGATGATCTTCCCGGGGCTCGGACACCGCGCGCTCGGACGCGGTCTCGACGGGCTCGCGCGCGGGGTGCTCTTCGCCGTCACGTTCGGGCTCGGCGTGCTCCTCGCGATCGCGGCTGCCGGTTCCGGGCCGCTCGTCGCGTCATTCACGCTCTTCCTCGTCGCGGGGATCTGCGTCTACGCGATGTCCGCCATCGAGGCGCACCGGCTCGCGCAGGGCGGCACCCTGATCGTGGAGACGAAGGTCCTGATGTGGGCGCTCGTCGGCGTGGTGTTCGTCGGCGTCGGCCTGTTGGTGTTCGGGGTGGTGACCGCGACCCACCGGTAGCATTGCTCCGATGGAACACGCTGAGGGATCGATCCTGATCGAGGCTCCGATCGACGACGTGGTCGAGGTGATCGAGGACTACGAGGCCTACCCGGAGTGGGCGGACGTCCGCTCGGCGGACGTCCGTGAGCGGGGCGAGGGAGGCCGGCCGACGCAGGTCGCGTTCGAGGTCGACGTGCCGGTCCTCGGCAAAGCCTCGTACACCCTGCGATACCGCTACGCGCCCGGCGACACCGCCATCTCGTGGGATTCGACCGACGCCCACGGGGCCGTTCGCGACGTGCGCGGCGAGTACCTCCTCGATGAGGTCGATCCGGACACCACCCAGGTCACCTACCGCCTGGCGGTTGAGCTCGGACCCCTCGTCCCGGGTTTCATCAGGACCGAGGGCGCTCGCCGGGTCATCGAGAACGCGCTCGAGCGTCTGAAGCGGCGCGTCGAGATGGGTTGATGAGCGTCGAGCCGCTCGCGGGCCCGGCGATGCGGCCGATCCCCGCGCCCGTCCCGCCTCGGCCGGACGGCGAGGACCGGTGGCCGCTCGCCGCGTGGAGCCTCAACGAGTTCCTCCCGATCGCCCTGGTGCCGTTCGGGTTGGTGCTGTTCGCGAACTACCTCGTCTTCGGGTTCCTGGGTTGGGATTCGGACGGCGGAGCCGTCCTCGTCACGGCGGCGCAGCAGCTCGCTCTGCTGCTCCCGACCGTTCTCTACGTTCGCCGGACGCGTGGCTCGCTCGCACCGCTCGGCCTGCGCAGAGGCGGGTGGCGCCCTCGCGACGTCGTCGCCGGGGTGGGTGCGGGGCTCGGGGCCGTCATCGCGGGGGCCATCGTGATCGCGATCACGATGGAGGTCGTCCGCGCCGTCACCGGCCACCGGCCGACGACATCGTCGCCGCTGCAAGACCTGGCGGGCCCCTGGCTCGTCATCAACGCCGTGATGGCGGTGTGCCTCGCTCCGATCTGCGAGGAGGTGTACTTCCGAGGGTTCCTGTTCCAGGGACTTCGAGGCCGGATGCGGTTCGCGTGGGCGGCGATCCTGTCGGGTTCGTTCTTCGCGTTCGTGCACGTCGAGCCGATCCGCTTCTTCGGGCTCGCGCTGATGGGCGTGATCCTTGCCTCGGTCTTCGAGCATCGACGCACGCTCGTCTCGTCGATGGCGGCGCACGCGACCATCAACGTGATCGCGGTGCTGGCACTCCTTGCGACGCGCTGACGTCGAAGGGCCGCGAGGCTAGGCTGGCGCGATGCGCGTCATCCTGTTCACGGGCAAAGGTGGGGTCGGTAAGACGACGGTCGCGGCCGCCACCGCCGTGCGGGCCGCCAAGGCCGGCGGGCGAACGTTGGTGATGTCGACCGATCCTGCGCACTCGCTCGCGGATTCCTTCGAGACGAGGATCGGCAGTGCGCCGACCGAGATCATCCCGAACCTCTGGGGGCAGGAGATCGACGCACAGGAGCGGCTCGAGGAGAACTGGCGCGACATCCAGGACTACATGGTCCAACTGATGAACTGGGCGGGCACCGAGACGATCCAGGCCGAAGAGCTGACCGTGATCCCGGGGCTCGACGAGATCTTCGCGTTGATCGATGTGAAGACCCACGTCGAGAGCGGCAACTACGACTGTCTCGTCGTCGATTGTGCGCCGACCGCCGAGACGCTGCGTCTCCTTTCCCTGCCCGAGATCATGAGCTGGTACATCGAGCGCATCTTCCCGGTCGAGCGGAAGGTGGTGAAGGCCGTCCGCCCGCTCGTGTCCCGCATGACCTCGCTCCCCATCGCGTCGGACCAGGTGTTCGAGGCCGTCGAACGGCTCCACCGGAACCTGGACGCGGTGAAGGGCATCCTGACCGACGAGGCCATCTCCTCGGTCAGGTTGGTGCTCAACCCCGAGAAGATGGTGATCAGCGAGGCACGCCGGACCTACACGTATCTCGGGCTGTTCGGATACCGCGTCGACGCCGTCGTCGTCAACCGGGTGCTGCCACCGGACGTCACGGACCCGTACTTCGGCAAGTGGAAAGACATCCAGGCCGAGCATCTGGCGACCGTGCACGAGTCCTTCGAGCCCGTGCCGATCCTCCTGTCGCGATTGTTCGACCGCGAGATGGTCGGGATCCCCCTGCTCGAGGACATGGCCACAGAGGTCTACGGGGAGCGGGATGCCGTTTCGATCCTCTACCACGACGATCCCATCCGGGTGCGCAAGCGCGACGACGGGTACGTCCTGCGGATGCGGCTCCCGTTCGTCTCCCGTGACGACATGGACATCCACCGCCGGGGCGAGGAGCTGGTGGTCCGGGTGGGCTCGTACAAGCGCAACCTGATCCTCCCGCAGTCGCTCAAACGCATGGTCGTCCGCGAAGCGAACTTCGCGGGCGATCATCTCGAGATCGTGTTCGGTCGCGGGCCCATGCCCGCCGACCCGGAAAGGGGCTGACGATGGCCGAGGCGGCGAAGGACGAGCGGGCGAAGCGAGCCGGCTCCCAGGTGCCCGGGAATGGGGCGCCTGAAGGCGCCGCGTCCGACGGTCCCCACGCCCAGGGGGGATGCCCGGTCGCGTGGTGCCCGATCTGCATGGCCGTCACGGCCGTCCAGCCCCTCAAGCCCGAGGTGATCGAGCACCTCCTGAGGGCGGGGACCGAGATGCTGCTTGCGTTCCGTGGTGTGATCGACGCGCGAGCGGATGAGATGGACCCCACCGGGGGAGACGAGCCCGGTCCCACGCGGCTCGAGAAGATCGACATCGGATGAGCGAGGCGGTGCCCCAGGCCGTCGGCATCGACGTCGGCGGCACGAAGGTCGTTGCGTTGCGGGTGACGGGCGAAGGCGACGAGCTCGCTCGGGCGGTTCGACCGACACCCGCCGACGATATGGAGGCCACGCTCCGAACGCTGGTGGCGGCCCTCGGCGACGTATCGGGTCCGGATGTCGTCGCGGTCGGCGTAGGGGCCGCGGGGCTCGTCGAGGAGGGCACGGGGGTCCTGCGGTTCGCACCCAACCTCGCCTGGCGAGATGCCCCGATCGCGGAGGTGGTGGGGCGGGCTGCCGGCACCCGGGTGATCGTCGAGAACGATTGCACGGCCGGCGCCTACGGCGAGTATCGGGTCGGGGCGGCGCGCGGGGTCGCCCACGTGCTCTACATCGGGGTCGGCACCGGGATCGGTGGCGGCCTGATCCTCGGCGGCACGCTCTATCGCGGTGCCCACGGGTTCGCGGCGGAGGTGGGCCACATCGTCGTCGAGCCGGGAGGACCCGCGTGCGGCTGTGGCAACCGCGGGTGCTGGGAGACCGTGGCGAGCGGCTCCGCCATCACCCGTGAGGGACGAGCGGCGGCACGCCGGCACGCGCCGCTCGCGGCGCGCGCCGGCGGGAACCCGGACGCCGTCACCGGTCACATGGTCGTGGATGCCGCGCGCGACGGCGACGCCGTCGCGCGCGGCATCATCACGGAGGTGGGGCGTCGCCTCGGCGAGGGCATCGCCGGGTTGGTCAACGTGCTGGATCCCGCGACCGTCGTCGTCGGGGGTGGCGTCGGTGGCGCCGGGGATCTCCTGCTCGAACCCGCCCGGGTGGCCTTCGTCGATGTGGTGGAGGCCGCCGAATACCGCCCCACCGTTCCGATCGTGGAAGCACGGCTCGGGACCGACAGCGCCGCGATCGGCGCGGCCCTGTTGGCACTGGAGGGTCACCGATGAAGCTCGGGCTGACGCTCACCGTGTTCACCGCCGACGTCGCGAAACCGCTCGCGTCGGCGCGGCGGGCCGCCGAGGCCGGCTACGACGCGGTGTTCGCCTCGGACCACCTCTTCCCGCCGGGTTCTCCCGACCGTCCGTCGCTCGAGGCCTACACGCTGCTGGCGGCGATCGCGGCCGTGAATCCCGGGCTCGGCGTGGGGGTGCTCGTCACCCGAGCCGGGTTCCGTCCGGTCGGCATGCTTGCCAAGCAGGCGGCGGCGCTCGATGAGGCGACCGGCGCTCGGGCCGTGCTCGGGCTGGGGGTGGGCGACGCGAACGGCCGCGCGGAGCATGCGGCGCTCGGGCTCGACTATCCGCCTTTCCCGGAACGCGTTGCGCTGCTCGAGGAGACCGTGCTCGCGCTCCGGGCGCTCTTCGCCGGGACGGCATGGCCGGGTGGGCAGCGCATCCCGGCACTCACCGGCCCACTCCTCCCGCCAGGCTCGCCTCCCGTCTGGGTCGGCGGCACGAAGGAGGCCGCGATCGGTGTTGCCGCCCGGGCCGCGGATGCGTGGAACGCGTGGGGGCTCGACGCCGATGCATTCGTCGTTCGCGCAGCAGATCTCGCCGGACTGGCCGCCGACGCCGGCAGGGACCCGGCCGAGGTGCCGCCCACGTGGGCCGGGATCATGCTGGTCGGCCGGGACGTGAACGAGCTCGCCACGCTCGAGTCGGAGCGGGCGGGGAAGGGTCTTCCC